>DATBDZ010000112.1:0-13734 GCA_036276235.1 Humisphaera sp. | reverse complement strand
GTGGCGTTTGCCGCGGCACTGGGCTGTTGCGCTGCGCTTCCCGGATGCAGCAAAGAGGATAGTGCCAAGCCGCTGATGGTGGGCTTTCTCTATGTCGGCACCAAGGACGACTACGGCTACAACCAGGCCCACGCCCAGGGCGCGGCCGCCGTCTCCACCATGCCGGGCGTGAAGGTGCTCGAAGCGGAAAAGATCGCCGAGACCAAGGATTGCCAGCAGACGATGGCCACCATGATCGAGCAGTCGGATGCGACGCTCGTCTTTGCCACCTCCTTCGGCTACTTCAATCCGCATGTGAAGGAGATCGCGCCCAAGTACCCGAAGATCACCTTCCTTCACGCCGGCGGCATTCTGAAGGATGGCGATCCGAGTAACATCGGCACGTTCTTCGCCTACATCGACGAGCTGGAATACCTCTGCGGAATGGCGGCGGGCTCGGTCAGCAAAACCGGCAAGCTCGGATACGTGGCGGCCAAGCCGATCACTCCCGTCTTGCGCGATATCAATGCTTTCGAGCTTGGCGCGAAATCCGTCAACCCCAAATGCACACTGACGGTGATCTTCACCGGCGACTGGTTTCTGCCCAATGAAGAAGCCAACGCCGTGACCAACCTGGCCGACCAGGGAATCGATGTTGTCACAGGCCACATCGACAGCCCCAAGGTCATGATCCAAACCGCCGAGAAGCGCGGCATCTATTGCTGCGGGTATCACTACAACGGCTCATCGCTGGCACCTAAGGGCTATCTCACCGGCGCCGAATGGAACTGGGGCCCGATGTACAAGAAGTTCGTCGAGGACTTCAAGGCGGGCAAGCCAATGCCGCATAACTATATGGGCAGCTTGAAGGATGGCGCGGTGAAGATGTCGCCGTATAGCTCGACGATTCCCGCCGATGCGGTGGCGAAGATTGATGCGGTTAAAGCGCAGATGACCGCCGGCACATTCCACATGTTCACCGGCCCGCTCAAGGACAACAAGGGCGCGGAAGTAATTCCCGCCGGCAAGAGCTTCGGCGATCAGGATGATGCCTTGTGGGGAATGAATTATCTGGTGGAAGGTGTGGTTGGAAGTACGGGAAGCTGATCCTCCGGGAACCCTCTCCCCTGTACTCAGGGGAGAGGGCAGGGTGAGGGGACAGTGGCACGGGCGTCCCGCCCGTGGTCTTCGACCGAATCACGGGCGAGACGCCCATGCCACTATCACGCGTTCGTCCCCTCACCCCAACCCTCTCCCCTGAGTACAGGGGAGAGGGAGAAAAGGCGGCGAACCTTAACAGCGAGGGCCTGCTTATGACTGATCAATACGTACAGCGGCCAACGCTCGTATTCCGAACCAAGCGGTTGATTCCCGCTTCGTTTGTTGATGCGATCATCATCTCGATCGTTGCGGTTGCGGTATCGTTGGCGCTCTTTGGGTTATTCGTCTTATGTTCTGGGGTGAATCCGTTTGACGTTTACCACGTGATGCTGCGGGGTGCCTTTGGCACCCCGTACGCTTGGCGGAACACGTTTATTCATGCCGCGCCGTTGCTCCTGACGGCACTCTGCGTCGCGCTTCCCGCGCGAGTGGGGATGGTGATCATCGGCGGTGAAGGGTGCGTATTGATGGGCGGTCTGATGGCCGCGCTCGCGGCGCATCTGCTGCCGCATTCACCGCCGCTGATCGTTCAGATCGGGATGGTGGCGTTCGGCATGCTTGCCGGCGGGCTGTGGATCACCGTCTGCGGCGCGTTGCGGCAATTCCGCGGCGTCAATGAAACCATCAGCAGCCTGCTGATGAATTACATCGCGCTGGCAATCCTCAATCATTGCGTAGAAGGGCCGATGCACGATCCGACGAGTTTGGATCATCCCTCCTCCTGGCCGATCGGCGCGGCCAACATGTTCGGCAATATTCCCGGCACGGAAATCCATCTTGGCTTGCTGTTTGGAATCATCGCCTGCGTTTTCTGCTGGCTGTTGATGGATCACACGACATTCGGGCTGGCCAGCCGCATCGTCGGCGGGAACGTCCGGGCGGCGCGCGTCGCCGGATTGTCGGTCGCGAAGTATTCGCTGGCGATCTGCTTCCTGGCCGGCGCTTTCGCGGCACTCACGGGCGTGGTGGAAGTTGCCGCCGTGCATGGTCATGCGAATGACAGTCTTGCGGCCGGCTATGGATACGCGGGGATTCTGGTTGCCTTCGTCGCGCGGCAAAATCCGCTGGCGATTATTCCGGTCGCGGTGCTCCTGGGCGGCGTCGCCGGAAGCGGGGATCTTCTTCAGCTCAAGCTCAAGTTGAGCAGCGCAAGCGTGCAGGTATTTCAGGGGATTTTGTTTCTTGTGATTCTCGGGCTGGATACGTGGGCCGGTCGGCTGCACGAAGTTCGCAAGGCGTGGTTCGCCAAGCCGCTGCGGTGGCTCCTTTCGCCCAAGAAGAGCAAACCTCTTTCAACGGGAGCGGTCCATGCCAGCGCCAATGCATGATGCCTCGGGGGGGCTGGGCTATTGGGGTGTCCCGCTGGCGATTTTCGCCGGCGCGATCCGCAACAGCACGCCGTTCATTTTTGTCAGCCTCGGCGAAACGCTCACCGAACGCAGCGGCCGCATCAACCTCGGCCAGGAAGGCACCCTGGTGATGGGCGCGATGGCCGGATTCGGCGTCTCGTATCTCACCGCGCAGCATTTCCCAGCAGTGGGAAATGCGCTGGGGCCGTGGCTTGGCGTGCTCTGCGCCGGCCTCGCGGCGGCGGTGCTTGGTGTGTTGCATGCCTGGCTCTGCTCGCAGCCGCGCGTGAACGATGTAGCCGTCGGTATCGGAATCATGCTCTTTGGCGCGGGGCTGGCGTTTTACCTCGGCAAGGGGTTGGTCGAGCCGACTGCTCCCCAATTGCCCGCGATTAACTTCGGATGGTGGAGCAGCTCGCAACAAGTGCAGGCGGCGCTTCGAATCAACTGGCTCTTCTTCATAGGCGTCGCGCTCGCGCCGCTGATGGCTTGGTGGCTGAAGAATACGCGATGGGGATTGATCGTCCGAACGGTCGGCGAAAGCACCGATGCCGCCCGCGCGATGGGATATTCCGTTAATGGCGTCCGTCTCTTCGCGACTACCGCCGGCGCGTTCCTTGCCGGCATCGGCGGCTCGTTCCTCTCGCTCTACTGGCCGGGAAGCTGGAATGAGGGATTGAACAGCGGACAAGGATTGATGGCGGTCGCGCTGGTGATCTTCGCGCGATGGAGCCCGGTGAACTGTCTCTTCGCGGCCCTTCTTTTCGGCGGCGCTAAGGCGCTGGGCCCCGCGCTGCAATCGGTCGGCGTCAGCAAGGGGCATTATCTGTTTGATGCGACTCCGTACGTGCTCACGCTCTTGATCATGATCGCTACCTGCTCGGCCAGCCGCAGCTTAATCGGCGCGCCCGGCGAACTGGGGAAGGCCACCGCCTAATTAGTCATGGCTGTTGAAAAGTACATCCAGTCCGAGCCTTATCAGTGGCCCTACAACGGCGATCTTCGCCCGGCCAACACGGCGCTGATCGTCATCGACATGCAGACCGATTTCTGCGGGAAGGGCGGCTACATCGATCTGCTCGGCTACGATATCTCCCTCACGCGCGTCTGCATCGAGCCGATCAGCAGGGTGCTCGAAGCGGCGCGCCGCGCGGGGATGCATATTCTCCACACCCGCGAAGGACACCGGCCCGACCTGGCCGATCTTCCCGCCAACAAACGCTGGCGATCGCGGAAGTTCAGCACGATCGCCGGCATCGGCGACGCCGGCCCCTGCGGCCGCGTGCTCGTGCGCGGCGAGCCGGGGTGGGACATCATCCCCGAGCTCTATCCCAAGCCCAACGAAACGATCATCGACAAACCGGGCAAGGGCTCTTTCTGTGCGACCGATCTGGATCTGATTCTTCGCCAGAAGGGAATCCAGAACATCGCGCTGACCGGCATCACGACCGATGTCTGCGTTCATACGACGATGCGCGAAGCCAACGATCGCGGCTACGAATGCGTCATTCTGGAAGATTGCTGTGCCGCCACGGATCGCGGCAATCACGACGCCGCCATCAAGATGGTCAAGATGCAGAACGGCGTGTTTGGAGCCGTCTCGAATTCCAGGGCATTTGTCGAAGGAATCTCATGAGTACCGCTGCAATTCCCATCGATATCCCGCAAACGCCAAGGCAAGTCATCGCCCCGAGCCTCTCGGCGACCGGCGTCACCAAGCGATTCGGATCGCTGCTCGCGCTGGACGATGTCTCGATGACCGTTCGCCCCGGCACGATGCACGCACTGCTCGGCGGCAACGGCGCGGGCAAGAGCACGCTCGTGAAATGCATTATGGGGTACTACCTGCCAGACGAAGGGCAGATCGCATTGGGCGGCAAGCCGGTCATCATCCGCAATCCGCGCGAAGCACTGCGGCTGGGGATCGGAATGGTCTACCAGCATTTCACCCTCGTGCCGAACATGACCGTCGCCGAGAACCTGGTCCTCTCGCGCGGCAAGGTGCCGGCGATCATCGATTGGAAGAAGGAATACGAGGATCTCCGCGCCTTCATGCGGACGACGCCGTTCTTCATTCCCATCGGCGCGAAAGTCTCTTCGCTGGCGGCTGGCCAAAAGCAAAAGCTCGAAATCTGCAAGCAGCTTTATCTGAAAAACAAGGTGCTTTTTCTCGACGAGCCGACCAGCGTCCTCACGCCCGGCGAGGCGGATGAGCTGCTGACGATGCTCAAGGAGCGCACGCAAACGGGCGATCTGACCGTCCTCATGATCACCCACAAATTCCGCGAAGTAATGAAATTCGCGGATGACGTGACGGTGCTGCGAACGGGCCGGCTTGCGGGCAAGGGCCTGGTGAAGGAGCTCACGCCCGCCGACATGTCCGCGATGATGATCGGCTCAGAAACCACCCGCACCGCAGCCCGCGGCGACGCGGCGCGCGGCAAGGCGCTGCTTCGCATCGAAGGAATTCACGCGCTGGATGATATCGGTCTCAAGGCGCTGGAAGACCTAAACCTCGAAGTACACGCCGGCGAGATCGTCGGCATCGCCGGCGTCTCCGGTAATGGCCAGAGCAAGCTCGTCGAAGTGCTCGCCGGCCAGCGGTCGGCCACTCAGGGACAAGTGCGCGTGCATGATGAGCCCTATTTCGGCAGCCGCGCGGAAATTCGCCGCCACCGCGTCAACTGTCTGCCCGAAGAGCCGCTGAAGAACACCTGCATCGGCAACATGAGCGTCGCACAGAACATGGTCTTGCGCAACTTCGATCAGCATCCGCATGCGATCATGCGGTTCTTCCTGAACAAGGGATCGATCCGCCGCGCCGCGGAAACGCTGATTCATCGCTATCGCGTGAAGACCCCCGGCCCCGAGACGCAGATTCGCGACCTATCCGGCGGCAATGTGCAGCGTGCCGTGCTGGCGCGCGAATTATCGGGAGATGTGGAAGTGCTGATCGCCGCCAATCCCTGCTTCGGGCTGGATTTCGCCGCCGCCGCGGAGATTCGCGCCCAGATCATCGAGGCGCGCAACCGCGGCGCGGCAGTGTTGCTGGTCAGCGAAGACCTCGACGAAATCTTCGAGCTCTCCGATCGCATCATCGTGATGTTCCATGGAAAATTCGTCTACGAGACCACGGCCGCCGAAGCGGATATCGCCATCATCGGAAAGCATATGGCGGGGCATTCGGAGCATGGGGATGGGCACGAGGCAGACCGAAATTAGACCCATGCGCGATGGAGACTTTACAATATCACCGCAAGAAACCGACATGCATCGGAGCAACTGCTCTGCAAGTGTAGGGTGGGTGTACTCGCCCACCATTCTGCCGCTCGTGGTGGGCGAGTACACCCACCCTACAAGACGGAGCGGCGGGATAAATGCCGCCCTACGTCGCTGCAAGTGACGGCATATGCGCGAAACGGTGAAGGCGCGCATTCTCCCTCTCCCCTGTACTCAGGGGAGAGGGTTGGGGTGAGGGGATAGCGATGCGCCAGTGAGCGTAATTCGCCGATCGGCGCATCGGTCCCCTCACCCTGCCCTCTCCCCTGAGTACAGGGGAGAGGGTTCTAAGCGCGATCCCGCGCTCGAGCAGCATTTTCGGAATGTGATTGTGATTTCGTCATGAACATCAAAGCCGAACCATTCGATTTCACTGCTCCCCCCAAGGGCCTCGCTCTTGTCGTCATCGACATGCAGCGCGACTTTCTCGAGAAGGGCGGCTTCGGCGATGCGCTGGGCAACGACGTCACCCGCCTGCAGGCGATTGTGCCGGCGGTGAAGGAGGCTATTGCCGCGTTCCGCAAGTTCGGCCTGCCGGTCATCCACACGCGCGAGGGGCATCGGCCGGATCTTTCCGATTGCCCGCCGGCCAAGCTCTCGCGCGGGAAGGCAAAGCTGCGCATCGGCGATCCCGGCCCGATGGGCCGCATCCTCATTTTGGGTGAGCCGGGGAATCAGATCATCCCTGAGCTTGCGCCGATTGATGGCGAGATCGTGCTCGACAAGCCGGGCAAGGGCGCGTTTTGTGCCACCAACTTCGAGGAGATCCTCAAGGAAAAGGGCGTCACGCATCTGGCATTCGCCGGCGTCACCACGGAGGTCTGCGTGCAGACCACGATGCGCGAGGCCAACGACCGGGGCTACGTCTGCGTATTACTGGAAGACTGTACCGAGAGTTATTTTCCGCAGTTCAAGCGCGCGACGATCGACATGGTCCGCGCGCAGGGCGCGATTGTCGGCTGGACCACCACTTCGCGCGAATTGATTCGAGGCCTGGAGGAAGCCAATGCAGACGGACGCCGCTCTACTGTCTCCAATCATTCTGCATGATTTGTTTTCCGACGCGTCGCTGCTGGCTCGACAATGGGAAACGTTTCGCAAGGGGATTGAAATCCACTGGATCTACAAAACGCCCGGCGGCGCCAGTGCCGCGCTGCTCAAATACGCGCCCGGCGCGCGATTGGGCCGCCATATTCACGCCGGCTACGAGCACATCTTCGTCCTGCGCGGCTCGCAAACCGATGAAAACGGCCAGCACGAGCGCGGCACCCTGCTGATCCACGGCCCCGGAACCACTCATTCAATCCACAGCGACCCGGGATGCATCGTCCTGGCGGTCTGGGAGAAATCGGTACACATCTTCCCGGATCAAGCGACGGCGGAATAGCGCGAACAAAACCGGATCACAGGTCGCCTTTCTGGATTCCCGAATTTTATGTCACGCGAAGAAGCGAAGCCACGAAGAAGAATTGTGTCCGCACTGCGTTCCTTCGTCGCTTCGCGTGACGACAATCTTTCGATCAATGAAATGTCGACGGATCAGACTCGTTCGCCACGCCGGGAACGAGCCTTGGGCGAGGGCCCGGATTCTCAGAGCGCTCCGCGAATACCCAGAGCGCTTGGAGAATCCGGGCCCTCGCTTAGGCTCGTTCCCGGCGTGGCGGACAATTTCTCCGCGGATACGCTTCCTGCCCCGGGGTTAAGTCGCTCGTCAGTCAGGGCAGTACGCCCTTGCGATTGTCGAAGACCGCAACTCCTCCTGACCAGCGGACTGATAGAAATCTCTCGATATCCCAAAATTCGATCGCGCGTATTTTTTGCGGTAGCGGCCAAATTCCCAGATCCTTTTTGGCCAGGAATTCGTGAATCAGATAATCACGAAGATCGACGCCGTAGTAGATGATGTCCGTCTGATGAACAGAGAAAACCGGATTGCCCGCGATATTCGGACGATCAGGAATCATTCGATGACGGTAAACCGGTATCAGTACCGGCGCTGCGGCGACAAGCTGCCGCACAATCTTTTGCGCCTCGGCAAGCGTTGCTGGGCGTTTGCCCCACTCATCGAGCCAGAAGCCGTTGTGCTCGACGTCGAAAAGAATTCCCTCCAGTGCAGTGGCCAATCGCTCTCGAAGAGACGCGGTTGATTCGCGCCGCCAATCTGGAAATCCGTCGGAAATCGGCAAGCCCACCTTTAGAAACTCGCGCAAGTCAGATGGAAACCGAAATCCGAATTCCAGTTCGATGCGATCGGTTTCGCCGTCCGACAGGCCTTTGTCGAATACGACGCCGTGTTCTTTCAAGAGATGTATGAAATCCAGCCACATGAAATACCCGGAAAACCATTGCCTTTTCTATGATATCGTACGTCGCCTCTCTGGATTCCCAAATTTTATGTCACGCGAAGAAGCGAAACCACGAAGAAGGATTGTGTCATCCGCACTTCGTTCCTTCGTCTCTTCGCGTGACAACATTTTTCGATCAGTGAAAAGTCGACGGATGGAATAGACCCGTCCGCCACGCCGGGAACGAGCCTCAAGCGAGGGCCCGGATTCTCAGAGCGCTCCGTGATCTTCCGAGCGATATGCGATCCTCCAAGTGCTCCGCGATCCTCCCAGCGCTCGGATATCTAATACCGCTCTGAGTTTCTCAGGGCGCCCTGAGCTGAGAATCCGGGCCCTCGCCTGAAGCTCGTTCCCGACGTGGCGGACACGTTTTGCGCGAATGAATTTGTGAACCGCTCGATAACCCTTTGATCTTCCCTCAACCCCCGCTTACCCTCCATATTAAGACCAATTGAAAGGCTCCCCCGTGTCCGACCTCGTCTCCGTTAAACGCGCTTTGATCTCCGTTTCCGATAAGACCGGCTTGCTCGAATTCGCAAAAGCACTCCACGAAAAATTCAAGATCGAGCTGATCAGCACCGGCGGCACCGCCAAATATCTGCGGGAGACCGGCAAGCTGCCGGTCACGGATGTTTCGCAAGTCACTGGTTTCCCGGAAATGATGGACGGCCGCGTCAAGACGCTGCATCCGAAGATTCACGGCGGGCTGCTGGCGGTTCGCGATAACCCCGAGCATGCCGCCGCGATGAAGGAGCACGGGATCGCCGGCATCGATCTGGTCTGCATCAATCTTTATCCGTTCGAGCAGACGATCGCCAAGCCGGGTGTCACCTTCGAGCATGCGATCGAGAATATCGATATCGGCGGCCCGTCCATGATCCGCTCGGCGGCGAAAAATCATCGCTGGGTATTGGTTGTCACGTCGCCGGATCGATACGCCAAGGTGCTGGGCGATCTTCGGGAGCACAACGGCTGCTCGTGCGGGAAGCACCGCCTCAAGCAGGCGCAGCGCGCTTTCGCGCACACCGCCGAGTATGACTCGCTGATCGCCAACTATCTGGCGACGACGCTGGGCGTCGATAGCCCCGGCATGACGCTGAACCTCAGCAAAGCCGCCGAGCTGCGCTATGGGGAAAATCCGCATCAGAAAGCGACGCTGCTCGTCGGCAAGAAACCCAATGAGGCATCCGTCGCGTTCTCCAAGCAACTGCACGGCAAGGAGCTTTCTTACATCAACCTGCTCGATGCGGATGGCGCTTTATCGGCTGTCAAGGAATTTTCTCAAGCCGCCGCCTGCATCGTGAAGCACACGACGCCGTGCGGCTGCGCGACTGCCGCTGATTTGCCGACGGCTTTTCGCCGCGCGTTTGAGGGCGATCCGCTTGCCGCGTTCGGCGGGATCGTCGCGCTCAATCGCCCGGTCGATCTGGCGACGGCTCAGGCGATCGTCTCCATCGACAAGCTGCTGGAAGTGATCGTCGCGCCATCGTTTGACACCGACGGCCTGCATCTGCTGCGCGATCGCTGGAAAAATGTCCGCCTGCTGGAAGTCGGCCCGATCGGCGCGTTCGACTCCAACGAGCTGCACATGCACAAAATCGTCGGCGGCTACCTCGTGCAGCAGCGCGACCTGCTGGGCACCGATGAGCCCAACTGGAAGGTCGCCAGCACCCGCCAGCCGACGGCAAAGGAATGGCAGGACCTCAAATTCGCATGGCTGGTCTGCAAGCACGTGAAGAGTAACGCGATTGTGATCGCGAAGGATCAAATGCTGCTCGGCGCCGGCGCCGGCCAGATGGACCGCCCCTCAGCGGCACGCCTCGCGATCAGCAAAGCCGCCGACCGAGCCCAAGGCGGCGTCGCCGCCTCGGATGCGTTCTTCCCGTTTCCGGATGCGCCGCAATTGCTGCTCGCAGCCGGCGTCACAGCGATTATCCATCCGGGCGGATCGTTGAAGGATAAAGAATCGCTCGATGTCGTGAACCAAGCCGGCGCGGCGATGGTGCTGACGGGGCAGCGGCATTTTAAGCATTAGCTTTGGTGTACGAATGGACGAATCAACATTCTGGTCAATGATCGAGTCCGCCTGGCGCAGCGTCGGCGGACGAGTCGCGCAGCGAAAAAAGCTCGCGCAGGGAAAACTCTCCGAGGAAGCCGCCGACGTTTTGAGCGAATCGCTCGATGAAGTGACGGCTTCCCTGCGCGAAGCGCTGGAAGAACTTTCCGCCGACGATCTGCTGGCGTTCGACCGCATTCTGGAGCGCAAGCTCTACGATATCGATCGCGCTGATATCCAGAAACACACCGGCGGCTCAGACGACGGCTTCCTCTACGCCCGCGGCTTCATCGTCATCGCCGGCAAGGATTATTACGACGCCGTCAACACGAAACCGCAAATCGCGATGATGGACGTGGAGTGCGAAGAGATGTGCTACATCTCGTGGAACATCCACACCGAAAACTTCGGCGAAGCGCCGAAGTCGGAAATCTCGCGGGAGACGGGGTCGAATAAGGCGGGGTGGGAAGGTCATTGAAGTTCCTGTTACTAACTCGCCATGGGCGTATTCACAAAAACTGATGTCATTGAAGCGCTCACGCGTCTTGGCGAACTGGCAGCAGCTCGCGGGGAGACGATTGATCTCGTGCTGGTTGGGGGCGGCGTCATGGTTCTGGAATTCGAGGCCCGCGCTTCAACCCGTGACCTCGACGTTTTGATATTGCCGCCATCAGAACCATCCTCCGTTCGGATGCTTGCAGCGATCGTATCCGAAGAGCGGTCATGGCCAGACGATTGGCTCAATGATGCCGCAAAAGGCTTTCTCGTCGGATTGAGCACCGGTCCAATCTTGTTCTCTGCGTCCGGCATCACAGTTCGGCGCCCTTCAATTGAACAGTTATTGGCGATGAAGCTGTGCGCTTGGCGCGATGACATCGATATCGCGGATGCCCGTCGCTTACTCAAGGAATTGAATGGAGGCTATAATGAGGTGTGGAATGAGGTAGCGAAATTTCTCTTTCCGGGCCGCGAACTGTCTGCGAAGTACGGATTTGACGATATATGGGATAAAGACCATGGTTCGCACTGAACAACTGGCGGAAGCTGCTCTCTCGGGGGATGCGCTGCTGCTGCGCAGTCTCGCCCAGGACTGGCTTTCGGAGAATGGCTCGATCGCACAGTGCGCAAGGCCGCGATCAGAGGACCGCACAATTCTGGCCATCGCGGCCGGAATCGTGGAGCTGCTTGCCCAGCGCCGGGGTCAGATGCCGCCGATTTGGGCCATTTCCATCGGGGGCATTGAAGAGCCGCTTTTTCTTGTTCGCTCGGCACAGAGCATGCCTCGGTTACGCTATT
This sequence comes from Humisphaera sp., assembly GCA_036276235.1. Lineage (GTDB taxonomy): Bacteria > Planctomycetota > Phycisphaerae > Tepidisphaerales > Tepidisphaeraceae > JANWHF01. The sequence continues at coordinate 2,269 of DATBDZ010000112.1, read as the reverse complement.
TGTGCGAAACGCAGTCACCGATCCCATTGCGTAAGCGCAATTTGCTGGCCCCGCCGACGTTTCTCGAATTCGCGTAACGAGGCCTCACCGAAACCGCGCCATCGCCCGTGCTTCGATGCGTCTCACGAGCATCCTCGCCGCGCCGTAGATGATCACCCATCCGACGGCGGATTGCAGGATTCCCATGTGATACACGAAATGCAGTGCGCCGAAGATCAGCAGGGAGATGGCTCCCAGGATATGCCGCAGCAGAAGCTGGATCGGCTGCACCCGCGCGATGGTGGCGAGGATCGACGCGACGGTTCCTAGTGCCACATACACCAGCACGCCGGCGACGAAGCATCGCTCGAATGCCGTCTTGAACGGGATGCCCATCTGCTTCCACATGACGAACAGCGCGATCATCAGGCCGATCTGCGTGACGCCGGAGAGAGCGCGGACCAGCCGCGCGTGCGCGGCCATGCGCGAGGTCGGCGATGCGCCGGTCGTTGCGTTTTGTGTCATCGTCACTCCACGGCAACCCCTCGAATTGCTCGTTTGAAATCAGTTGCAAGATCGCGTCTTCGTAGGGTCCGCCTTGCGGACGTCTTTGCGCGGGGGCGCAAATCCCGTCCGCCAAGGCGGACCCTACGGGAGTTTCAGCAGAGCAATTTGAACCGTCATCATCGCGGAACGCACCGCGCAACGTCGGCCACCCACTGCGCATCTGCCGGCGAAAGCGCTACCGCCGGCGATACTGCGTAGTTCAAAATCGTGTCATAGCCGATCAGGTCATACACATTTGTCTGGGCCTGCTGCAGGTCCAGCGGCACATCCGCATCACCCGCCAGCAGCGGCACCGGAATCGTCGGCAGCCGATCGCGCAGACCGATCGGCCACACGCCCACCGATGGCCGCTCGTTGTGCCGACTGACGAACGCAAAGTATGGATAGTCCGGCAGCGTCTGAGCCATCGGCACGCGCTGGCCTTGCCGCAGCAGATCGATCTCGATCAGATGCGCGCTGCTCTGGAGAATCTTGCCGCGTTTGTGGAGATATTTCCGCCGGCCGTGGCCGCGTTTGTTGGTGGGGGAGAGGACTTCGATGGCACAAACGAGCTGCCGATTTGCAACGTCGCGAATCTCCACGCTTCGATGCGTCACGGGAACCGGCATCACCGTTGCCATCTGCAAAGGCGCTGCGATCGTGGCGGCCCCTGTTTCGCCGCCCGCGCGATCAGATCGCATCACCGCCACGTCCGGCTTCGCTTCCACCGCATCGATCCAGACGTCATTTTCCGGCGCATCCCACACAACCCGTTCGTCCATCAGCGCGACGTATTTCGGGCGAAGCCGCGGCGCCAACTGTCGGGCGATCTCGGCGATCAGTTGCCCGTGGAAGCTCATCCACGAAGGCCCCTCAAGATAAGGATCCACGCCGGGAAATGGCGACGGCATCAAGGCACTCCTCTAAGGTCGCTTACTAGGTCGTGGGTCAGTTTGGGTGCCACAGGTCGGCGTACTCGCAGACCTGTGTCTATCTCCGGCAAGTCTGAAGACACAGGTCTCGGAGTACCGCGACCTGTGGCACCCATATACGAAATCAAGCTGACCCACTATCGCTGATTATACCGCTCAAAGCGCGCGCTCCGGCATCAATTCCCGCCTGTCAATTCCCCCCATCCAGTGCCTTGCGCGCCTCCGCCAGATGATCGCGGCCCTCCTGCAAAAACTGCGCGGCCATGTCCTTGGCCTCCGGCTTATTCATGTCGGCGACATACGCATCAAACGCCGTCAGGGCCGCCGTCAGCTCGTTATCGGAGGCAAACTTGCGCGTCCCGCCGATCTGCTTGTTCCACGTCTCTTCGGCGACTTTCGCTTCTTCGATATCAGCCAGCAGTTGCGGGCGCTTCGCCTTGGCGTCAATGTCGGCGGCGATCTTCGCGACAGCCTCATAATACGGCTCGGTCTTCTGCGTATGAGCCTTCGACTTCCCGCATCCGCTCAACAGCAGGCACGCAAGAACCATCAAGATGAGCCAGCGCATTGATGCTCCGCGAAAGGCGCGTGTGGAAACGGGTAACGGCGACTTCTCTGCCTACTGCCTACTGACTTCTGACTTCTGCCTACTTATCTATGCAACTGGAAGTTTACTGCTCTTTGAAAAAGTAATGTAACTACAAATGCCGCCGCGCGATATCCTCTGGTGTTTCGATCCGGAGGACGCGATGAGGCCGAAAGGGAGTTCGGCGCAGTTGGAGCAGCGGCGACGTGACGCACTGGCAATGCTC
>DATBDZ010000111.1:0-2130 GCA_036276235.1 Humisphaera sp. | reverse complement strand
TTGTAGGTGATCGGCCCGGTGAACCCCAGCAGATATCCGGCGTCGAGAATCTTTCTCGCCTCTGAGCGATCGCCGGTGAAGCAGTGGAAGAGCGCGCGGATGGTGGGAAAGCCGCGCATGATCGCGAGGCAATCGTCGGTCGCCTCGCGGCAATGGATGACGACGGGGCGATTTAACTCGACCGCAAGCTGAAGCTGAAATTCAAATGTCTCGCGCTGCCGGTCCAGCGGCGCGCGGTCATAGTGATAATCCAATCCCATTTCCCCCAGCGCCAGCACCGATGGATTATTCTGCAACCCGCGAAGCAGCGGCAATTCTCCCGGCTCCACGTTCTGCGAGTAATTCGGATGCACGCCGATCGCGCAGCGGACATTGGGATGCAGGCGGCAGAGTTCCAGACATTGCCGCGCGTCTTCCAGATCGGTGCCAATCGTGATCATGCGGGTGACGCCGGCGGCTTTGGCGCGCGCGAGAACATCGCCCAACTGCGAGAAGAGGCGAGGATCGGTGAGATGGCAGTGAGTGTCGATCATTTCACGTCTTGTTCAATCGCAATAGCGCATCCAGCGCCGCTCGTTCTCCCAAAACCTCAATGCGATATTGATACGTCTTTCGTCCGCCCACGGGCAGTGTATCAAGAATCCCCGCCGCGCGATCGGCGGCGCGGCCGTTGACGCTGCCGTTTACCGGTTCCAATGCCGTCACGTATTCGTGCGGGCCGAAGTGCTGCCAGTTGCCGCAGCGCGGAAATTGCTTGACGTTGTAGTGAATGGCGGCGCCGATGCCGAGCTTGCGGTTGACGATGCCGACCGTCGCGCGGCCTTCGCGATCCGCGCGCGGAAACAGATGCGCCACGGCGGATGTCGGCCCGCGATGATGCTCCAGCGGCTCGGGGATGCGCTTGTAATTGACGCCCTTTGCGAATCTCGCCGCGGATTGCGGCGCATCGGTCAGCTCCATCCGCGGCGAATCAAAGCAAAGCTCGGCGCCTCCGTCCACCAGCGGATAGCCGAAATTGATATGCAGCAGCCACGCGTGCGGCACATCCTGATTGCCGGCGTTAAAGAATTCATCGGTGATGCCGATGGAATTCCCGCCGAGCGTCGAGACGATCGTTCGGCGAAGCTCGACGCACGGATTGTAAAACGATCCATATCGCACGATGCCGGTGATCGACATCTGCGCCTGACCCAGTCGCGGATCAGGCTGAATCACCGATTCAATCGTCGTGGCAGAATTAGAGTGCGGCCCATGCAAACCCAGCTCCTCGCCGGCATCGGTGCTGGGCGCGCCGACGCTGAACGGCCCGCAACTGGTGAGCAGCCCGCCGGGAAAACCTTTGAGCCAGTCGAGGCCACGATCCAATCCGCGCGTCGGGCCGGTGACGCCCTTATGCGTAAGAAACGCGAGGCTGTGCTGATTGAAAAATGCCTGATCGATATCCAGTCCGCGATCGACCAGAACGCGATAGCGCAGCCCCCCGCCGCTGTTGACGCAGAGCGCTCGGACGCCGCGCGCGGGGCCTTCATCGATGACATACGATTCGATCCCGCCGACCTGGCTGGAATGAATAAACTTGGCGGTTTCAAACGCCTGCAGGTTCACGGCTCGCGCGCGAGCCGAACGAGTCGCCGAACCGGTGCGCGGGGGTTTTGGCATGGGGAGTACGATATCGGTTGGTGGAGATCAGACAAGTCGGAATGACCCTCGGTGGAACATCTCTGCCCGCGCGGGTCATGCCGATGCGCGAGCATTCTCGGTGGGATGGGCGCGCCGGCCCACCATACGCCTTAATGGGCGAGTAGGCCCACCGTACTTACTCGTTGGGCATGTTAGTTGTCATGCGGAGTGGTCAGGTGCCTTCGCCACACCCACGAAGCATGAAAACGGCGGGCAGTGCCCGCCCTACGATGACGCGGCGCGTAGGGCGGGCACTGCCCGCCGCATTTTCACAGCAGGTACTTGGAAGCATCTGGCCCATTTGCGAAAGCGGCCAGACGCTTCGGAGTACCTGCTCTGAAAATGTTGCGACTTCATGTAGTACGCCATCCATTTTATTCTGGTGTGCGTTCCTGCTCCAGTTGTGCGATAACTCGCTCAACTTCAAGGAGACGCCATGGATGGCAATCG
>DATBDZ010000110.1:0-25594 GCA_036276235.1 Humisphaera sp. | reverse complement strand
TGGGGTTCAACCCCTTTTTCAAAAAATATGCCCGCCATCGGTCGGCAAAATGGGCAACTGCCGCGTGCAGCCGGCTTTTCACGGTTCCCAGCGGAATATCAAGAATCTCACTGATTTGCTTGTAGGGAAACTGGTGGAAATAGGAAAGTAGCAAAATCTCCCGGAGATGCTCAGGCATCGTCGAGACGGTGCCATGTACCAACTCCTGCAACTCCTGCTTTTCCATGGCGGAACTGGGCAGGTCGGCGACCGACTGCATCAGATCCAAAAACTCCCCGCTCTCATCGTCGCCGGGATTGATCGTGGCCTGCAATGGATTGGTCGGCCGACGCGCCTGCGAGCGGATCAGATCGCGCGCCTTGTTGGCGGCAATCGTGAAGAGCCACGGGCGAAAGCGTCGCTGCAAATCAAATTGCTCGGCGGACTGATGAACTTGCAGGAAGGTTTCCTGGAAGACATCTTCCGCCGCCGCGCGATTCCCCAGGAATCGCACGAGGAAATGAAACAGCTCGCGCTGATAGCGCCCGACGAGCAGGGCGAATGCGGGCCGCTCGCCATGACGATAGCCGTCGAGCAGTTGTTCATCCGACCGTTCGCCGGTCGGGACGTTGCTTAGCCGCGACATTCCGTTGCCGGCAGCTTGCGCTGATTGAACGATTCCGGGCATCATGTCCGCGCCTCCTCCGTCTGGCTTCCGCGCGGGCTTCTCGCCCGTTCCCGGAAGCGCATCTGACGTTGTCTTGATTGCGCGTCGCTTGACTCTCATTGCAGGCCTATAGCAAACCAGCTATTGTGCCACGCGTCAACAGCAAAAGAGCAAAACCCTTGCCGCAAGCGCAATAACCTCCACCAGCGCCAATACGGCGCGCACAACCAAGACGAACCCCCTTACGTACAAATGATATGCCTGACAGTCCCTTGGATCATGAACGCATCGCATTTTTTGGATCGGAGCCAGAGCGCTTCGACGCCGACCTGGCGGCATGGGGTTGGCCGCGCTTCCGCGGACGACAGATTCGGCAATGGGTGTACGACAAGCTGATCGCTTCGCCGCAGCCGATGACAAATCTCGGCAAAGCCGACCGCGATCTTCTGGCAAGCCGCATAACCTTCGAAAGCTGCACGGTCACGTCGCATCAGCAAAGTTCAGATGGCACCGAGAAGCTTTTGCTGACCTGGCCCAACAGCGCGAACGCCGAAACGGTCATGATCCCCGACGGCCCGCGCCGCACGGCATGCGTCAGCTCGCAGGTCGGCTGCCCCGTCGGCTGCCGCTTCTGCGCCAGCGGAATCAACGGCGTCAAAGGAAATCTCTCTGCTGCGCAAATCGTCGAGCAGATCTTCCGGCTCAATCTGATCCTCCAACCGTCTGCCACAAGAATCAGCAACATCGTGTTCATGGGCATGGGGGAGCCGCTGGCCAACTATGCCAACGTGATGAGCGCCGTACGCATCCTGCATCATCCGGAATGCTTCAACATCGGCGCTCGCAAGATCACGATATCGACGGTAGGCGTCCCACAAAAAATGCGGCAGCTCGCCGAGGAAGAATTGCCGATCAACCTGGCGATTTCCCTGCACGCCCCAACCGAAGAACTGCGGCGGCAATTAATCCCCTGGGCCGAGCATTTTTCCCTGAACGATATTCTCGACGCCGCCCGCTATTACTTCGATAAAACCGGCCGCGAAATCACGCTCGAGTACATCCTGTTGGCCGGCGTGAATGATCAACCACAGCAGGCCAAGCAGCTTGTGAAGCTCTGTCGAACGCTACGGGCGAATGTGAATCTCATCCGCTACAACGAAGTTGCCGGATTACCCTATGCGCGGCCCAAGGCGCAGGATGTCGTTCGTTTCCAGGAGATATTGCGAGAAGAAAACGTCAATGCGCATGTCCGCAAAAGCCGCGGACGCGACATTAGCGCGGCCTGCGGGCAGTTACGCCGCGAGCGGGGGGAATCGGCGCTGGTGGCGGTGGGAGTGCCGGATTAATCAGATCAACCGTTCCGCAATCTGCACCGCATTCGTCGCAGCGCCCTTGCGGATCTGATCCCCGCTGACAAACAAATCGATCCCCCGCCCATCATCCCGGCTGATGTCCTGGCGAATCCGCCCGACCAGCACGGCGTCCTGGCCGCTGGCCTCGGCGGGCATGGGGAAATGATTGTTCGCCGGGTCGTCAACGATTTTGACACCGGGGGCTTTTGCGAGAATGTCACGGACTTGTTGCGGCGTCATCGGGCGCTCGAACTCAATGTTGATCGCCTCGCAATGCGCCCGTGGAACCGGCACGCGCACGCAGGTGGCCGTCACCATGATCTTCGGGTCGCCGAAAATCTTGCGCGTCTCGTTCACCATCTTGTTCTCTTCCTCGTTGTAGCCGTTCTCGGCGACCTTCGAGTTGTGGCTGAAGAGATTGTTGACGATCGGATGCGGAAATTTTTCCTTCGCGATCGGCTGCCCCGCCGCGTAGGACTTGATCTGCGCGTCCAGCTCGTAAAGCCCCCACGCGCCCGCGCCGCTGACGGCTTGGTAGGTGCTGATCACCATCCGCTTCACGCGATTGACCTTATGCAGCGGCCAGACCGGCACGTTCATGATAATTGTCGAGCAGTTGGGGTTCGCAATCAGGCCCGCGTGCTTCTGGATCTGCTCGGGATTCACTTCGGGGACGACCAGAGGAATGCCGTCCTTCATGCGGAAGGCGCTGCTGTTATCGACAACGATCGCACCGGCGGCGACTGCCGCCGGGCCGAATTCCTTGCTGATCGATCCGCCCGCGGAGAAGAGGGCAATCTGCACGCCCTTGAATGAATCCTTCGTCAGCTCTTCGATCGTGTAATCCTGCCCTTTGAAGGAAACAGTTTTACCCGCGCTGCGCGCAGAGGCGAGCAGCTTGAGGTTCTTGATTGGGAAATTCCGCTCCGCCAAAACGGTGAGGAATTCCTGACCCACAGCGCCAGTAGCGCCGACGACGGCAACGTTTACAGACATGGACAATGGCTCCTGACGACGATGCACTCATAGGGCGGTGTACTCGCCCACCGTTGCGCACTCGTGGTGGGCGAGTACACCCACCCTACCTTAGATGCAAAAAAATCACATTGGTCGGACACCGTCATGCCGAGGTACTCCGAAGCATCTGGCCGGCTTGCACAAGTAGGCCAGATGCTTCGGAGTACCTCAGCATGACATTTTCCTGCGGCCGCAATTTAGATTGCGGACCGATATGCAGATGGATCGGCGATTTACTCCGCCGCGATCACAAAGATGATTGCCGATTATGAGCGGAACGTGGTTTAGTGCCCGACGCTATCCTGCGGTGCGCCGGAGGAGACGGTGGTGGCGTGTTCGCCGTTGAGCGGTTTGCCGGTGTAGGGATCGAACTTGGCGTCGCTCGGAAGAGCCGCGCTCTGCTGCTGCGGCGGAAGCGCCGTGCGCGCGGGCGTCGGCTGATTGCTCGCTTCCTCGACGTCGTCTTCGATTCCCTTCAAGCCCTTCTTGAATTCGATGATGCCCTTACCAAGGCTGCGGCCGACTTCCGGCAGACGTTTGCCGAAGATCAGCAGCCCGAACGCCGCGATCACCAGCCACTCGCCCATCGAAGGAATCTGAAACGCCAGCGTGTGCAACATACTCATGAGTCAGTCCTGCAAAAGTCAGAATTCAAGCGCCAGTGCAATTAACATTATACGGCGTGCTTTGGCCGTGGATCGATGACAATCCATCAGATTATACCGGCAACTCCGCCGAACGTGAATTTGATTGGCGCAAAATGCCTAAAAGTCTGGAAAAATCGGGCGGCAGGGGGGCCTGAAGCGTGAGAGACTTCAGCGTTCCGGGGTGAACAAAGGTGATTTCGTAGGCGTGCAGAGCCTGCCGCTCGAAGCGCCAGGCATCGATTTCGAGCACGCGCCCGCCATACATCGTATCGCCCAAAAGCGGATAACCGCAGGTCGCCATATGGACGCGCAACTGATGCGTGCGGCCGGTTTTGGGCGTTAGCTTGACCAGCGAAAACCGTTGCGGCGGGGCGGGATTCTTTCTGTCCGCCGGATGCTCGCCATTGTCGAACCGGGCCGAATCGGGCGTTTGGAAGGTCTCCTGCACTTCGTAAATCGTCACTGCCGGCCGGCCCCCATTTTCGACTTTGCGGACGGCCTGCTTCTCGCGGATGTAGCGGTCTTTGCCGATCGGGAGGTCGATGACGTCCGATAACAATTCCGGCACGCCATGGGCGATCGCCATGTAGGTTTTTTGGATGGTGCGATTCTCGAATTGCCGCGCGACGCGCCAATGTGCCTCGTCGCTCTTGGCGACGAGCATGATGCCGGTGGTGTTGCGATCGAGTCGGTGCAGGATTCCCGGCCGCCAGTTGCCGTTCACCGTGCTCCAGTTGCGGCCATAGTGTACGAGGCCGTTCACAAGCGTCCCGGTCCATTTCCCGCGCGCCGGATGGACCATCAGGTTTGCCTGTTTATTCAGCGCCAGCAGATGTTCGTCCTCATAGATAATGTCCAGCGGAATGTCTTCCGGCACCAGTTCGCTGACCGGCTTGGGCGGGGCGACCATGTCGATCTCATCGCCGAGCTTTGGCTTGTAGCTGGCTTTGATGACGCGGCCGTTGACTTTGACCAGCCCCTCATCAATGAGGCGCTGAACATTGTTCCGCGAAAGATAGGGAACTCGATCGACGAGGTATTGATCGATGCGGCGAGTGAGCGTCTTGCTCAGCCGAAAGCGATAGTGCGCGACATCGCTCTCGCTGTCGGCTTCGAGGACGTCCGGGTCCGCCGGCAGATCGGGATCGATCTCGGGGACAACATCAGAAATAGGGTCGGCGTCAGCCATGCTTGGGGTCAGCCTTTAATTGTCATTGTACGCGAATGAGACGCCCAAGAGGCTTATCTCCCGCGTGTCCGCTACGAGGTGGGCTGCTCTTCCCCCTCCTCCGGTACTCCGGGGGAGGGCTGGGGTGGGGGTTGTGTAGAATGATTATCCCCTGCGAAAACGGCCCCCACCCTAACCCTCCCCCGGAGTACCGGAGGAGGGAACAAGACTCGGCGCCGCCAAATCCTCACACATGTAGTTCTACGGCTGACTCGAAGCGGGCTGCGTCGCCGCAGGCTGAGTGGACGCGGGCACGCTTGCGCTCATCGCCGGCATTGTGGATGGCATTGACGTCGGCTGGCTGAAGGCCGGGAACGATCCCCAATCCGGAAGCTGCCCGATTGGTCGCTGGGTGCCGGCGAGCAGCGGCTTTTGAATCTCGGCAAGCTCGTCCTGGTGCCCGCGGGCCTGTGTCTTGAACAGGTCGGGCGTCGAGGGGTCATCAATGATCTGCTGATAGAGCTGCTTTGCCTTGTCCCAATCCTTGCGATCCTCGGCGATCGTCGCCAACCCGAAGCGGGCATTGCGCACAGCCTCGGCATTTGTATTCAGCGGGGCATGGAGGACCTGATTATACGAATCCTCGGCGCTTCTCAGCAGATCATCCTTGGATCGCTCGCCGTTGAGGCTCGGGCGCGTGGTTGAGCCGGGAAGTGATGGAATCCCGGCCAGAAGCAGGTTGGCATTGCCGCGCTGCACCTCGGCGTCCGCCTTGACGGCTGGATCGTTGGAGTTGACGGCGTCTGACAGCAGCTTTTGTGCGTCGCTGGCGTTCGCTCGTATCTTGTCAGCAACGCGCTCGATTTGATTGTTGACGAACTCCCGTTGCCGCGCATCAAGCATCGGACGCTGCTGGATCATTTGAAACAGTTCGCCCAAGTCCCCGAAATCGGACTTCGCGCTGGCCAAATCCATCTGAGCGGTGGAAAGCGCCTCGCGGGCCAGGTTTTCCTGGGTGCTCTTGCCGTTGGTGTAGTTGTAGATCAGCAGGCCGGCCAGGGCGACGATGAGCACGCCGAGTATCACTCGCGACCCATAAACGCGCATGAAGGTCGGGAAATCGGCCAGTGCATTGGCCAGGGAATTGGTCTTGAGGTCGTGCCTTCGCTCCGCTTTCATAGGAGGGGGGAGTGTAATGAGAGCAAACAGTCAAAGCAAACCGCTCATTTTCTTGACAGGGAACGGCTTTCGCCATTATCCTGCCGACACGTTGTACCTACCTTTTGTCGCGCTTTCGAGGGACGTTTAGAGGCAGTCCCACAGACAATGCCCCAGTCTCTTGCCACTGGAGACCCGCACCATGATGCGCATCTACCGATTGATTCCCTGCACGGCTATCGCGTGTTTGTTTTCAGCGTCGACGTTATTCGGGCAGGCCAAGCCCAAGCCCGCCGCCACGGAGGCCGCGCCGCCCGCCGCTGAGGCGCCGGCATCTCAGCCTGCCGCCGAGATTCCGATGAACAAGAGTCTGGCGGAGGATGTTCAGAACTTCTGGCATTACGGCAAGATTGCGCAATACCAGTTGGCGGCTGCGTACGGGAACAAGATTCTCAGCCGCTCCGAGCCGCCGCTGGAGATTCTGCAGGCCTTTGACAAGGCCGCCAACGAGCTGCGCACGCCCTCCGAAGCGCAGGTAGGCGGCCTCGATGATTGGATGTTGCGCTGGCGCGGGCTGCCGGACCCGGAGATGCGCGACGTCGCCAACAAAATCCAGGCGGTGCTCGATAAGGGCCGCTACGAACAACGCAACGACCCGAAGATCATCATCGAGAACATTGAAGCGCTAAGCCTCAACAATCGGGCCTACTCACGGCACATCGTCATGCTTCGCAACACCGGCGAGCTGGCCGTGCCGCTGATGATCGACTACCTCCGCAACCCTTCCAAGAGCCAGTATCACGAATCGATTCGAGACGCGCTTTATGACATGAATCTGAAAGCGCTCAACCCGCTGCTGGCGGCGACGGAGATGGATGATAACTCCACTGTGTTGACCGTTATTTCAATCCTCACCCGGATCGGCCAGCGCGACGCGATCCCCTACATTGCCCGCATCGCGCAGGACAAGAATCGCCCGGCGGAAACTCGTCAGGCTGCCGCCTCCGCGCTGCAGCGTTTTGGCTTTAGTGGGAATGTTCCGGTTTCGGATTTGTTCTTCCGCCTCGCGGTCCAATACTACTACGACCAGGCCGACGTCCGGCCCGACCTCAAGGCTCCGGCTTCGTATATCTGGACCTGGTCGAAGGAGAAGCAGGGCCTGGATTACAAATCGGTGCCGCCTGTGGTCTTCTGCGATCTGATGGCGATGCGCGAATGCCGCCATGCGATGGAGCTGGGAACGGCACAGGGCGATGCCTTGAGCCTGTACCTCTCGGCCAACACGCGGCTGGAAGTGGACATGCCCGGCGGCGCGACGATCACCGTCTTTGAGGCCAATCGTCCTTCGTCTGATTACTTCAATGCCAGCGCCGGCCCGCAATATCTCAACGCAGTGCTGACTCGCAATCTTGCCGATCACAACGCACCGGTTTCGCTGAAGGTGATTAAGTCATTGGCGCAGATTGTTGGCCCCAGCAGCCAGGGCGCCGGCGCGACGATCGATCCGCTGGTGCAGGCGATGAGCTATCCGGATCGGCTCGTCCGATTCGAGGCGGCGTTCGCCCTTGCCACCGGCCTGCCGACCAAGAGCTTCGCCGGACATGAGCAGGTCGCTCAGCTTCTGGTGGAAGCCGTGTCGCAGACTGGCTCGACCAATGTTCTGGTGATCGCGCCCGCCGAAGAGCTTTCACGGCTCTCGACGCAACTCAAGCCGCTGAATGTGGTGGGCGGAGCAACGGCACAGAAAGCGCTGGCCGAAGCCGCGGCGCTTCCAGGTGTCGATGTGATCATCGCGATGGACAAGGCGGGCGAAGCCGAGATCGATCAGCTCTACAAGATTTCCGGCGAAAACATCCGTCTGCAGCGCGCCGCCAAGGTGATCGTCACCGCGACCCGCGCCTCCACCTGGTACCAGAAGGCCAGTGCCGATCCGCTGTCGGTGGCGACGACCGATTCGGATGCCGCCAATTTGCAGAAGTCGATCGCCGAAGCGCGGCAAAAAGCGGGCGGCCTGGCGATGGACGAAAAAGCCGCCGGAGATTATTCGCTTCGCGCCGCGACGCTCCTGCAGCGCATCGCCGAAGGCCGTGTGCAGGCATATGACCTGACGGCCTTGCAGCCGCAATTGCTCAGCGAGCTCAATGACGCGCGTCCCGAGATCGTCAAGCTGATCTCCGACACGGTGGCATATGTCGATGGCCCATCGGTGCAATCGTCATTGGCCGTGCGAGCTTTGGACGAAAAGACGCCGGACGATCTGAAGGTCGCCTGCTTCAAGGGCCTCGCCAAGAATGCCAAGCTATACGGCAATCGCCTCGGCCAGCAGGTGACGGATCTTCAGAAGGCCGTCGAAAGCGCACAGAACCTGGAAGTCCGCACCGCCGCCGCCGAGGCGCATGGTGCGCTCAATTTGTCATCCGATCAGATCAAGACGCTGATCATCAAGGAATCGAAGCCGTAAGGCTTTCGATCTGGGCATCCTGAAATCGATGAGTGCCACCGTCAGGCTCGCCTGACGGTGGCTTTTTTTCATTTGCAAACAACCGACAATGACAGCAATAAATTGCCGTTCAAAGGGATCACATACCTTCGGCACGCCCGCGAAGCATGAAAACGCCACGGGCACGCTGTCGCGAGCCCATGCCACCCGAGTTGAGCGCTAGAGTTGTAGGGTGGGTGTACTCGCCCACCATGAGCGACGTGGTGGGCGAGTACACCCACCCTACACGAATTCGCGACGTTTTCAGAGCGGGTACTCCGAAGCATCTGGCTCAATTGCGCGAATGCGCCGGATGTTTCGGTGTACCTGCCCCAAGATCGCGGCGGGCAGTGCCCGCCCTACGCGCACAGGCGCGGATCGCGGGGAGACAGAACCCTCTCCCCTGTACTCAGGGGAGAGGGCAGGGTGAGGGGACAGCGGGTCGCAAGATGGCGCGGTTCGCAAGTCGCACAGTTCGTCCCCAACCCTCTCCCCTGAGTACAGGGGAGAGGGAGCGGCGGGCGCCTTTCGCGTCGCCGGCGCTGCGCAGCATGACTTTATGAGATGGCTATGTGTGGCCCCTTCAGATCGTGTCACGGACTCAATCCCGCCGGCACTGTCCCACATTCCGGACATCGATTCGGCGTTGCCCGCAAATCGTAGCCGCATCCTCTGCATGTATACGGCCGGCTCAGGATGGCTCGACGGCGCGTCGACCAGAGCCATGCCGCCGGCAGAAGCAGCGTTGGAAGGATCAACACCCAGAACGAGATGATGAGTTGAGTCGAACTGCCAGTGAGGCGCGGCGGCGCGCGCGATATTTGCGACGATGGGAGCCTCATCCCCACCGATCGCGGCCCCGCCGAAGCGACTGACCCCACTGTAGAAGGCCCCGATATGACCAAGCCTGGCCCGGATATATTGGCGGCCGCGCGGGAAGCTGACGGATCGCCCCAAGGCGGCCGCCCGGTTTCCTGATTCGCCACCGCTAGTTGCATTCGCTGGATTTGCGCTATTTCTTGCTGGAGTTGCGTGAAATCCTTTTCGGCCGGCTGGGTCTGGGCAGCTGATGGATTCTGCGCGTTTTGCGCTATCCGTCCCACCATCGCCTTGAGGTTCGCGTTGACCGATTCCACCTGCTGGGCCTCGGGAAGCGTTGCGGGCCGCGGCTGAGCCACCGGCGCCCGATTCGGGCCGCGACCGGCGGACGATTGTCCCGGCGGCGCGATGAAAATTGTGGGGATCGTCCCTCTGCCGCGCGCTGCGGCCATGAGTTTCAGCGGGGCGGAGGTGTATTGGATGCTCGAGGTCAGCCAGTTCCCGGAGGCCGGCGCGCCACGGCTGGTGGATTGGACCTCACGCGGGTTGGAAAGCGCCCAGAGCAGAGTCGGATTTCCGTTTCCGACGGGGATGGTGCCGACATGCGTCTCCCGCAAGAATTGGATGCGCCCGTCGGCGTAGCCGAAGCGGCGAAGCGTGATCCAGCTTCCGGTCACGGGAGGCGCGCCCGGCGGAAGCGCCGGCGCTGCCGCGGCGCGCAGTGGCATCATCCATTCAGTGCCGCTGCTGTAACTCAAACACCACAGAACGCAAAGCACGATGCAGGCGAGCACGCTCGCAAGAGCCGCGCTGTTGAAGACCCAGCGCCCCAGCGTCGGCTTATGCGCCGATTTGCGGTTTGGCCGCGTCAACCAGAAGAAAGGGAAAAACATCGCGACGGCCAGCAGCCACCCGTCATGAATATGCCCGATCGGCTCATCAAACTCCTGGTGCCATTGCGCGATGATCTCGGATGCGCGCGATAGATCGGGCGCGGCGTCCTTCCCGTTGGACAGCATGAAAACGTAAGGCAGCCGTGTATCCGGCCACATATTGGCCATCCGCCCGCGCCCCGTAATGAACAACAGCATCATGTTGGCGGGAACGATCTTGTGCGGATCCTCCAGCGACGAAAGTAGAAGGCGCGCGTTGGGCGGCCAGGGGAATCGCGGATGGGAGTTAATGTACCCGAACAGATCAAGCGTGCCGGTACCCGCGCGAACATCGCCGCGAACGTACCATTCGCCCTCGCTTTTGGCCGGCGCGGTCCAATCAAAATCGTTGTTGCTCATGCGGGAAACAAAATCGATCGCGACCGTCTCATCGACGCTCGCCGCCGGTGGCTGGTAGAAAACGATGCTGCCGCCCTCGGATGTCGCGCGGCATAACCCCAGATCGCTGTGATATGTAAGAGATGGATGCCAGGGCGACGACGCGATCCACATGACCACGACGGCGGCACACAAAAGCAACGACCCTGCCGCGAGAAGGTCGAGGATGCGCGGGCGTCGCTTCATGAATGCCTCATCGAGCCATTCTTTCACATTATGCGCCGGATCGCGACGGCGCCGTTCCACATTCGGGGCAACGCTGCGGCGTCGCGCGCATGTCGTAGCCGCACACCTGGCACAGATGGAGCAGGCGGCGCTTCGATGTCCGCCGGGCGGCGGCAATCCAAATCACCGGGAGAACCAGCAGCGGCAAAAACAGCACCCACATCGAAACCACCAGCGTCCGCGCTCCGGGGACGGCAACAGGCATCATCGCGCGAGCGGCGGTCAGGGCCCGCGCGTTGGCGATCAACTGAGCTTGGGCTTGGGCAATTCCCTCGGGCGAATTCCGATACCTCTGCATTTCCTTGATGATGTTGGAAAGCTGAAGCTCGGCTGCGTCGGCGGCGCCTTGCGCCGCAGCCCGCCGGCCGTCGTCAACCGCCTCGGGGACCAGCTCCAATTTGCGCAGCTCGCGCGACGCGGCATCGCGATCCTGGTTTGCCTGATCGTATCGCGCCGACATTTCCGGCGGAAGCGGAACAGCGGCCGGCGACAGAATGAGTGGCGGAGGTGCCCGCACCATAAGCGGTACGACGGGCGCGACAGGCGCAGCCACCTGACGCTTTACGAAAGGCGGCGTCGCCTGCTGCGCCCTGGCGGCAATCGTCACCTTCGCCGGCGTGGAAAAATAGTTGACGCTTGAAGTGAACCAGTTCCCGCCCGCCAGGCCATAGCCTCCCGGTCCGGAGCGCGTGCGCGGATTGCTGACGATCCAGAAGCTGCTGCGGACGGCCTGTAACCCCGGGGTGGCTCCATCCCATCCTGTTCTTTCAAGAAATTGCACATGGCCGGCCGAGTAGCCCAGCCAGCGTCGTTTGCTCCACGTACCCGGCAAGGAAGGGCCACCCGGCTGCATCGGCGGCGTGGCTGCCGCGACGACCGGGAATTCCCACTCGTCGGCTACCCAATAGCTGCGAATCCAAGCCCCGGCGAGAAGCAGCGAAGCCAGACAACAAACCAAGGCCGCGCCGTTGAAAGCCCAGCGGGTCATTGTCGGCGAAACGCCCGGACGCCGCCGCGGACGGCTCATCCAGACGATCGGCAAAACCAGCCACGGCGCCAGCAGCACACCGTCGTGCCAAACGTGGATCGGCTGATCGAGCTCGGTGTGCCAGCGCGTGATCCGCGTGGTCCAGCCGGAAAGATCAGGCGTGCCATCCGAGCGCGCCGGCATATACACAAACGGCCGCCCGCTGTCCGGCAGAATGTTCGCCTCGCGCCAATGGACCGCCGCGAAGCTCAGCATCATGTGCGCCGCCAGGCGACGGTGCGGATCCTCCAGCGCCATCATCCAATGCCGCATTCCAGGGATGGCCGCCGTTTTGGTGCGCCGCCGTCCCTGGAACAGATCGAACAGCTGCCGCGACGGCGTGCCATCGCGGGCGATCCCGCGCACAACTCGCCGCCCCCCGAATTCCAGCGGCTCGCTCCAGTCAAAATCGTCGTCGCTCATGCGCGATGTCAGCTCAGCCATCTCCGGCTCGAGATTCCCATCGCTCGGCGGAGCCGTCACGATGATTCTGCCGTCCGACGAAAGCACCCAGTTCAAATTGCCATCAACGTGATAATGAATCGAAGGTTGCCAGGAGGAAGAAGTCGCCCATATGACGGCGATCGCCAACGCGATCATCGCTGAAATGGCCGCGAGAAAACCAAGCAATCCGAATCGCTTCATGACAATCTCAATCGCGCCGCCGCGCGACGTAATAACTAGCGGCTACGACCCTCGTGTCCTTATCGCAACAAACTGTCATGCTGAGGTACTCGCAAGCTCTGGCCGCCTCGCGCGAATGGGCCAGATGTTTCGGAGTACCTGTTCTGAAAATGCGGCGGGCGATGCCCGCCCTACGCGCCGCGTAATCGTAGGGCGGGCACTGCCCGCCGGGTTCCATGCTTCGCGGGTGCGCCGATGGTACATGGCCACTCAGCATAACGATGGCCGAGAGTCCCGAGCTTCTGCGGCGGGATTTATCCCGCCGATTCGTCTTTCGCGTTTGCCGCTCTAATATAACCATTCGGGCCGATCACACATGTTGCACTCCCTGCGGCACCTTCCTCCATTCGGGAATGCTACCGCAAGAAATTACCAGCCAAAAGCCCGGCTACGTAAAGGCGAAACGTGTATTGCCATCCGTCCCCTGAACGTCGCAACGTTCTTGTGGTACAACTATTCGCCGCTCCGCATCTTTTGGCATCTGACATTGCGGACATCGGCATCGAAGGAGAACCAATCATGAAACGAGCGACTCTCGGTTTTTGCATCCGCGCGGCAATCGGTTTGGGGATGATCGGCTTACCGACGGCGGCGACGCTTGCGCATCCGGATGGGCCGATGCCTACTGCTGCCGCCAGTGAGGCGATGGCGCGGGCCTCGGCACAGATGGGGCAGGCGGCGGCTAACTTCTGGGCTTCGCTTACGCCCGACCAACAGAAAAAGTGCGGCTTTGAATTCAAGGATGAGGAGCGCTACAACTGGCACTTCATCCCGCGCGAGCGCAAGGGGATTGCCTGGAACGATCTGACGCCGTCACAGATGGCGCTGGCTCACGCGTTTCTGGCCAGCGGCCTCTCGCAGCGCGGCTACATGCAGGCCGAGACGATCATGAGCCTGGATCAGGTCCTCAAAGAGATGGAGGCCGGTGGCCGCGGCCCGCGACGTGATTCGGGGAACTATGCCTTCAGCATCTTCGGCATGCCGGGGCCGACGAGCACGTGGGGCTGGCGCGTCGAAGGGCATCACTTTTCATTGAATATCACCGTCGTCGCCGGCAAGGCTGCTGTCGGCGGGCCGGTCTTCTTCGGATCCAATCCCGCCGAAGTGCGCGAGGGGCAACGCAAGGGCGTGCGCGTACTGGGTGCTGAGGAAGACATGGGGTTCGCCCTGATCCGCGGCTTCGATGAATCGCAAAAGAAGAAGGCGATTTACGACACCAAAGCGCCCAACGAGATCATCACCAGTAACTCGCGCAAATCGAAACAGCTCGAGCCTGTGGGAATTGCCGCTTCAGAGCTGAAGCCCGAGCAGAAGAAGATGCTGATGGAACTGGTGGAGTTTTACGCTCATCGCCTGCGACCGGAATTGGCGCAGGACGATATTCAAAAGATCGAGGCGGCAGGCTGGGACAAAGTGAAATTCGCCTGGGCCGGCGCGCTGGAGGCGGGGCAGGGGCATTACTATCGCATTCAGGGGCCGACATTCCTGGTCGAGTTCGACAATACACAGAACAACGCCAACCACGTCCATTCAGTGTGGCGCGACGCGACCAATGATTTTGGCGAGGATGTGCTGCGGCAACATTACGATGCGGAACATTCGGGGAAGTAAGAGTTCGCAGCGAACCCAACGCAATTGGCGGGCCCTGCCCGCCGCTTCTTGGGTCTACTTCTGTTTGTGGCGATACTCGCGGGGGAGGCATTCAGATTAAGAACCGTCATGCTGAGGTACTCCGAAGCATCTGGCTGGCTCGCGCAACGGGGCCAGATGCTTCGGAGTACCTCAGTATGACGGCGTGCGCGTGGGGCAAAACACTCGGACCTCGAACCCATCTCGGTCTGCACCATCAATGCAGTTGGCCACAATTAAGTGCTACGCCCGGCTTCTTTGGTGGACCGCGATGGTTGGTCGCTGTGGCGGCAACTGCTAAACTGCTTCCGTTGCGGAGGTACCCCTATGCCGCGCATGGATCGAGTTTTTTTTGCGCTCTTGTTGATGGTGACGGTCGTTATTCGCGCCCAGGCTGATGGCCCGACGAAGGCGGACCAGCCGCCGGCGAAGATCGGCCATCTGCCTCACGTCGATTTTGATGTCGCTAAAAAACAAGTGCGCGTCGAGTGCGAGGCTTTGGCGGTGAGCGCGCCACTGGAATTTTTCTGCTGCGTGCGCGGGACCAACGAGCATGAATCGGTCCTCCGCACCGAGGCGATGCCGTCCAACATTCAGACCGCGCTGCTGGCGATCGGGTTGCAGCCGGGCGCGCCGATCACCTACAACCAGGCGGCCAACAAGTGGATTCCTCCGCACGGTCCGCCGCTGCATTTAAGCGTGGAATTCGACAAAGACGGCAAGACCATCAGCTATCCGGCCTACCGGTGGCTGCGCAATCAAAAGACCAAACAGGAGCCCAAGGCGTTCACGTGGGTCTTCGCGGGCTCGCGGGTGATGCCCGACAATAAATTCGCCGCCGATGTCACCGGGTATGTCGTGAGCATCTGCAATTTCGATCTGACGATGATCGATGTTCCGGAGCTGGTGAGCAGCGCCAACGAGACGCTGGAATGGGAGCGCAACGCCGAGCTGATGCCCAAGGCGGGCGCGAAAGTGTGGATGGTCATCGAACCCTCCGGCGCAGGCGCGGCCGGCGGCGCGGGCGCGGCACCTGCCAAACAGCAGACCGACGCTCCCGCAACATTGGCCGACCCGTCGGCCGATGGGGCGCGCCCGGCGCTGTCAAACGTGAAGATCGACGAGCAGCGTGTGAAAGAATTGCGCGCCTATTGGGAAAGTAAAGTGAGCCCCAACGCCGCCGCCCTCAAGCAGGCGGCCGAAGCGCACTACGAGGTGATCGCGGCAATGCGCCGCGAGCAACAGCGGCTCGTGGAAGAAGCCGATCGTATTCAACGCGCGATCGATGAGCTGGAAAAGCAATACCAGGACATGACGACGCCGCACCCGCACGGGGCGGGGCAGTGAAGGGGAATTAGTCGCACGCGACAACCACCAATTAGATGAGACCGTGATCACGATTTGCAAGCAAACTGGCCAGGAATTGTCATGCTGAGGTACTCCGAAGCATCTGGCCGTTTCGCCGACTGGGCCAGATGCTTCGGAGTACCTCAGCATGACATTATCTCCACAGGTCGCGCGCCTGCGGGTGCAGTCGCCGCTTGTTCTGGTCGTTGTCGTTCTGCTTAGCATCGTCGTCGCGATCGCGTCGTATGCTGCCTCTGGCGCCACGCTTGGACTATTCTTTGGCCCGATCCTGCTGGCGCCGATCGTCCTGCCGCCGCTGGCGTTGTCTGTTTCCAATCAGCGCGCTCGTTTTGCCGTCTGTATCATCTATGCCGGCGCGAGCGCCGTCATTTGGTTTCTGGCGGGACATGTCGAAGCGGCGATCGTCGTTCGCTGTATTATCGTACTCCTCGCTTTCGCACTTGCGCTTGCATACATTCCTGCGGCATTAATCAGAATCCGTTTTCATCCGGTGATTGCCGCCGCAACGGCGACGATCCTGGGCTTCGCGTGGCTGACATGGCCGGTGTGGCTGGCTCGAGCGCTGCCGGCACCGGGTGGCGAACGGATGCTGCGCTGGGCCGGCCCGGCAAATCCAATCTTTGCCGTTAATGGTGCCTTGAGAGCTTATTTCATGGATTGGGATCGATTCCTATTTGCCTATCAACAACTCACGACGCTCAATCAAGATGTGCTGTATTCGCTGCCACGATCGATCATGCCGTCGGCCATCACCCATCTGCTGATCGCATTGGGGTGCTGCATGCTGGCAGTGTGTTCTCGGACTAAGATGCCTGCGAAAGCGCCTCAAGATTAGAGCCCAATCCGTACAGGCAAAATAGGGCCGCACGGTTGCGGCTCCTGATTG
The DNA here is from genome assembly GCA_036276235.1 of Humisphaera sp. Classification (GTDB taxonomy): domain Bacteria; phylum Planctomycetota; class Phycisphaerae; order Tepidisphaerales; family Tepidisphaeraceae; genus JANWHF01. Next base: position 9,158 of record DATBDZ010000110.1, on the reverse strand, counting down.
TTAATGACCGGCATCGCCGGTTGGATTCTTTATTCGGAAGGTCTCTCGATGTTTGCGTTCATACCGCGCGTAGGCGGGGGCCCAGTCCCAGCGCGGGGGCTATGGCGAACACAGGGCCGAGTGTCCCGGCGCGCCGGGTTTCGCCCTTACGATACCAGCATCCAAATGCCGCCGATTGTCGCTGCCGCGCCGGCGGCGCGGGCGACCCATGGGCCGACCGGCAGCAACTTTTCCAGTGTGATTACCAGCCCGACGACGATCATCGCCGTGAGGCTCATGATCCCCAGCACCAGTTGAATCACCATCAGCCCCCAGCAGCAAAACGTGCAGAACAAACCGTGATGCAGGCCGAGCTTCCACGCGCCGCCGACGCCGCTGCCCGCGTGAGATGCCGCCAGCGACATCGGATCGCGGCAATGCCGCAGGCAGCTCTGCTTCCACGGAGATAGCTGAAAGATTCCGCAGAGCATCAGCGCCGATCCACCGACGGGCCGCGCGAGCCTGCTGACGCGCTCCCACTTCATCGCCGCCGAAGCAGCACACATGCCCAGGGCATACGCCGCCGCGCCGAAGCAGATCCAGACGAAGAAATATCCGCACGCAAGCGCGAGTGTCGCGACCTTGGCGCGCGGCTCGCGCCGAAACAACGCGAGCCTTCGATAGACAACAATCGTCGGCATCGCCGATGGGAGCATCATCGCCACCATCATCGCCAGCCACATCAGCAGAAACATTCCCGCGGCGGCCACCTGCGTCTGCCCCGGCATCGTCATCCACATCATCGACATCGTCCACCCGCCGGCCATCTCCATCCCATCGCCCATCGAGCGGCAGAGATAAACCGTCAGCGCCGCGGAAATGACAAAAACAATCAGCGCGCAAAAGTAAACCACCCGCTCGCCGCGATCGGCGGCGGGGGGCGGCGCGAGCGTCGCCGAAGGTTCGCAGTCGTGAATCACGGCCGTCCATTCTAGGTGGAACCGTCATGCTGAGGTACTCCCAAGCATCTGGCCGATTCGCCCGAGTGAGCCAGATGATTCGCAGTACCTGCGAGACTGCGGCGGGCAGTGCCCGCCCTACGCGGCTGGCCGATTCGTCGGAGAGCCAAGTGCGTCAAAGTGCTGTCTTGCAGATTGTGGCTCGGGCGGGGTGCCACAGGTCGGCGTACTCGCAGACCTGTGCTTCGCCGTGTCGAAACACAGGTATCGGGGTACCGCGACCTGTGCCACCCAAAGAGCCGCGACTCCTGCCGCAACTCGTATTCAACGGAAGTTTTTCACCCGCCCGCGGTACTACACTCCCCGTCCGGACGATCACGGCAAGCATGCGAAATCGACAGTTCTTCCCGGGCTTCCGGGGAAACTGACATCAAATAGTTGCGTGACCTTAATCGCTCACGCTTCATCACAAAACGGAGAACTCATGTGCAATCGAAATCATCGTCGCGGTCGAAGTGCGTTTACGCTGATCGAGCTGCTGCTGGTCATGGTGATCCTCGGCGTGCTCGCGGCGATCATTGTGCCCAACTACGCCGGCCGGATTCCAAAGGCCAAAATCGAAGCGGCGAAACAGGATATCGCGGCGATCGCAAATGCGTTAGCCACCTTTGAAGTGGATAACGGCCGCTATCCAACCAATGACGAGGGCCTGGCCGCGCTCTCCAATCCGCCGTCCAATCTGGCCGACACGTGGCATGGGCCTTACGTCACCAAGCCGATCATCAAGGATCCCTGGGGCAATCCTTACGTCTATCACTGCCCCGGCTCCCACAATCCACGCGGCTTCGATCTACTCTCCATGGGCCAAGACGGCCAGGAAGGCGGCACCGACGACATCGACAATTGGTCAAGCGCCAGTTGATGGCGCTTCCTCCCTCTCCCCTGACTTCGACGAGCTCAGTCGAGTCGTACTCAGGGGAGAGGGCCGGGGTGAGGGGACGAACGCATCAACTTGCGAACCGCGCAATATTGCGACTCGCCGTCCCCTCACCCTGCCCTCTCCCCTGAGTACAGGGGAGAGGGTTCTGAGGGTTCTGAGCAAACATCTGCCCTACGGTTTCCGCTCCACGCTCAGCCTCGGCAGAAACGTTCCCGCCTGATGTGTCTTGGCCAGCAGCTCGCCGCGGCTGCTGACGCCGATGCGCTGGTGCAACGCCTTTACATAATTGTGAACGGTGTGCGGGCTGATTCCCAGTTGGAGTGAGATCTGCTTTTCGCTCGCGCCGGCTTGCAACGCCGCCAGCGTTTGCCCCAATCGCGGCGGCAGTTGCTTGGTCGGATCGCGGGCGCTGTTCAGCGCATCGCGCTTCCAGAGGCGGCCCAGCTCGACGTGGAACAATCGCATCAGCCGCTGCTGCACCGGCGTGAACGGCTCGCTCTCCATCTGCTGATGCACGCCCAATTGATCCACCGCCCCCAGATGCGGCAGCGGATACTGCGAGAAGATAAATCGCTTCCCCTCGCGTAAAGGCGTCGTCGGCCGCACCGGCGCCGGCGCCGCCGCATCGTTCTGGGCGGCTCCCGGCAGCAGCGCCAGCATATACGCTTCGGGCCGTGCTTCGCTGTCGCCGCGGATTTCCCAGACGCGATCATCGTCGCTGCCATCACATCCCCAGCCGACGTCGATGATGCGCATCAATCCTTTGGCGGAAGCAATTTCCGAATCCGGCTGGCGCAAATGCACTTCGGACGAAACGACAACCGCCGCCCCCATCAGCTTACGCAGCCGCCGCACCATATGCTGCCGCCACCGCGTGGGGTCGGCTCCCAGCTCGCGCACTTCGCCGATCAGTCGGAATATCGCGCGCACGTCATGGAGCTTGAGGCGGTGGCTCATCAGCCACTATTATGCCAGCGCGAGGGCGATTATCGAAGGGACAACTAATCCAAACGTTTTGGTGGTTTTCGCGCACCATGTCGAATATGGCGAACTTGCACGATTTGTTCGTCGTCAATCACGCGAAAATAGATCACGTATGGCGGGACCGCCAATGACCGCACTGGATATTTGAGCTTTGCAGATTGTCGCTCGACAACAGCACGATGCGGCAGAACCTCAAGCGAGTCGATCGCATCCAGCAGCGTTTGAATCATCTTTGACGCGGCAGAAATGGAATCTTTGGCGATGTAGGCGTGTATCCCCTCCAGATCGCGCAACACATCGGCAGATAGTCGGACGCGATATTGTCCGGGCATTGTGCTATTTGGCGAGGTACTTTTTTCGCAGTTCGTCGCGCACGTCGCGCCACTCAACAAAATCGCCGCGTGCGTACTGGTCATCGGCTCGATTGATCGCTGCGATTGTCGCCTCGTCAAGAATGCCGTGATCGAGCATCATCTGCTCTACAGCGGCTTCGATGGCGTCATCTGCCGAGGCATAATGCCCCGCCCGCACCTGCTCTGCGATGAACTTCTCAAGTTCGGGTTTTTTAAGCTGAACGACCATATCTCAAAGTATATCACGACGTCCGCCATCGTGCGACGCGCCTGCTTCCGCTGGCGCTACGCACCTTCGCGGCTGCCCTGCTCAAGCACTTTTGAAAATATCCACCATCCCAAACTTCCCTCCCAAAATCTTCGCATCATCCGCCCCCAGCCATTGCTTGAGCAAGGTCGCATAGACGCTACGGAAATCGGTGGTGAAGGGGATGTCGCCGCGGTGCAGATTTTGGGCGGCGAGGCTTGGGAATTTGCCGTGGAGGCCGGGTTTGATGGCGCCGCCGGCGAGGAACATGGGGGCTGCTTCGCCGTGGTCGGTGCCGCTGCCGTTTTCGTGGACTCGTCTTCCGAATTCGCTGAACGTCATCACCGTGGTGCGATTGAGATTGCCCATCAGCTTGAGGTCTTCGATGAATGCGGCAAGGCCGCCGCTCAATTCTTCCAGCAGGCGCGGATGGCGTTGGAGCTGGTCGGCGTGCGTATCGAAGCCGCCGAGCTTTACGTAGTAAACGCGCGTTGGCAGATTCGAGGCGATGAGCTGCGCGACCAGCCGCAGGTCGTTGGCCAGCGGGGTGGCGGGGTAGCTGACTTTGTTGGCGACGCTCGTGGTGATCGTGCGAATGCGATCAGCGTAGATGCGCGCGTTGAGCGCGGAGCGCTCGAGGAAATCGCCGGTTGCAGCGCCGTGCGATGAGCCTTGCATCATCTCATCGCTGGCCCCGCGGGCTGCGGGGTCGCCGCCGTTGAGTTTCTCGAACGCGCCATTGTTGGCGCCGCGCCCGCCGCGATAGGCCAATGCCTGTGGCGCGCGGAAGGTGAGCGGGATGTAATGCTCGCCGGTCAGGGCGGCGGGGGGTTCAAGCTCCAGCGCGATCGCCGTCGCGGGGTCGGGTTGCTTATCATTCTTCGCAGTGGATTTGCCGGCATCATGACCAGGATCCGCGCCCGCGCAGCAGGCATCGCAATAGCGGCCCACCCACCCGCTTGTGCCGACTTTATCGGGCACGCCAGTCGTCCAGATATCGGTGCTGCGGAAGTGGGAGCGATTGGGATTCGGATAGCCGACGGCATGCACGATCGCCAGATCGCCCGCGTCCCAAAGCTTCTTGAAGCCCTGCGCCGCCGGATGAAGTCCCCACTCGTCGTTGAGCTTCAGGGCGGCATTGCGCGCCACGCCAATCTTCGGCCGCGCGCGATGATAATCGTCATTGCCGATCGGGATGACGGTGTTCAGGCCATCATTGCCGCCGGCCAGTTGGAGGATGACCAGGATCTTATCATCCGGCCGCCCCGCGCCCTGCGGATTGGCGGCATAGTCCGCCGCCAGGCAATGCGCACTGCGATCGAGGAAAACCGGAAGCGTCGCGGCGGCGCTCAGAAGTTGCACGCCACGATTCAGGAAAAGACGACGGGAGAAAAGGGTATCGTTCATAGGGTTTGGAAATGTTGGATGCTCAATGTCAGTTGTCCGTGGTCCGTTGTCAGTTGTGGAAGACGCAAGCAGCCGGATCTTCACAACTGACAACTAACAACTGACAACTGACAACTCATTCCACCTGGTACTCCGGCGTACTCATCATCAAACCAATCATCTGCCGCACGCGGCGATCGCTGTCGAACTGGCCCAGACGAATGGGCGCGCTGCCCAGCGATTCCACCAGCACGGCTTTCTTGTCAGCCGATAATGGCTGTTGCAGAAAACGGGCGGCAGCCGCATCAACCATTTGGTCGGCCGTCGTATCGCTTGCGGCTAACTGCGGGAAGAGCTTGGCGGGCACGACCATCTCCGTCGGCGGCGGCAGCGCCGGGAGCGCTCGCAGCTCTTCCTGCACTTTCATCCGCGCCTGTTGATTGAGGACCTGCTGATTCGCTTTGCGATCGACTTTCTTGTTCTCTTCCTGCTGAGCCGGCGATGAAGAAATCTGCGCATCCTCCCGCTTCTGCGCCGGTTCATCCTGTTGCGCGGCTGCGCCGTTTTGAAGCTGGCCGCGGCCGATCTGGCGCAGGGCCGCTTTATTGCCGTTGCCGGCGTTGGGCTCTTTTCCGCGCAGGGCGGCCATGCCGTTGCCGATCCCCTGGCCGAGCTGGCCATTGGCCATCGCCACGGAGATGTTGTATCGCTGATAGATCGCCGACGAGGTGATCCAATGCTCGCCGCCCGGCCAGCCTTTCACATTCGGCGGCTGCAGCAATTCCTGGCCGAGTTGCTTAGACTGATTAATCGCCACCATCAGCAGGCGCGGCTCCGCGGGTTCTTCGAGCAGCCGAAGCGTGCTCACAACCAATTCAACCGGGCTCTTGATGATCGTGAGCTTTGCCTTGGGGCTGTAGAAGGAGGGGTCGTTAAACAGCGTCCGCAGCGCCGGCGCCACATCCCATCCATTTTTCAGCAGCGCCTCGGCGACTGACCGCACTTGCGTTTCGGTCGGGTCCGGCTGGCCGAAATAAGTCCACAATCGCTTCGCCAGATAGTTGGCCGGCTCGGGTTTGTCGAAGATCAGCCGCACTACATCGTCAGGACCAAAGTTTCCCGATTTGCCGAAGATCGTCTTGCGGCCGCTGTCGTGCATGAGCGGGCGCAGCATTGAGCCGCTCATCCCCGAGCGCGGCGGGCGCGGGCTCATCCCTGTCAGGGCGCGGGCCACTTGCGGAATGTCCGCTTCGTCGTAGCCGTTCCCCTCGCCCATCGTAAAAAGCTCCATCAGCTCGCGGGCGAGATTTTCATTGGGCTTGCCGATGAGGTTCTCATCGTTGTTCAGATATTTGAGCATCGCGGGATCGTGAAGGATCTCGCGGGTGAGTGTTTTGTAATTGCCGATCGCTTCGCGATGGAAGAGCAGGTTCTGATCGACCATCCAGCGGGCGACTTTGGTTTCCTTGATGCCGCTGGTGAACAGGCCATGCCAGAAGAGCGTCATCTTCTCTTCCAGCGGGCGATCGGTGCGGACCATCCGATCCAGCCACCATGCCCGCAGCTTTTCCATCTCGAAGAGCCGCTCGGGATTAAGCCGCGGATCAAGCCCATCATCGCTCAGCTTAAACGGCGGCAATTCAACATGAGCAAATGGTGCCGTCGCCCCCTCCGGAAGCTTCCCCGAAACAAGGTATTCCACCGCATTGGCGCGACCCAGATCGTGCATCCGATCGATCTGCTGCGGCGTCCCGCCAAACCCCGCCCGCCGAAGCAGATGAGCCGCATCGTCGCGCGACCAATCGCTGGTTTGGGCGGCGTTCGATGTGCCAGTCAAACTGGCGAGAATAATCAGGATCGACAGGGCCCAAACCGACGCAAGTCTGGAAATGTTCGTAGTTCGCATGGCCGTTTCGTGCTCCGAACCCCCGCTGATCATATGACTTACTATTGCTCTCTACGCGGCAGGAGAGGGATTATTGCCATAATTTGAACGGTTTACGCGGCTGGGCCGGGCCTACAAGGGAAAATTGGCGGGCAGTGCCCCGCCCTACGTTGGCGCATTGCCCGTAGGGCGGGCACTGCCCGCCGCGTTCTCATAACAACAAGCCAGTGCCGATAACGCTCCAAGCGTGAAAATCATGGGATAAAGGCTTTCGTAGTACCACAGCTTGGCGAAATAAAACCCGATGGGAGACGGATCAAATCGCGTCCCAGATTGCGTTCGACCGATCAACCACCGCGCCCCGCGCTGCATCACTTCATCGCAATCCGCACCCTCGCGGGCGCGTGGCGGAAGGCTCGCCAGGCTTTCCAGCGCCAGCGAGGTTTCTTCAATGGAGGAGGGCGTATTTGCGTCGCCTCCCCAGCCGCCATCGGGGTTTTGGATGCGTTTCAGAAAATTGCGAGCTTTGGCAATCCGCGCGTCCGTCTCGTCAAGCCCGCAGCCCAGGCGCGCGGCGGTCAGCGGCGCAACAATCTTCAGCACGCGTGATGTGCCGTAGGTCGGATTGACATCATCAGTCGCATGTTGGTTGCCAAACCAGAGCGGCAGCCACGCGCCATCGGCGCGCTGCTGATCGATCAGATATTCCACCGCGCGCCGAATCGCGCCGGTGACATCGATCGAAAGATGCGGCCGCCACGCCAGCCACGCGCGAATCGAGTGGGCGGTGAGATCAGGACTGCTGCGATCAAACGGAAGCTTCCCCCAGCCGCGGCAAAAGGTTGGAACGCCGCCGTCGCGATTTTGAATTTTCAAAAGCCACGTCACTCCCGCCGCGGCGGCATCTTTTGCGCGATGGTCGATGGGGCCGAGATTGGCCAGCGCGAGAAGAGCGCCAGGCGTATCGTCGGCATCGGGTACGCCGCCGCTTAAGTCGGTCCAGGCCCACGCGCCCGGGTCGGCCAAGGTGTACGGATGCTCGGATCGATACTGCTGATTGAGCAGCCAATCGCGGAGCGAGTCAGATGCCCCCGTGGGGCGGACATGAGCGGCGGCGGCTGTAATCGGTGGCGTATTGTCCCCTCCCCCGGTACTCCGGGGGAGGGTTAGGGAGGGGGTTCGCGGGAACAACGCTCGTTCTACACAACCCCCTCCCCAGCCCTCCTCCGGAGTACTGGGGGAGGGAGAATGCGCGCCACCTGAACTGTCGCTTGCTTGGCCGGCATTCTCGGCATCATTCACTTGGCTGCCATTAGCCTCGGCGGGCAGTGCCCGCCCTACGTCGGAAGTCGTTAGGTCCTCGGGGAGCGGCCGCCCCACGTCGATGGCCAGCGCATTGATCGAGAGCGTCGTCACCCACGTCGCCAGATTCGTATCGATCGGCCAGCTTCCATCGGCCCGCGCGGAATTGAGGAGAAATTCAATCCCTTTGTGAACAACCGGATGATCGATTTCCCCCGCGCCGATTAAGCTCATGACGACGAAGCTGGTGAGCGGCGTGGCTTCCAGAAATCCGCCGCTTTGCGGCTGGATTCTTTTCAATAGATTCAGCGTGCGCGCTCGAACGGCGTTACGAATCGCTCGTGCGATAGAATTGCGGCTCGGCTTCGATGCATGCCGCACGAGGCCGATCGCGATGAGCGCCGGCAGCGCATAGCTGACGACCGGCAATCGAAGCCACTTGAACCCGCGCTGCGGAAACGCCGCCAGCTCGAAGGGAAGCTGCGGGATTTTTTTCCACGCCTCGGGTCCGTCGCCGAGGCGGCCAGCCAGCGCGCACATCGTAAGGATCGGGACGGAAAATGTTTTGTCCTTCCCGTAGCGTGCGATGATTGCCGGCGCCAAGCGGTCCGGATCGACGCCACCGGCGCGATCGATGAGCCAGTGCTCCGCGCGTTGGGCTGCTTCCGCGATCCCTGTGGCGTGTGCCGATAAATTAGCGGCGAGCGCCGCCCAACAAAGCGCCGTTGTGCTGATATTGCTGAGGCTCAGGGTCGTGTCGCCGAAGCCTCCGTCGGCGTTTTGGTTGTGGGCAAGCCATGTCCGACCGGCTTCGCCCGCGTTTCGGCACCCGTCGACGTTTGTAGAGCCAGTTTCTGATTTCGCGCGATCGCAAAACAGGTGAAGTGCAAAAGCCGCCGTCGCGGTCGAGAGCGCGCTGCTGGAAAGCTCGCCGCTCCACCAGCCGCCAGGCTCGCGCGCCGCGAGCAGCGCGCGGCGCGTGTTGTCGACCGTCTCCTGAAGCGCGTTGTCATCCGCCGGCATTGTCATCACTATAAGCGGTCAAAGGGCATTCTCCCTCTCCCCTGACTTCGACGAGCTCAGTCGAGTCGTACTCAGGGGAGAGGGCTGGGGTGAGGGGACG
>DATBDZ010000109.1:0-14865 GCA_036276235.1 Humisphaera sp. | reverse complement strand
GGGGGCCCAACGCGCCGGATACAAGCCGGCGCCATTTCGCGATCTACCCCTCACCCTTCCCTCTCCCCTGAGGGGAGAGGGTGTGAATCCACCGGCCGGCCGGCCTTCGCATCCTTCCGCCACGGACTTGATGGCGTCTTTGCCTGGCCATTTTCACCTTCGCCGGGGAACTGTTTGATTCCATCGGCGGCAGGCTTTTTCCCGGTGCCGCGCGCGTTGGGCGAGGCCTCGGGGATGACAAACTGCTCGTTGGGCAATTGCTCACTATATCGCATGGCCTTCTCGGCGGCAGCGCGCATCGTGTCGTCCTGATTGTGGAGCAGCTCGTGATGGGCGCGATGGATTTCCGCCGCCGCCATCTCGAAGAAATATTGCGCTGCCGCCTGATCTCGCTCGAAGCGCGGACCGGATTGGCCGGAGCGGATTTCATAATCGAGCTTGCTGAGCGTGCAGGCCCAGGCGTGCAGCCACATCGCGCTGTCGGCGAGCCGCGCCTGCACGCACTGGCGCGAGACGATCTGCTCGCCGTAGTGCTTGCTGGCCACCTTAAACTGATGGCTATGCTCGCGCACCAGATGACACAGTTTCTGCGCCACCGAATGCAGCGATTCATGCAAGCGATGAATCACCGGCGCCGACGGCACCACGCCCAGATAAAGCTCCGCGCCAAGCGGAGCCGCGGCCTTGAAAACTTCCGGCCGCTTCAGCCCGCGCACAATGCGCGCCAGGTTCTGTCCCGGCGATTCTTCATGATCCCATCCCACCGCCTGCTGCACGCCGAGCATCTGCTCGGCCAGTTGCTTGCCGCCGTAGGCAAAGATAAACGCCTGCATCACTTCGTTGGCGCCTTCGACGATGAGATTAATTCGCGAATCGCGGAAGATGCGCTCAATCTCGTTCTCGGTCATGTACCCTTCGCCGCCCATGATCTGCATCGCATCATTGACGACGCGCCAGCCCATCTCAGAGCAGAAGAGCTTGCAGATGGCCGTCTCAACCATGATGTCTTCATCGTGGCGATCGAGCATTCCGGTGGTCATGTACAGCACGGCATCCATCGCATAATTGAGCGCCGCCATCCGCGCGATCTTCGCCTGCACCAGCTCAAAATCCGCCAGCGGGCGTTGGAATTGGAAACGGGTCTGGCCCCATTTGGTGGATTGCTCGAACGCCCGCCGCGCGCCGCCGAGCATGCCGGCTGAAAGCGTGCAGCGGCCGTAGTTCAGGCAGGTGAGCGCGACGTTGAGGCCCTTGCCTTCCTGATGCAGCAGATGCGCGCGAGGAACCTTTACGTTATTAAATCGAATCCGCGCCTGCCACGTTCCGCGAATGCCGCACTTGCTGCGGTTTTTCTGGAAGATTTCGATGCCCGGCATGTCGGGCGTGCAGATGAGCGCCGTGACTTTTTCGACGATTTTGCCGCTCTTCGGATCGGTCAGCTTCTGCTTGGCCATCACCGTGAACAGGCCGGCGAGCGCGCCGGAGGTGGACCATTTTTTCTCGCCATTGAGGAGGTAGGACTGTCCATCGGGCGAAAGCTCGCAACGCGTTTCCTGCCCGCCGGCGTCGCAGCCGACATTGGGCTCCGATAAACAAAATGCGGAAAGACATTCGCGCGCCATCATCGGCAGCCAGCGCGATTTCTGCTCTTCGGTGCCGAAGAGCATGAGCGCCTTGCAGCCGATTGACTGATGCGCCGACACCATGACGGCGGTCGAGCCGCAACTTCGGCCGATGCGTTCCAGCACGCGGTTGTAGCTGGTGATGCCAAGCCCCAGGCCGCCGTATTCGCGCGGGATTGTCATTCCGAGCACGCCCAGCTCGAAGAGCCGCTCGATCGCCCAGCGCGGGATTTCCTGGTTCTGATCGATCTCAACGGAAGGGTGCTCGGTGCGGAGATACTGATCGAGGCGGGCGAGCAATTCATCGCAGCGCGCCTGCTCATCGGCGGGCGTCGCCGGATATGGAAAGACCAAATCTTCGCGAAAATTCCCCCAGAACAGATTCTTCACGAAGCCCATCTTGGAAGGCTCCGGGCCGACAATCGCCTCCGCGTCTTCAATGAGCTTGCGATCTTTTTCTCCGACACCTTTGAGTGTTTTGAGGTCAGCCATCCATCCGACCTTTCTAGCTCGTAGGCTACGTTGAAGTATATGCATAATGTAATGAGATTGTCGCGTCCGATAACGTGGCACGGGCGTCCCGCCGGCGTCCCGCCCGTGATTCTTCACCACGGAGGCACGGAGACACGGAGGCGCGCTCGAAATCCGGCCATCATTTTGCGAATCACGAATTCAATTCAAAAAAACAAATCATTCAACGATATTTTGCGATGGAGCACCGAAGTAATAGCGCGCCTCCGTGCCTCCGTGGTCATTAATCATGGGCGGGACGCCCATGCCACTCTTAATGCACGCGCGCCTCATGCTCCTCCAGCATACAATTCGATAGCTCATAAGAGCGCCTTGAGATGAGCGAGTTATCGTCCATTTTCGCCTGGATCGATTCCCAATCCGACCGGATGATCGGACTGGTCCGTGACTGGGCTGCGGTGAACTCCTACAGCTATAACCTCTCTGGTTTGGAACAAGTTTCGGGCCTGCTTCGCTCAGAATGGTCGCGCCTTGGAACTGTTGAAGAAATCCCACTCGGCACCGAGGAAATCGTCGATGCCTCGGGACGAGTCATCCCTGCGCCACTGGGCTGCGCGCTGCGGATTCGCAAGCGGCCGGATGCGCCGCATCAAGTCTTCCTTTGCATTCACATGGACACGGTCTATCCGCAGGACGGGCCGTTTCAGCAGGTGACGCGCATCGGCGCCAACACATTGCGCGGCCCCGGCGTGTGCGATGCGAAAGGCGGGTTGGCGGTCATGCTCATCGCGGTCGAGGCGATGGAGCGCAGCAAATGGGCGCGTGACATCGGCTGGGAAGTGCTGATTAATCCGGATGAAGAGATCGGCTCGCCCGGATCGTCGCCGCTGTTCGAGGAAGCCGCGAAACGCAATCATGTGGGATTGCTCTTCGAGCCGGCGCTGCCGGATGGGAGCATGGTCGCCGAGCGCGGCGGATCAGGGAATTACGCCGCCGTCATTCGCGGCCGAAGTGCGCACGCGGGACGGGATTTTCATAATGGCCGCAACGCGATCGTCGCCGCCGCTCAGATGTCACTCAAACTCTCGCAGCTCACCAGCGGCGGCATCACCGTCAACGTCGGTAAGATCGACGGCGGCGGCCCCGCCAACGTCGTGCCGGATCTGGCGATCTGCCGCTTCAATGTCCGCGCGAAAGCGCCACTGGAGCAGAAGACGATTCAAGCAGGCATCGAGCAAGTCGCTGGCGAAATTAAAAGAATCGAAGGAATCAGCGTCGGGCTGCACGGCGGCTTCCATCGCCCGCCCAAGCCGCTCGATCAGCCGACGCGCCAATTGCAGCAACAAGTCGAAGGGTGCGGGAAACAACTCGGCATCGCCACCAGCTGGCGCTACAGCGGCGGCGTAAGCGACGGCAACCAACTCGCCGCCGCCGGCCTGCCCAACATAGACAGCCTCGGCCCCCGCGGCGGCAACATCCACAGCCCCGAAGAATTCCTCCTGCTCGACAGCCTGACCGAACGCGCGAAGCTGGCGTTGATGATGCTGATGAAGATCGCGCGGGGAGAAGAACCGAGCTTTTGCGCAACCGATTGAAACTGTAAATTGGCGGATTTCGATATGCGTCCGAGTATCTCCTCTGAAATTGCTTCAATAGCGATCTCACTCAGAACCCTCTCCCCTGTACTCCCCTGTACTCAGGGGAGAGGGCAGGGTGAGGGGACAGCGATGCGCCAATGAGCGTACCTCGCCAGTCGGCGCATCGGTCCCCTCACCCCAACCCTCTCCCCTGAGTACAGGGGAGAGGGAGCATGCGCTCGTAATTCCTCATCTGATGTGTGAGTTTATAGCCCGCGGAAACAGGTGCTCATTCGCCAATCAATTCCGGCAATCCAAGACTTGCGGCGACGGCGGTATTCACCTGGCGCATCTGTTCGCTGGTCAGCCTTCCCCATGCGCGGCCGACTAGCCTTGATTTGCTGATGGTCATCACCTGCTCGCACTTCACGAAGGAGTCTTCGCGAAGTCCGTTACTCTTTGATTTGGGGATTCGCACATGTAACGGCACATTCTTTCCCTTCGTGCTGATCGCCACAACGATCGTGTTGGTGTAGCCGCGCGACTGATTTCCCATGTCGTTTTGAACGATGAGGGCGGGACGCCTTCCCAGTTGTTCAGAGCCCCGCCCCGGCGACCAGTCTATCAGCCACACTTCCCCTCGCACGGGTCTGGGAAGCTCAGGATTGGTCGTCACGGATTACCTCCGCTTGGGCCGCGCGAAAAGGTTCGACATCCGATTCGCCGGGCGTTTCGGCGAGTTGCTCATACGCGTCCCTAAGCTCGCGCTCGCGCTCCTGTCGTGCCAGTTCGTGAAGTCCCGAGGCCGCCAGTTGATTGAGGCTCGTTCCTTTGCGGCGCGCCAGCCGCTGCGCCTCGGCATAAAGCGCCTTTGGAATTCGGACGGTAAACTGTTTAAGTGTTGCGGTTGGCATATGATTGCAAATATGGGATCATGATATGATACCATATTTTGATTGCATCGTGCCAGTGAATTCTCCTGCTTATGCTCCTGATCCGTCCCATTTCGCTCACCGACCTCGACGCCCTCTTTGAGATGGCGAACCGGGCCGGGCATGGACTGACTTCGCTGCCCAAGGATCGCGAGCTGTTGCAGAATCGCATCGTCGAATCGCAGGAGAGTTTCGCGCGCATCGGGCAGAAGCCGCGCGGGGAGCATTATCTGTTTGTGCTGGAGGACACGGCCACCGGTAAGGCCATCGGCACGACCGGCATTGTTGCGAAGGTCGGCGGTTTTGAGCCTTTTTATGCGTACAAAGTTGAGACGGCGATTGCCGAATCGGATGTGCTTCATGTCCGCAAGGAGATCAAGTGTCTGAAGCTGGTGACCGATCACAACGGCCCGTGCGAGATCGGCACGCTGTTTCTCGCGCCTGAATATCGCAAGGAGAACAATGGCCGACTGCTGTCGCTCGTGCGGTTTCTTTTCATGGCGGAATATCCAAAGCGATTTGATCCGCAGGTGATCGCGGAACTTCGCGGCATCGTGGATGAAGCGGGACGTTCGCCCTTCTGGGAGGGGCTGGGGCGGCACTTTTTTGATCTGGATTATCCGAACGCGGATTATCTGAGCGTGGTGAACAAGAAGTTCATCGCCGACCTGATGCCGCGCCATCCGATTTACATTCCGCTGCTGCCCAATGACGCGCAGGCGGTCATCGGCAAATGCCATCCGCAGAGCCTGCCTGCCCTTACGATTCTGCTGGAAGAGGGTTTTCGCTTTAATGAGATGATCGACATCTTCGACGCCGGGCCGATCGTGCAGTGCGCGATGAATGAGATTCGCACGGTGAAGGAGAGCCGCAAGGTGAAGGTGATGGAGATCGTCGACGCGATCGAAGCCGCCGAGCCGATGCTCGTGTGCGCCGCGAAGAAGGAATTCCGCGCCGCGAAGGGCGAAGCCCAGATCGTCGCCGGCGGCGCGCGGCTTTCAAAGCAGACGGCGCTAGCGCTGGATGTTGAAGTCGCCGACAGCGTGCGGATCGCGCCGATGCGAGCGGCGCGGCCGGGGGACATGGAGGGTAAATCCATATGAGCGAGGGGAAAACACATTTTGTCGGACATGGGTGGATCGAAGGGGATGGCCCGCATTTTGAATCGACCGATCCCGCGACGGGGCAAACCATCTGGAGCGGGCGAACCGCGGGATCCGCGCAAATTGATAAAGCAATTTCGGCCGGCCGCGCCGCGATCGAGAATTGGGCTTCGACGCCGCTTGCCTTGCGCATCGCGGCGGTCGAGCGATTTGCCGAGCAACTGAAATCTCATCGCGATCGGCTTGCGACAGCGATCTGCCGCGAAACCGGCAAGCCGCATTGGGAGGCGCTGGCTGAAGTCGATGCCATGGTCGGCAAAGTGCCGTTGTCGATCCGCGCGTATAACGAACGCCGCGCGCCCACCAGCAGCGAATCGGGCGGCGTTCTCTCCGCCACGCGCTACAAACCATTTGGATTGCTCGCGGTCTTTGGCCCATTCAACATGCCCGGCCATCTTCCCAACGGGCACATCGTGCCCGCGCTGATCGCCGGCAATTGCGTCGTCTACAAACCGAGCGAGCTGACGCCGCTGGTTGGCCAGTTGACGATGGAGCTGTGGGAGTCGGCAGGACTGCTGGCGGGTGTCATCACGCTATTGCAAGGCGGCCGCGATACCGGCGCCGCGCTGGTCAAGCACGCCGGTATTGATGGCGTTCTCTTCACCGGCAGCGTGGCGGGCGGGCTGGCCATCAGCCGCGCTCTGGTTGAGCAGCCGGGTAAAATCGTCGCGCTGGAGATGGGCGGCAATAATCCGCTGATCGTCTGGAACGCCGCGGACCTCAACGCCGCCGCGAATCTGACGATTCATTCCGCCTACATCACCGCCGGCCAGCGCTGCAGTTGCGCCCGACGGCTGATCATCCCGCGCGATCGCGTCGGCCAGGAATTTGTCGATCGTCTGCTGGCGATGATGAAGAGCATCGTCGTCGGCCCGTACACGCATCGCCCCGAGCCTTTCATGGGCCCGGTCATCAGCGATTCGGCCGCCGATTCGCTGCTCTGCTCCCAGGAAGACCTGATCCGCCGCGGCGGCCAATCGCTCGCGCCCATGCGCGTCATCGGCCCGCGCACCGCAATGCTCACGCCCGGCCTCATTGATGTCACCAACGTCTCTGATCGCGCCGATGCAGAATTGTTCGGCCCAATCCTACAGGTGATAAGAGTCGCAACATTCGACGACGCAATCTCCGAAGCCAATCGCACGAAGTTTGGCCTCGTAAGCGGCCTGCTAAGCGACGACCCAAATCTGTGGACCAATTTCTACAAACAAACCCGCGCCGCCGTAGTCTACTGGAACCGCCAAACCACCGGCGGCAGCAGCGCCCTCCCCTTCGGCGGCACAGGCCTCAGCGGCAACCACCGCCCCAGCGGGTATTTGGCCGCGGATTATTGCGCGTATCCGGTAGCGTCCATGGAATCGGCGGAGTTGAAGAGCGCCAAGGCTACGCCGGGTTTGGGGCAGATCCTCTAGAGTGACTGTACTCGCGCACCGCGGCCTGCCAGACTAGATGACGGATAGGATTCGAAAGTCGAACTAGAAATGTCCATCGACAAGCGCAAGCTCGCTGCGGCCAGGTATCAACCCACGAACGTCCGGCTATTACTCATCGCCGAAGCGCCACCGTGCACGGCCGATCGCTACTTTTTCTTCGACGAAGTCGATCAGCATGATTGGCTCTTTCGGTATGTGTGGGAAGGCTTGACCGGAGCAAAGCCCGATCGCTCGAAAAAGGCCGAGCACTTATGCATGCTTCGCGATTCGGGGATGTTCATCATCGATCTCCACGAGGATTCCATTGCCGCGCCGTCGCTCAGGGTTCTCGAGCAAAATGTGCCTGGGCTGCTCGACCGATGCAAAGTGATTGATCCGCATCACATCATTCTTATCAAATCAAGCGTATATGACGCGGCATTCGACGCGCTCGCGAAGGCGGGGTTGCCAGTCATCGACCAGCGAATCCCGTTTCCTTCCAGCGGGCAACAAAGGAAGTTTCTGGAGACTTTTCGTAAGGCGATCGCAATAGCCGGATTTGCTTTGGCTGATCGGATCTGAGCTGGTGTCCAAGAAGAGCCTTACGCGCCCTCGCGGAAGCGACGCATCGCGGCTTCATCCTCTGCGATCCAGGCTTGCATCTGTTGGGTAGTGAATTTGCGCGGCTCTGGGAGTTGTGCCCCTTGAGCGCGGAGCCGCGTCGCGAGGAAAAGCATCAATTCCTGCTTTTGAGCCGCCGGCAATGCATCGGCGGCGGCCTCGATTTCGTCAAGGGTGCTCATGGCAAAAAGATAGCCTCAGCCGGCCGCCATGACAACGAAATAACATCGTGATCGGCACCCACGCCGCGGCAGAGTCGGGTGAGTGCAACGAACCCGCGCCGCCGCGGATACTCCGGTGCGCGCATTTGACTCTTTTCGAACCCTTTCTCGACGTTTCGACGTAAGGCGCGCCCACGAAGAAATGCGCGCCGACAGATCCGCGGCGGCGCGGGTTCGTTGCACTCACCCGACTCTGCCGCGGCGTGGGTGGGTGGGTGGGGTCAAGTGGCGGGGATTAAGTGACGTCGGGAACGAGACAGACGACTTTGCGGTTATTCATACTTCACCACCGAATGCACCGGCGTGGGCGTGAGCTTCGCGCGGCCATTTAACCCTGATAGCTCGATCAGCACCGCGATTCCCGCGAGAGTTCCGCCGAGTTGGTGGACCATATCGCAGCAGGCTTTCATGGTGCCGCCGGTGGCTAGCAGATCGTCTACCACCAGCACGCGCTGGCCTTTTACGATGGAGTCGGCGTGCATTTCCAGCGTGTCCTTGCCGTACTCCAGGTCGTAGGTCATCGAGATTTTTTTGTGTGGGAGCTTGCCGGGCTTGCGGACGATCACGAAGCCGGCCGACAGGCAGCAGGCGACGGCGGTGCCGAAGATAAACCCGCGGCTCTCGGCGCCTACGACCAGATCGATGTTCTTCCCGCGAAACGGATTGGCCAACAGCTCCACCGCCAGCGCAAGGCCGGGAGGGTCGGCCAGCAGCGGCGTAATGTCCCGAAACAAAATCCCCGGCTTTGGAAAATCAGGAATGTCGCGAATCAGACGGCGAAGCTGAGCTTGCGTGTCGAGCATCGCCGGAGCGTAATGCGGAAGGCGTAATGCGTAAAGATGAACGCTCTGCAAGGAGTGAGGGTGTGGCGCTTGAGTGTGGCGAACCCCAATGATGGGGCAGATCGAGGTGGATTTGAGTTTTCCGCTCCACGCGCGTCCCGTCATGCTGAGGTACCCCGAAGCATCTGGCCTGCTCGCGCGAGTGGCCAGATGCTTCGGAGTACCTGCTCTGAAAATCGCGGCGGGCAGTGCCCGCCCTACGCGCCCAGCCCAATTGTAGGGCGGGTACTGCCCGCCGTTTTCGTGCTTCGCGGGTGTGCCGAAGGCACCTGACCACTCAGCATGACAGTTATTCTGAACGCCTTCCCCCACGAATATCGCCACAAATAAAGTTACACCCAGGGGCGATCAGCGACCGCGCTCAGAACCCGCTCCCCTGTGCTCTGGGGAGAGGGTTCTCATATCCAAACGTCTGCGCGCTCTCGACAGTCCTAATACGGCGTCAGCTACCGCGCCGCCGGGATGGTCGTCGGCTCCGGCGTTGTGACCTCGATGGTGGCGGGCCCCGTTGCCGTGGTGTTGGGCGGCGGCACGGGGGAATTGGGCAGCGGAATCCGGCCCATCGCTCGCAACAGATTCAGATAGAAAACCTTGTAGTTATATTGCTCTGTCGTCAATGAGAGCTGCGCCGAAAGCAAGGCATCCTGTGCCGCGATGCGATCGAGATTGGTGCCCAGGCCCGCTTTGTAGAGGCTTTCGGCCTGTACGAGGGCATCGGCCGAGGCGGCCACCTCGACGCGCAGCTCGGCGATGCGGCGCTTACCGTCGCGAACATTTTCATACGCCACCCGCACCTGCTCGGCGATCAGCCGCCGCACCTGCTGCTGGTTGAGCCATGCCTGGCGAAGCTGCGACCAGGCAGTGCGCACCGACGCATGAATCTGGCCGGCGGTGAAGATCGGGATATTGGCCTGCAATGCGCTGGTCCACAGTGCGACGCCGGGGCCCATGTGTTGCAGGATATAGTTCAGATCGAGCGTGACGGACGGATACCACTGGCCGATGGCCGCCTCCACATTCTGCCGCGCCGCTTCGATGCCCGCCTCGGCGGCCATCGCGTCCTGGCGGGTCTTCTCCGCCAGTTGGATGGCTTCTTCGTCCGTCCAAACGTCGTGCTCGGGAACCTGACGTTGATCGGTGAGCGGTGAATCCTGCACCGGCGCGCTGGTCAGATAGGCCAGAAGCTGCCGCGCGGTCTTGCGAGTGTTCTGCGCCTGGATGAGCTGCGCCCGGGTGGATGAGGCCTGGGCCTGGCTTTGGGCGACATCCAGTTGCTTGGCGATGCCCGCCGTCAATCGGCCCTGCGCATCGCGCACGCGCTCTTCCTGCACGCCCACGGAGTTGGTCAGCACCAGCACCGATTGCTCGGCGCTGAGCACCTGGTAATACGTCGTTGCCGTATCAAGCAATACCGTCTGCTGCAAATCCAGAAGCAATGCGCGGCGCTGGTCGGCGGTGTAGTTGGCTCGCTTCAGATTCGCCACGTCCTGGAATCCGTTGAACAGATTGTAGCGCGCATTGAGCGGCGTTGTGACGCTGTATTGCCGTCTGTCAACACCCGGAATGGTAGACCTGGCATTCGACCAGTTCATCACCGGCGCGAGGCTGATGGTAGGCAGGAACGCCGAAAACGCCTGCTCTTTGGCGATTTCCGCCTGCAGATACGATTCGCCGTCGATCCCCAACTGCTCGCTGGTGCGATTGGTCAGCAGCAGCGCCGCTTCAAGCGAGAGCGGCTCGCCGGGCTTGATGTCAAACTCCGGCGGCTTTTTATCGCCGTCCAGGACGTTGCGGTAAATCGCGACTTCCTTGTTCTGATCGATGCACCCGCCCGCCAGCAGCGCAACCACCATGCACAGAAGCGCGGAGGTTGCCGATGCGCTAGCGCGTCGGCTGCGCGGGTGAAAGGTGCGCGGAAGTTCTTCGTCGCGATTCATCATGATGTATCCCTTGTGTTGACCTGCGATGGACTTGCCCGATGCCCTGGCGGACGAGCCGGCAAACATGGGCGGCGGCGGCCCGCTGATCCAGGCCGCGCGGCCCGAAAAGCATCAGTGCCCGAACCATCCCGAGTATGCAGACGGCTGTCACCGCCGGCTGCGGATCGTCTAACTCACCATTGCGGACGCCGGCGCGAATCGCCCGTTCCAGAAGGTCCGATAACTCACGCCGCTTGTTGTCCCAGTTGCGCCGTTCCTTGCCGCTCAAGCGCCCGATCATACGGGTGAGCTCGTAAAAGTCCGGCGATTCGTATGAGAAATCAACAAGCCGCGAAACCACCTGATCGAGCTGCCCCGCTTCTTCGACCGCACTTTTGGCCGCAATATCCGTATCAAGATGCTGGCGCACGTGATCGACCATGCGGCTGAAGGCCTCAAACGTCATCGCCAGCAGTAAATCCTCTTTGCTGCGAAAGTACACGTAGACGGTTCCCTTGGCCACGCGAGCGGCGGCGGCGATGTCCGCCAGCAGCACCTTGTGAAACGGCCGGCTCGCGAATAGGCGCGCCGCCGCCTCAAGGATTAATTTGCGCTTCTGTTGATTGGGAACCTGCATGCAATTGTTGTGGCATGGGCGTCTCGCCCATGTGGTGCGGTACTCCGCACGGATCGGTGGTACGCCACCGATATAAGCAACCGCGAAGCGGAAACGGGAACGCTGCGCTCGTGCTGGTGTCGGCCGAGGACGGCCGACGCTTGCTGCGCAAGCCATGGGCGAGACGCCCATGCCACAAGATTGGGCCACGCCCGCTGTTACAGTTCGCTTGCGACCTCGTTGCCGAGGCAACCGCATCGCCGTATACTTCCTCGCACAATACTGACCAGCCGGTCAGTATTGACGCAGGCATTGTATGAGGCCGGCGACGCCCGTCAACGCATCGCAACGGGTTGATTGCTTTTGCATATTAAGTAAGGCGGCATTGGCTGCACGCCTGTCTGTGCCAAATGGCGGCAGCCGGATGGCCGGGCGATGTCGGTCCGGCTCGGAGCTCATTTTCATGATTAAGAAGCTGATTGCGGTTGTAGTTGTGTTGTTGTTGCTCGCGGCAGGAGCGTGGGGGTATCTGATCCTCACCGCCAAGCCGCCCGTCTCCTATCGCACCGCCGAGATCAAACACGGGAGCCTCCTGGCCAGCATCAGCGCCACCGGAACGCTGGAGCCGGAGGAACTGGTCGATGTCGGTGCCCAGGTCGGCGGCCAGATCCTCACGTTTGGCAAAGATCCGAATGACCCGACAAAGGTGATCGACTACGGAACCGAAGTCGAGGAGAACGGGATCCTGGCCCAGATCGATCCGACGGTGTACGAGGCGGATTTGACGCAGCAAAAGGCCAGCTATGCGCAGGCCGTCGCCAGCAAGCAACACGCCGAGGCCGACCTGCTCCAGGCCAAGGCAAAGCTCGTCGAAGCAACCAACAACTGGAACCGCGCACAAAAGGCGGGCACCGCGCCGCGCGGGCCGCTGACCGAAAATGACTATGACGCCTTCCAGTCGGCGTTTGTCGCCGCCCAGGCAAACGTGAGCGTCGCTCAGGCGTCGATCGCGACGGCTGACGCCAACATCAAGCAGACGCAGGCTTCGGTCGATCGATCGCAGCGCAATCTCGATTTCTGCACGATCAAATCGCCGGTAAAAGGGAAGATCATCGATCGGCGCGTCAATGTCGGGCAGACCGTCAACTCGAGCTTGAATGCACCGAGCCTTTTCCTGATCGCCAAGGATCTGCGGAAGATCCAGGTGTGGGCATCGGTGAACGAAGCCGACGTCGGCAACATTCATCCCGATCAGCCGGTCACCTTTTCCGTCGATGCGTTTGCCGGCGAGAGCTTCCACGGCCTTGTCAATAAAGTGCGGTTGAACGCGCAGATGACGCAGAACGTCGTCACCTACACTGTCGAAGTGAACACGGACAATAACGACCTGCGGCTGCTTCCTTACATGACCGCGAACGTGCAGTTTGAAGTGAGTCGGCTGACGAATGTTCCGCTGGTGCCGAATGCGGCGCTGCGATGGTTTCCGCAGCAGACGGAAATCGCCCCTGAATTCCGCGAGCAGTATGCCTCCAAAGCAGGTGGCGGCGGGGGCGGAGGAGGCGGCGGAGGCCGCGGGGGTGGAGGCGGTGGTGGACTCGCAGGCGGTGGAGCAGGTGGCGGCGGCGCTGCGGGCGGCGGTGGTGGTGGCGCTGCGGGAGGGGGAGGCGGTGGCGCAGCCATGAGCGACCCGGCCGCCGGCGGCGGTGGACGCGGGGGTGGACGACGTGGCGGCGGCGGACGCGGCGGCGACGGGTCCTCAGGACCACGACGCGCCAAGCCGTCCTACGATATCGGCACCGTCTGGCTCGAAGACGGCAACGGCTACGTCAAACCGCTCAAAGTCAAAACCGGCCATTCCGATACTGTCATGACCCAACTGGTCGGCGACGATCTCAAAGACGGCGACAAAGTCGTCACCGGCGAAATCCGCGCCGACGAAGCCGCCCCAGGCGGCGCGACAAACCCGTTCATGCCGCAGGTCTTTGGCCGTCGGCGTGGGTGATTGGTCGGGAAATAAGTAGTCAGAGGGAATAAGTAGTCAGAGAGCATGAGTAGTCAGAAGAAATGAGTAGTCAGTAGACAGAGAATTCCGGTCCGTCTTCTTGTTCATTCTGACTACTTATTCGTTCTGACTACTTATTCCCTCTCTTCCGGAGCAATTGTGGCGTTGATCGAACTTCAGGATATCCGCAAGACTTATCACCTCGGCGAGGTGGACGTTCCGGTTCTCAAGGGCGTCTCGCTGGTCGTCAATCATGGCGAGCTGGTTTCGCTCATGGGCGCGTCCGGGTCCGGCAAGACCACGCTGATGAATCTGCTGGGGTGTTTGGATACTCCGTCGTCGGGACGATATTGGCTCGATGGGGAAGAGATTTCGCAGCTTTCCGCCGATCAGCGCGCGGTCGTGCGAAGCCGTAAGATCGGGTTTGTGTTTCAGAGCTTTAATCTGCTCCCGCGCACCAGCGCGCTGGAGCAGGTGATGATGCCGCTCACTTATTCGCCCGATCTGATTTCCGATCGCGATGCCCGCAAGCGCGCCGAGGATTTGCTGAAAATGGTCGGCCTGGGCGACCGCATGCATCATGAGCCGTCGCAACTTTCCGGCGGCCAGCAGCAGCGCGTGGCGATCGCCCGCTCGTTGATTAACCGCCCTCCCCTGCTGTTTGCCGACGAACCGACCGGCAACCTCGACTCGCACACCAGCGAGGAAATTTTGCGGATGTTTCAGCGGCTCAACGAAGACGAAGGGCTCACGATCATCCTCGTGACCCACGATTCCAAAGTTGCGCATCACACAAAGCGGGTGATTCGCATCAGTGATGGTTTGATTGAGTCCGGAGCGTACGGAGTTGACGAGGAAGAGCCACAGGCTGTTGCGGTGCCGTCGATGTGAGACCATCTGAGATTTGAAATTTGAAATCCGCCTTTTGCAGTTCGTAATCCCGAGGCCGCCATGAGATTTTACCGAACCTTCCGAACCGCCTTTCACGCGCTGCGGCGCAATATCATGCGCTCCGCGCTGACCTGCCTGGGGATCATCATCGGCGTCTCCGCGGTCATCGCGATGATGGAGATCGGTCAGGGTTCGACATCGCTGATCAAGAAATCGATGGCAAGCATGGGGGCCAACAATCTGATGGTGTTCCCCGGCACGGCGGCCAGCGGCGGCGTGAGCTATGGCGCCGGCAGCAGCATGACGCTGACGCCCGAAGACGCCGACGCCGTCGGCCGCGAATGCGCATCGATCCGGGCGGCGGCGCCCGTCGTCCGCGTCCGCGCCCAGGTCGTCTACGGCAACAAAAACTGGGTGCCCATGAGCGTCTACGGCACCACCCCCGACTTCATGATCGTGCGCGACTGGAACGACATGTCCGAAGGAGAGCCGTTCAGCGATCGCGACGTGCGCAACGCCAGCAAAGTCTGCCTCATCGGGCAGACGCTGGTGCGCGAGCTCTTCGACGGCCGCTCG
>DATBDZ010000108.1:0-15621 GCA_036276235.1 Humisphaera sp. | reverse complement strand
GGCCGACATCAGCAAGAGCGAAGCGTTCTTTGGGCGAGCGATGGAAGATCGCCACGCTCGCGCTTTTATCGGCGGCGCCGATGCTCGTGAGTACACGAGCCCACGGGCGAGCCGCCCGTGCCACGCTTATTGCCGCATGACTCCTGAATTGCCAAAGAAGCCTGGTCGGCTGACCGAGATGTCACGATACCTTGGCACCCGTCGGCAACACCGGCCAGCCAATGCGAATACTCTCGACTTCCGCTTCGACGAGTCTCACCGCTTCAGCGCCATCTTCCAGCGTGACAGCCGTCGGCGGGCGATTCTCCTTCACGCAGTTGATGAAGTATTCGATCTCGCGTTGATAGCCCATCTGCGGCTCCAGCTCCAGCGCGCGAGGCGGAAGGCCTTTTTCGTAGAGACACAAAGGAAGCTGTGCCGCGGAGTCGAAGACGGCGGTCGCGCGCTCGAAGTTGACGGTGTATTGCATGCGGAACGGGTATCCATCCGCCATCGCCCAGCCGCCCTCGGCGGTCACCAGCGGCACATCGCCATATTGATATTGCGTGATCAGATGATCGATTCCACTCGTGATCTTGGAATAGCCGCGGCTGTGGACGGAAATTGGATCGCCAAAGCAATAGCGGACGAAGTCGGCATCGTGAATGTGCAGGTCAAGTGCGGCAGCGCCGCTGGCAGCGCCATCGGCGTAGAACGTGCCGCCGGGATGCGTCGCCAATCTTCGAAAGTGTGCGGCAAAGACCTTGCCATATTCGCGCTCGGAGATCGCGCGCTTGAGCCACGTCCAGCCGGGCCAGAACCGCATGCACATCGCGGGCATCGCGATGACGCCGGCTTCTTTGGCCGCCTTGGCGATCTGGTCCGCCTGCTGCGCTGTGCGCGCCAGCGGCTTTTCAATCAGCATCGGCTTGCGAGCGGCGATCGTCGCCAGGGCAAAATCCAGATGCAGCGGCGTGGTCAGGCAGATATCAACGACATCAACATCGGTATCGCGGACCAGATCTTTGCCATCGGAAAATTTCTTCACCTTGGCAAAATCGAATCGCCCCTGTGCCTGCCCCTCGACGTTTCCCTTGGCTTTGACTTCGCCGGACAGGCGCGCGGGGTTGGCATCGGCGATCGCCGTCACCTCGACATCTGCCATCCCGGTGTAGGCATCGAGATGGGTCAGCCCCATCATCCCCAATCCGACGACTCCAACCCTGATCATGGGTGCTCCTGTTTGACTCCCTCTCCCCTGTACTCAGGGGAGAGGGTTGGGGTGAGGGGACAGACCGCTCGATTTGCGAACCGCGCCATATTGCGACACGCTGTCCCCTCACCCTGCCCTCTCCCCTGCGTACATGGGAGAGGGTTCTGAACGCGACGCGCGGTCTTTCATTACGTAGGGCGGGCACTGCCCGCCGCGCTTGCTTCTTGCACACGGCTCGTCTTCGCCGGCGTTACCTGCACCTCCACCGCCCGCTTCGGCGGCGTTGCCATCGCCGGCTCCGGGGTCCAATGCACGAACGCTTCCATCGCCTCATACTCGGCCAAACCCAGGCGATCATAAATCTGCGCTGTTGCGCGATTGCGGTCTTCGGCGCGCTGCCAGAATTCCCGCTCATCGGTGCCGGGGAACAGCGCGCGATCTTTCTGCGATTGATGGCGGAAAACCGCCTCGCGCTTGCGGGCCAATTCGTCGGGAGCCAGCGGGACGGCCATCTCGATTCTCTCCGGCTCCCATTCCTGCCACGCGCCGCGATACAGCCAGATTTCGCAGACGGCAAGCCAGGGCTGGCCGCGCAAGCGGCGGGCGGCTTCCATGATCGCGGCGAGGCAGACGCGATGCGTGCCATGCGGATCGGAAAGATCGCCCGCCGCGTAAATCTGGTGCGGCTTCACCTGCTCGAGCAGCTTGATGATGATCGCAATGTCTTCCTCGCCGATGGGTTTCTTGCGGACGGTCCCGGTTTCGTAGAAGGGCATGTCCAGGAAATGCAGCTTCTCAACTGGCACGCCGCACAATCGGGCGGCCGCCTTCGCTTCGCCGCGGCGGATCAAACCCTTCAGCGCCTGCACCTGCGGCGGATCAACTTCGCCCGGCTTCTTTGAGCTGAGAAATTTCTCAACATCGCGCGCGATCTTCGCCGACTGCTCTACATCCAGCCCGGAGAAGCGATTGAAATCCGCCGCGAAATCGACAAACCGCGCGGCGTCGTGATCGAACACCGCGATGTTTCCCGAAACCTGATATGCAACCCGCACGTCGTGCCCCTGATCGACGAGGCGAATCAGAGTGCCGCCCATCGAGATCACATCGTCATCCGGATGCGGCGAAAAGATCAGCACGCGCTTGGGGAAAATGTCATCATGCTGGCGGACAGGATCGGTCGGCCGGCGCACGGCGGCGGGCTTCCCGCCCGGCCACCCGGTGATCGTGTCCTGCATCGTGCGGAAGACTTCGATGTTGATGTTGTACGCCGGCCCGCGCGCCGCCAATAGTTCCTGAAGACCGTGCTCGTTGTAATGCTCGTCGGTCAGCTTGAGAATCGGCTTCTGCACCTTCTCCGACAGGCGAATGACAGCGCGGCGGACCTGCGTCGGCGTCCAGCTCACCGGCCCCACAAGCCACGGTGATTGGCTGCGCGTCAGATGCGCCGCCGCCGCTTCGTCGAGAACGAACGTGGCATCCGGGTGTTGCTGCAGATAGCTGGCGGCGACATCCGCCGTGATGGGCCCTTCAACGGCGCGGGCAACGATCGGCGCCTTTCCTTCGCCCAGCGCCATCAGCACGACACGCCGCGCGCCGGTGATTGTGCCAACACCCATCGTCACAGCGCGACGAGGAACCGATTCAATGCTGAAGAAATCGCTGGCGGCGTCGAGCCGCGTCATGCGGTCCAGCCAGATCAAACGGGTGCGGCTGTCGCGCGGAGAGCCGGGCTCGTTAAACCCAATGTGCCCCGTGCGGCCGATGCCGAGCAATTGCAGATCGATCCCGCCCGCGTCTTCGATTGCCTGCTCGTACGCCTCGCAAAAAGCCGGGAGGCTTTCCAGCGGCTTGGTGCCGTCGGGAATGTGGACGTTGTCCGGATCGATGTCGATGTGATCGAACAGATGCTCGCGCATGAAGCGGACGTAGCTCTGCAAATCCGTCGGCTGCATCGGCCAATACTCATCCAGATTGAACGTCACGACGCTCTTGAACGACAAACCCTGCTCGCGATGCAGGCGCACCAATTCTTTATAGACTCCAGTCGGCGTCGAACCTGTCGCCAGCCCGAGCACGCATTTGCGGCCCTGGTTATTTCGCAGGCGAATCAGTGCAGCGATCTCCGCGGCAACGGCGGCGTTGGCCTCGCTGGAATCCGCGAAGACGCGCACCGGAATGCGCTCGTAATCGGCGTGACGATCTTTTCGATGATTGGACGTTTTCATGAAGGACCTCGAATAACTGCTTTTTGCTCTGTCGGCCGATTAAATAACAAATCTGATAATTAAGTCAAGCCAAAATCGCAACAGTATCTCGCGGGGTCGCGAAAAATAGCATCTTGATTCACATCTATTATTAACGTATTCTATAATAATGGCGGTGTTGAACGGGCGCGAGTCGGAAATCTTGTCTCTCATTCGCCGGCATGGTCCACTCAGCCGCCGCGAGCTGCATGAGCTTACCGCTCTGCGCCCCAACACGGTAGGGGAGCTGACGGCGGCAATGCTCGAGCAGGGCTTGCTGCATGAAGGCCAGCCGCGCAGTGATGGGCGCGGGCGGCCCCGTCAACCGTTGGAGATCGATTCGGCGCGGCGGCATGTCGTAGGGCTTGCGTTTGAGCCGGGCAGCGTCAGCGCCTGCCGTGTCAATCTGCATGGTAAGCGCATCGGCGCGATTCGCGAGCGCGCGGTGAAGGACAGCCACGAATTGGTTTCCGCGGCGGCGGCGTTAATTCGATCATCGTGTAATTCCGGCACGCTGCTGATCGGCGCGGGCGCGACGGGTTTTGTCGATCCGGAGACGCGGGCGATTCTCACCAGCTCCTCGACGCTCAGTCATTCGCCGACTCTGCTCGAGCCGGTGTATCACGCCGCCGGCAGTTGCCAACTGCTTCTGGAAAATGATATGCACGCGCGGGCGTTTCATTGGCTGATGAGCCGCAATGCGGTGCCGAGCGAGGATGTGCTGCTGGTCGATCTGCGCGACGGGGCGCTCGGCGCGGCACTGCTCATCGACGGCCATCCCAATCGCGGCTGCGTGATCGGCGGAAATGAGCTTGGCCACACGCGATTGCCCGTTGAAACGCAGATGTGCTACTGCGGCCACACCGGCTGCCTCGAACGAATCTGCAGCAGCGATTTTCTAGCGCGGCAGGGTGAAGGCGCGGCAACGCTTTACGATCGCCTGAGCCATTTCCATGCGGGTGACGGCGCTCTGACAACAATCGCCAGCTACCTCGCCACCGGCATCGGCAACGCGATCAATTTCATTCGCCCCAATCGCGTGCTGCTGACGGGAAAAGTCACCGAGTCGTTGCCGTTCTGTAATCATCTGATCACGAAAATGCGCAGCCTGCTGTTAGCACCGCTGGCCGATCGCGTGCGAATTGATATCTGGGAAGCGCCCGGCCTGTCGCCGTCCGAAGCGGCGGCGTGGGTCGCACTGGCAAGCCTCTATCGCGGCGGGCGGATCGAATCCGCCGAGGCGCATGAAGCGAATTGTAATGGGAATTTAAAGACGCAAACCGCGGAAGTCTCATCGCGGAAAATTAAACGACTGGCGAAATCGGCTTAAACGGCCCATGGGCTGTGTGAAGGATGTGACTGTTTTTGCGGTGAAAATTGGTAGAAGCCAGACATTTTTGTCTGCTATCGAATCCGTGAGTGGGGACATTTTTGTCCCCCGAACGAATTCGAGTCTGCTCGGGTGGCAAGAATGCCACCACTCGCAGACTCGAGACAGACAAGAATGTCTGCCCCACCAAAAGTCGATCTTCGCCATAACAAGGCACGCTGGAGGTATCATGGAAAGCAGATGGTTTGCAGGGCTACTCATCGGGGCGATGTTCCTTCAGCAAGCCTCCGCGCAAACACGCCCGGCCGCATGCCGCTCGGTTCATCTGTTCTATGCCGCGCCGCAAGGAGCCGCGTTTTACAATGAAGTGAGCATCGATCGCTCCGCGCCGGGAACGTACTTCATGGTCTGCGGCTTCCACGGTGGATACTTCGGCATGCAGGAGTTGGCCAACGGCAAGAAGCTGATCCTCTTTTCGGTCTGGGACCCCGGCCGCCAGAATAATCCGAACGCCGTGAAGGACGAGCAGCGCGTCCAGATGCTTTACAAGGACGACAAAGTTCGCGTCGGCCGCTTCGGCGGCGAAGGGACCGGCGGCCAATCGTTCTTCGACTACGACTGGAAGCCCAAGCAAACCTACCGCTTCATGGTCACCGGCAAAACCACCCAGGACCGCGCCGAATACGCCGGCTACTTCTACGTGCCCGAAGAATCCAAATGGAAGCATCTGGTGACCTTCTCCACGCTCGACCCCGCCGGCGGCGCATTGCGTGGCTACTACTCCTTCATCGAAGACTTCCGCCGCAACGGCATCTCCGCCACGCAGGAGCGGGTCGCACATTTTGGCAATGGCTGGGTGCTGGGGAAGGATGACAAGTGGAGCGCGCTCACCAAAGCGCAGTTCACCGCCGATCAAACGCCGACGCTGAACATCAACGCCGCCGTCGATGATGTTAAATTCCTCCTGGCCACTGGTGGAAAAACGGAAAATACGGGCGCGACGCTAAAAAGTCCGTTGATTCGGCCTGCCGGAGCATCGGAGAAGCCGGCGGATTTGCCGCAGGTCAAATAACACTCCTCCGGCCGAGAACCGGACTGTATTATATCACGTCGCTGGTACCTCGGGGTCGTTTACGCCGCTCCGCTCAGTCGGGATTTAGAGCGTGGCCAGGGAGTGATTTGGTCGAGGATGTGCAGGATGGATTCTCTGGCACTGGCGGCGTCGTGATCCATTTGCAATCCGATCCAGAAGCCATCGGACATGCCAAAGAATTTGGACAAACGCAGTCCGGTGTCCGCTGTCACTGCACGATTGCCGGCAACGATCTCGCCGATCCTCCGCTGGGATACGCCAATTTCCTTTGCCAGTCTATACTGGGAAATTCCCATGGGTTTGAGGAATTCCTCCAGCAATATTTCACCCGGGTGCGGATAAGGAACTTTGCGCATGATGACTCTCCGTCAGTGATAGTCCACAATTTCAACGTCGCGTGGACCATCCGATTTCCACCTGAAGCAGACGCGGAACTGGTCGTTGATCCGGATGCTGAACTGACCCACGCGGCTTGCTTTCAGGACTTCCAGACGATTGCCCGGCGGAACCCGCAGGTCTTCAAGCTTCGCGGCTCGATTCAGCATCGCCAACTTTCGCATGGCGACCGTTTCGATATTCACGAACCGCTTGATGCGTTTGCCGGCGAATAGATCGCGCGTGTCATGACACTTGAACGATACGATCGCCACCATCGAATAGTAACGCGACGCGATAGCAATGTCTATCGAAAGTCAACCGGGCGAAACGGATAAAACGGGACAGCCGTGCCGGGGTTCTCCGTTAGTCCGGGCTCACGCAGATGGCTTGCGCGTTGACGGGTCAGGTCCTGGTTGTCTACTAATGAAACGCTCCGGGAAACCCATCCGGCGGGGGCTTGTGGGTCGGCAGGGTCACATCCTGTACGACCTTCAAGATCTGTGGCCAAGAGGTGCCCTTTAATAGCCAGGCATTGGCGCCTAGACGCAACGCCTCGTCGTGGATGGGTTGGCTATCGACCGCGGAGAAGAAGATGACGGGGACGGCGGCTAGCTCGGGGATTTGCCGCATTGTGCGGAGGACCTCGAGGCCGGTCATGTCGGGCATCATCTGGTCGAGAATCACGCAGGCGGGGCGGGACCCGCTCATATAGCTGAGGGCGTCGCGGCCATGATGTCGCGAGACGGCGTCGTAGCCGGACAGGATGAGCAGCCGGCGCAACGTATCGGATATCTGAATGTGATCGTCTACGACAAGGATATTTCCAGCAGATTCGTTCACGCCAAGCCGCCTCTCACCTTCTGTATCGGCGATTGCGCTATCCCCAACGCATTCGCCGGACGTCCGATAACCGGATTGTTACGCCGGTGTCGGGAGCCCCATTCGGGCCAGCCAGCGGTAGTGAGAAATCACGCCGGCCAGGAACGTCTTATGAGAGGCATATCTGATGCCAAACTCGCGGCAAACTTCTTCGACCACCTTCGAGAGCTCCGGATAATGCACGTGGCAGATCCGGTGAAAGAGGTGATGCTCGATCTGAAAATTGAGTCCGCCGAGGAACCAGCAGAGCACGCGGCTTTGCCGCGCGAAATTGACGGTCGTCTGCACCTGATGAATCGCCCACGCGCTTGGAATTCGCTCTCCGCCGGCGGGGTTTGCCTCGGGCATGGGGAAATCCGCTTCCTGCACGCAGTGAGCGAGTTGGAAGACGACGCTGAGAACGACGCCGCTCACGAATGCGGCAATCGCATAAACGCCGACGACCACCCAAAACGGATGCAGCAGCATGGGAATGACAAAGGCCAGTGAGAAAAATGCAATCTTGCCGCCGATGAAAACCGCGAGATCGCGTCCCTTCGGCCGGCGGATTTTGTGCCCGCCGATACGTCCGATGGCGATGTTGTAAAAGTCATCCCAGAAATGCCACTTGATCGACAGGAACCCGTAGAGCACCCAGAGGTAAATCCCCTGCATGCGATGAAACGGATAGCGCTTCTGGTGAGGCGAAAGCCGGCCGAGCATGCCGACGTCGATGTCATCATCGTGGCCGGTAATATTCGTATAGGTGTGATGGATGGAGTTGTGCTTCCAATCCCACAGGTAGGAGCTGCCGCCCATGAGATCGAGCGTGAGGGCCATCATCTTGTTGACCCAGGCGCGATCGGAATAAGCCTTGTGCCCGCCATCATGCTGGATGTTGAACCCGATGGCGGCGATCGCCATTCCGAGCACAACCGCCAGCGGCAAAATCGTCCACAAACTTGAAGCAAAAAACAGCAACGCCGCGTAGGCTCCGAAAAACCAGAGCATGATCGTGGCGGTCTTGAAATACATCTTCGGGCAGTCGCGGCGTCGCTTGCCCGTGCTCTCAAAGTACGCGTCAACGCGCTTGCGCAGCTCGTGGAGAAATCGATCGCTGCCTGTGAATTTGAGTTTGCTAAGCTGCGAGGAATCAGCCTTCGGCTTAGGTTCCACGTCAATGGCGGATGAAGAGGTCACACATCTCACTTTCGGGCATTCAAAGGGTATTCAATCAAATTTGGCGGCAAACAATCCTTGTTTGCCTCGCCGTGCATTGCAACGTCAAACCGCTCAGGTTGCAAGCGCTCGGCCGGAGGGCTTCGGGGTGCCACAGGTCGGCGTACTCGCAGACCTGTGCGTTTTCTCGCCCGCAGGCACAGGTCTCGGAGTACCGCGACCTGTGGCACCCATCATAGCGCCGTTCAAGTGGGCGAGCGATCGAGTACGCGCTTTCGCAGCTCGCGCTCGATCGTATGCACCACATCGTCCCATTGCCCGGCGGACGACTGGAGAAACGGCCGCACTGAGGGATACCAGGGCATGCGAGTGTCATCGAGTTGCCAGCGAAAATCGCGTTCGCTCCAAAGCATGACCCATGTCTCTACGCCCAGCGCCCCTGATAGATGTACGATGGAGGTATCGGTTGTGATCAATAAATCGAGATTGGCAAGAATGGCCGCCGAGTCGGCAAAATCGCCGATCTGCTTGGAGAGATCGACGATTGTGCGTTGCCGATCGAATTCCACGAGCTGCGATGCTGCCAATCCCATCTGCAAACTGAACCATCGAACACCTTTGATGCGTGTTAATGGGATCAGTTTTTCCAGAGGGATTGATCGCCGGCGATTGTCGGCAAAACTGGGGCTGCCAGACCAGACGACGCCGACACGCAAGCCGCGCGGGCCGGCGAGGCGCGTCGCCCAATCGGCGGCAAGCTGCGGGTCGGCGCTTAAATATTTCTTGGGCGCTGGAAGCGTGTCGTAACTGGTCCCCAGCACGCGCGGAACGCTGATGAGCGGCAAGTGCACATCAAACGGCGGCGGGGGATCTTCGCCGATCACCTGCACGCCATGACCGAGCGTTTGCAGCACCCGCCTGAGCGGCGGCATGCATTGCACGATCACGTGCGCGCCCATATCCGCCAGCATTGGCGCTAAGCGCGCGAATTGGATGACGTCTCCCATTCCCTGCTCCGGCCAGAGCAGGATTCGCCGGCCCTTGAGATCTGATCCATCCCACACCGGCTGCGGATATTTGCGCCACGGCGTCGGAAAACCCTTGGCGACGAACCGCCATTCGTACTCGGCAAATGCTCCGGGCAAATCGCGCCGGCGAAACAGCACGTTGGCGCGATGCATATGGGCGACGCCATAGTCGGGATTCAGCTTGATCGCATGCTCGAAGTAGGGCATTGCCTCTTCGTATAGGC
Source organism: Humisphaera sp. (assembly GCA_036276235.1). Taxonomy (GTDB): domain Bacteria; phylum Planctomycetota; class Phycisphaerae; order Tepidisphaerales; family Tepidisphaeraceae; genus JANWHF01. Next base: position 6,093 of record DATBDZ010000108.1, on the reverse strand, counting down.
TCTTTCGTCCGAGCGTCGCGCCCATGTTGGAATGGAGCTTGGCTTCGAAGATTCGCCGACGATTCGGATCGTTCAACATCGGCGGCAGCGGCGCGTTTGCCAGCAGATCGATCGCCTTGCGATAGGCGGCGATCGCCTCATCCAGCCGATCTAATCGCTCGAGCGTGACGCCCATTTCCTCATGCAGCATCGGATCGGCGGGGGTTAGCTCGATCGCCTTGCTGATCCAGCGGAGTGAATCTTCGTGGCGGCCAATCGAGCGAGACACGGTTGCCAGATTTTTGAAATAAGGCGCCTGCGTCGGATCGATCTGCACCGATCGCTCCATCATCGGCAGCGCCTGCTCTGAGAAGCCGCGCTGATGCGAGATCAACCCCAGATGATGAAGCGCGCCGGCATTGTCCGGCTCGAGCGTGAGCGCCTGCTGATAGAGCGGCATCGCCTGATCGAGCCGGCCGGCGGTGTGATGCTGCTGGGCAGCGGCGAGGAGGGAATTCGGCGACGGCTGATTTGCTGCCCGGGCGGCGCGGTCTTGCGCAATTGGTGGGGGGGCCACCTCGGACTTCGGCGAGCTCAGTCGAGCCGCGGACGCGGAATCGACGGGTCTACGACCCGCGTCCGCCAAGGCGGACCCTACGACATCCGGAACGCCCTTTGCCGGCCCGCGCTCCGCCGAGGCGGTCGCTACGGGATTCGCGCGTGATCGCGCGAGATCCTTGAGCTCCTCGGCAACTTTCGCGATCGCGCCGGGCCAGTCGCCGGGGGTGGGCTGGCGAAACAGCCGCAGGCTTTCATACCAGCAACTGCGATCCTGATCACACAGCCAGCGGAAATCGGGATCGAACGTTACCAGCGTCCAGACAGGTCTTCTCATCGCCCCCGCCAAATGAGCGGCGGCGGTATCGACTGTGATCAGCAGATCGATGTTCGCCAGCAGGGCGGCTGAATCGGAAAAGTCGATCAGGTCCTTACCCAAATCGGGGATCGACGGGAACGGAGCAAGTTGCGCCGTCGCATCTCCCTTTTGCATGCTGAAGAAACGTACATTGGGCGCCGCCAAAATCGGCTTGAGTGATTCGAGCGTTACGGATCGATTGCGATCGTTCAAGTGTCCGGGTGAGCCCGCCCACACCAGCGCGACGCGAAGCGGCCGACTGTTGCCTGCATCATCTTCACTGGATTGCAATCGCTCCGCCCATTTCGCGGCTTTCGCTACATCGGCGCGAAGATAGCCATCGCGAAAGGGAATCGTCTCCCGCTCGGTCTGGAAAACGCGCGGCAATCCCGCGAGCGGCAGATGCAGATCAAATGCCGGCAGCGGGACTTCATCGGTGATGACTTGCACCTGCGGATCGAGCGTGCGCAGCAATGTCGCCAATGGCTGCTGACAGAGCACGATGACTTTCGCTCCGCGCTGCGCGACGAGCGGCGCATAGCGGACGAAGTGGATCGTGTCGCCCATTCCCTGTTCGTGCCAGAGGAGAATCGTTTTGCCGCGCGGGTCGGAGCCGTCCCAGGCGGGCTGCGGGTAGGTGGGCCAGCGCGCGGTGAAATCGGGGATCTTCCATCGCCAGTCATACTCGGCAAACGCCTCGCGAAGCCGGCCCTTGCGAAACAGCAGATGCCCGCGATTCATGTGGGCGACAGCTGACGATGGAGCCAGCGCGATCGCCCGCTCGCTGGCGGTGATGGCGTCATCGAAGCGATTCATCGCCGCCAGCATCGCGCCGATGTTGATATGAACGCGGCTGTCGATCTCGCGCTCGGCGGCTTCGTTGGGGCCGGCTGGTTGGGCGGCGCGGAGCTTGAGCGCCTGCTCGTAGGCACTGATCGCGTCGGCGGGGCGGTTGAGTACTCCCAGCGTCGCGCCAAGCTCGCGCCATCCCTGCACATGCTGCGGAAAGCGCGCTACTGTTTCCTGGAGCACGCGCAATGCTTCATCAGCGCGGCCAGCCGACCGCAACGCGATCGCCCAATTCGTTCGATATTGCGGAATGTACGGGGCCAAGGTGACGGCGCGGGCAAGCAATTCCGCGCCGGCAGCATGATGGCCGGTGCGATGGCCGATCAGGCCCAGACCGTGCAGAGCCGTCGAGTGATTGGGATCGTGGCCGAGAATCTGGCGATAGAGCGATTCAGCCTCAGAAAGGCGGCCGGCATCCGAGTGCTGGTTGGCCAGATCAACGGCCTGTTGAAGCGTAAGCGGCTGGTCCATCCAAATTCCGTCAGTCGTCGAATGCGCCAGTATTCCGTGACCGGCGCGAAGCGTCTTGCTCGTCCGGATGGATCATAGCGAATATTCAGTGAGTAGGCAGTAGGCAGAAGTCAGTAGCCAGAACGTGCGCGAATTTTCGCACGGCGCACTTTACTGCGGCGCGTTCGCACCAAACGCCCGATGCGATGGCGCTCAGAACCCTCTCCCCTGTACTCAGGGGAGAGGGCAGGGTGAGGGGACGGCGATCCGCCAGTTGGCGCAATACGCCGACCGGCGCATCGGTCCCCTCACCCCAACCCTCTCCCCTGAGTACAGGGGAGAGGGAGAAGACGCACAAGCGATCACTTCCCAATCAACAGCCGAATCCGATCCGCGGCGACTGCATCCGCCGGCAGATGCTGAAGCGCATCGGCATATGATGTACCACCGTAAATCTGAATCGCCTGCTGAAGCGCTGCGGCGAGTTTCTCGCGATTGAGCGCATTGGCCTGATTGTGCGGCCATTTCTTTTGCGCGTCCGCATACGGCGCGAGGAAATCGAGCGCCTTGCGCAGGCTGCGGCCATCCGCGGTCTTGAAATGCCACAGATCGACATCCACGCGCTGCGCCAACGTGGCCAATGCAAAAAGCGCATTCACATTGAACACGCTGTAACCAAATCCATCCGCCCGCGCCAGCTCGAGCGGCTGGCGGCCATCCGGTTCTATTTGCCTGGCGATTCGCTTCTGTTTGGCGCGCTCGCAGATGGCGCGGGCTTCCTCGTCCTTGCCGAGGTACAGCAGCAGAGAGACTTCCTCCACATCAAACCACGATCCATGATTGTTGGCGGCGTTGCGTTCGTCGGCGGCTTCCTTGCTCGTCGTCATCCAGTGCGCGAATTTCGACAGCCATTCTTTCATCGCCTGCTGATCCTGCTTCGTCCAGGATTTGGAGCCTTCGAGCATTCCCAGCGAATCAACGAGATGCGGCATGCTCGCAAATTCGATCAGTCCCGTTCCGCGGCCGCTGTTGGTTCCGGGAATCGCCTGCGCGTGCGTGAAATTTGGGTTCATCCGAGTCGCGGGATCGATGAACCAGACCCGCACAATCGTGGAAGCATGCTCGGCGAATTCTTCGCGGCCGCTCAGCTCGTAAGCCAGCGCCAGCGTCGCGACCGTTCCCATCATCTTTTCGAAGCGCGGGGCATCTCCCTCATTCACCTTGTCGTGATTGCGCTTGCCGTCGTGGCGAACGTAGGGCAGGCCGTCCTTCGTGTCGGGATTGGGCCAGAAGTAGGGGGCGTAGCTGACGTAGTCATGCCGATCGACGCCGGGAGGCGTCTGCGGCTTTTCCATCACTGATGCCGGTACCACTTTCACGGCTTTCTGGGCATCCTTCATCAGTGCATCAAACGCCGGCATCAGCGCTGGATCCTGCGCGGCGATCCGCTGCTTCACCGAGAGAAGCGTCGCCGGATTCGCGCTGAATACACGCGGCGCCTCGGATGTACCTTGAGCGGATACCCATTGAGGCAAAACTAGGAGCGCTGTCATGCAACTCAATACGCCGAATCTCGATGATCGCATAAGTACCTTCCGCGAAGTGAGCCGAAGGTTTATACCAGGATCGTGCGAATGTGATGAATCGACGGAACGCTCAGGCGGCCGACGGCGGGGGAGTGAGCGCGATTATTTTCTTCTCGAGCGGCATCGGGCGAGTCTGAGCCGTGCTGATTTGCCGAAGCACGCGATCCAGATTCTCGCGATATTCCTTGACGTCGGTGCGGAGCGATATCGCCTGCCGAAAGGCATTGGCGGCTAGATCGGCAAAATCGAGCTGCGCGAGGACCAGGCCCAAAGTGTTAGCCTGCTCGGCGGGCGAAATCGAATTGCGCTGCAGCAGAGCCAGGGGCGCCGAGTTGCCGCATTGATGGGCGATGGTCGCCAACAGCAGTAGAGCTTCGCGATGATCGGGCTGGTTAGTGATGATCTGGCGGCAGAGCGATTGGGCCTGCTGCAAGCGGCCGGCGCGATGATGTTCGGCGGCCGTCGTAAACGCCTGTTGGGTTCTCGACTGATTGCGCTGAATGCGCTCATATAGCCGCGTGTTTTCATAGCGCGGGACGGCGCGGCCGGGGTTCGACGGCTTCCCGCGTGAATCGATGTGCGGCGCATATCCCATTGCCGCGTTGTATTCCGCGAACTCCTGTTCGAGCCACGCCAGATCATCGGCGGGAATATTTTCAACGCGAACATCCGCAAGCGATGGCGCAAGTGACTTCGTCAACGATGAGCCGCGCGACAGCAGGAATGTCTGACTGCCGAAGTTGGCGTCTGCGATCCGGTCGGGCGGCTTGGTCCAATCGACCATCGAGTCATCCCACGACAGCTCCATCTTCATGCACATTTCGCGGAGCGTTTTCACCGGATCCAGCGCGAAGCTTTCGAATCGCAGGATCGGCCAATCGCGCTGGCGGAAAAGCCGCCAGTCTTCGAGGAAGCGGGTGAGGCGCAGACGCAGCGGCGGATCGTCGCTGCTGGTGCCGTTGCGGCCATATTCCTTGTTGATCAGCGAATTGAAGACGGCGCGCACATCGCGCGCCACCAGCAGCGGCCGAATCGTCCAGCCGTCGCTTTCAAAGTGGGCTCGAACTTCGCTGAAGCGGAATGAAGAGATCGTGAATTTGATCCAGGGGAATGGCGACGTTAGCTTTGCCGGAATGGCCGGCAGCAGATCGGGCCGCGCGTCCAGAACGCCGTCCATATCGCGGCGTTGGAGGAAGCACCAGGAAACGATGGTCGATCCGCCGCTCTGCGTGCCGCTGCACAGATAGAGCACTTTGCCAGAACGTGGCGCACACATACTGCATGTGATACCCTCGCGACTTTCATAGCGTCTACGAGCGGAGGGCGGGATGTGAAGCGCAAAATCGCCCGATCAATCGGGTGCCAAACGTCAAAAAATGAGGGACGAATCGCGTAAATGACACACCGATCGCGTCTTTGGATGGCCTCTCACAAGGATTTGAGTTGCCGCGAACAAGCGAAAAGCGCGAAAAGGCGCGGCTGGCAAGTGGACGCATCTCTACTAGAATAGCAAGCGATGGGTTTGCCAAAGACAATCAAACGCCATACGCCCGAGGAATATTACCGCCTTGAGCGTGACGCGCCGGTTAAAAATGATTACTTCAAGGGTGAAATCTTCGCGATGGCGGGGGGATCGCGCCGGCACAGCCTCATCACCATGAACATCAACGGCGAGTTGCGGACACTGTTGAAGGGTTCGCGATGCGTGCCTTATGAGTCGAACCTGCGGTTAAAAGTCGAAGCGACCGGCCTGCGCACCTACCCCGATGCGAGCGTCTATTGCGGGCAAATGGTGAAGGACGAGGAAGACACCGCTGGCGAAACATTCACGAATCCAACAGTAATCTTCGAAGTTCTGTCTCGCTCGACCGAACCATACGATCGCGGCGCGAAGTGCGAGAGCTATTTGAAGATCGATTCGCTTCAAATGTTCGTTCTGGTTTCACAGGATTCACCGCGATGTGAGTTCTTCCAGAGGCAGGCCGACGGTTCGTGGCAGAATCACGAATTGCACGGGCTGGACGCGGTTCTCGAAATTCCGTCGATTGGTGTTCAGCTGCCACTTGGCGAAATATATGATCGAGTAGATTTCGCCGGCCCGTTGGCTGACGAACGTTAGTCGGTTACATTTGCCGTCTGCACTTTCGCCGTCTTTCGGTGATAGACCTTGGGGTCGAAGCCGACCAATACGCTCGCGATGCCCGGGCCCGGCGGGATCAGGTCGGGCGACGGGGACGTCTGCATATAAGTCAGCGCTTTTTCCATGAAATCTCGGGCCGAGGGGCCGGAGACGGAGCCGCCGTAGTGGGCGAT
>DATBDZ010000107.1:0-3387 GCA_036276235.1 Humisphaera sp. | reverse complement strand
CCCCAAAATCGCAAAACTTTTTTGTAGATTTTGGGCCAGCACCTGTGTTAGGGTGTGACGCGAAATGACCGCAGGAGCGTCGCTGCCGTAGCGCTCGCCGGCGGATGTCGCATACGAGAAGCGGCGGACGACTTCCAATTGCAAACGGAAGCACCTCGCGTCAGCTCTCGGCGGCTACCCACTGGCCCCCATGGGATCTCAGCATAGCACGACCCCGCGGTTGGGTGATCGGGACTGTTTCGCGCCACGTGGCCGCGTCTCTCTGAGACGCGCTCCCACCGCCTGCGCGCACCAGCCGCCCAAAGGGCCCTTCATTTTTTTTAAAGCCCCCAACCAAAGAAAGAATGACGACCAACAACGGACCATGAGCCACTAAAAATCGTTCAATTCAACCGCCGCCCATCCGCCTCAGAAAACAGATGGTGCGCACCCGGCCGAATCGCCAGTGTTAACTGGTCGCCTGGCTGCACACCCGCATCCGCGGGCAGCCGCGCGACATGCTCCGCGCCGGCCAGGGCAAAGTGCGCCATCGTCTCATGCCCCATGTGTTCCACCACATCCAATGTTACAGTGCCAAACCCGCCGGCCTCGCTGCGCGCCAAAAGATCCTCCGGCCGCACCCCTAACACCGCCGGTCCGTTCGGCAGCGCACCACCGACTTCGATTCCGTTCGGCATAGCACCATTACCAGACGGCACAACGACCGAAACGCCATTGCTCGCCCCATTCGTACGCGCGACGCGAAATACGCCTTGATCGATTTCCCCGCGAATGAAATTCATCGCTGGGCTGCCAATGAACGACGCCACAAACTGATTCGCCGGCCGCTGATAAATCGCCAACGGCGAATCCACTTGCTGAATCACACCGCGATCCATCAGCACGATCCGATCGCCGAGCGTCATCGCCTCGACCTGGTCGTGAGTCACATAAATGATCGTCGTCTTCAGCCGCTGATGCAGCCGCGCAATTTCCGCCCGCATCTGCACCCGCAGCTTGGCATCGAGATTCGACAGCGGCTCATCGAACAAGAACACTTTCGGCTCGCGAACAATCGCCCGCCCCAACGCCACGCGCTGCCGCTGTCCGCCCGAAAGCTCCCGCGGTCGGCGCTCCAACAGCTGCTCAATCGAAAGAATCGCCGCTGCTTCGCGCACCCGTTTTTCGATCTCGGCCTTCGGCGTCCGCCGCATCTTGAGCCCGAACGCCATGTTCTGATACACGCTCATATGCGGGTAGAGCGCGTAGTTCTGAAAGACCATGGCGATGTCGCGATCACCCGGCGCGATTTCATTTACGAGCCGATCGCCAATCCAGATCTCGCCGCCGGTTGTCTCTTCCAACCCGGCGACCATCCGCAACGTCGTCGACTTTCCACACCCGCTCGGCCCCACGAGCACCATGAACTCGCCGTCGCCGATTTCGAGATTCACATCTCGAACCGCGTGATAGCCGTTCGGATATGTCTTATCCAGATGCTTAAGTACAACGCGGGCCATGAGAAGCAGGTCTCACAATCAAGTCACCTGCGCCGCCTCGCGCGGCACGCTGCCATCCGGGGTTTCGCTTCGCGCCGGGTCGAACCACTCGGGCTTGAACTCAATCCGCGTTTGCTTCGCAATCGCCTGATTCGCCGTGAGCGCAATCACCGCATCGCCGAGCGCCACCGTCGGCGTGCAATGCGGTTTGTGCTCCGGCGCAGGGTTACGAATGCACCACGCCCAGTGCTCGATTTCTTCCTTATACCCGCGGCTTACCGGCCCGCTCAGCGCCGCTTGAGCCACGGCGGCCCCGCCGCCGGTCTCGTACGTATCCATCGCGGGCTTGCCGCCCTTGTTGTTCACTTCAATTTGCGTCGAGGTAGAAGAGCCTTTGTACAGCATCGCAGTTTGCTCTTCTTCGAGGATCAGCGTGCCCTTCGTGCCGTACACGATTTCGCCGTATCCGCCGAATCCGTTTCCATTGATCGAGGAGTAGGTGACCATCACCTTCTTCGCCGGGTCGGCCACTTCCTGCGTGTCGTCGCCCTTGTAGTAACCCTTACCCGGGAACTCGAACATGCAGTAAACGTGATCCTCGCACTCGCGATCGTTCGGGAAAATCGACCGACCACCGAGCGCCGAGACAGCAAGCGGATGCACGTGATGCCCCTCAGGTCCTTGCGCCGAAATGAATATGCTCGAGGCGTCCAGCTGATGACTCCCAAGCTCCGCCATCAAACCGGCGGCCGTGCGGTTCCACAACCGCCAGTGAATCAATTCCTCGACCGCCGGCCGAACGTGGCCGTTGATCGTCGCCGCCTGATAGCCATGTTTCTGCGCCAGTTCCTCGCTGATGTCCTTAATCTGTGCTTCCTTCTGCGCGATCTTTGCTTCCCACTCCACGATCGCGGCGGCGTCGGCAGGTCGGCTCGGCCCCGACAACATCTTTTGCCAGGCAGCCAGTTCCTTATCCAACTGTTTATCACCGGGCAACGGCAGCGACCAGCTATCGTGCCCCGGCGAGTTATCGCGATGCCACTGCGCGCGAATGTGATGAATGTCGCCAATCAAGCCCTGGCGAATCTGCTCCTTCGCGTTGTCGTACAAAATGCTGTAATGCCGTTGATGCCCGACCGCCATAACGATCGGATTGCCCTTTGCATCTTTCGACGCGTCACACACTCGCGCCATTTCCTTGCACAACCCTACGTCGTGCCCCATGAGCTTTTCGCTCAGCACGTGCTTGTTCTTCCGCATCGCGGCAATCGCCATCGGATGATGCATGAACAGCGGCGTCGCGATGATCACCGCCTCGACGTTCGGGTCATCGAGCAGCTCGTTGTAGTCGTTCTCGTAAACTTTGACGTGCTTCCGGGCCTCGTCCTCCGTCTTGTAGCCAAAAACCTTCATCAGCCCCGGTCGAGCCGAGTGAGCGCCCGGCGAATACCAATCCCCATGAAACGCGCGATGCCGGCTATACGGGCGAATATCAGCGATTGCCACGACGTCGACGTAGTCGGGGTTGATCGCCCCCATCAGTACGTTCCCCTCGTCGCCCGTGCCGATCACGCCCACCCGCAGCCGATCATCAAGCTTCGGCCCGTAATTGAAATATTTGGCCCCCAGCCCCACGGCTGCCGCGGTGCCGCCGATGATCCCAATATCTTGCAGAAACGTCCGCCGCGTCGTCCCCACGGCCTCGTTGAAATTCTGTTTGCCAACCTTCTTTTCTTCAGGCGTCAAATTCATCGCTTTTCACTCGTAATACAATTTGCCACCGAGAGCACAGAGGTCACAGAGAAGCAGCGAACTTTACTCTCTGTGATCTCTGTGTCCTCTGTGGCTAGATATTCAATTCTCAACAACGGTCACATACCGTCGCCGGCGAAACAGCGCCGCCAGGCAA
>DATBDZ010000106.1:0-7612 GCA_036276235.1 Humisphaera sp. | reverse complement strand
GAACTACTGCGGGAGGATTGGTCGGCCCGAATCTGACCCACGTCGCCAGCCGCTCGATTTTGGCCGGCGGCGCCATTCCGAATCGGCCCGGGCACTTGGCGGGGTGGATTGTCGATCCGCAGAAGATCAAACCCGGCTGCCGCATGCCGCAGAACAATCTCAGCCCGGATGACCTGCGTGCGCTGCTGGAATACATGGAGTCGCTCAAGTGAAGGAGAAGAAGAATGTTGAAGCTCGATGAGGCTCGACGCGTAATCATGGCCGCCGCCATGGAGGCCCAGAACCAGGGGCAGCCGATGAACATCGCCGTCGTCGATACCGGCGGAAATCTGGTCGCTTTCATCCGCATGGACGGCGCCTGGCTCGGCAGCATCGACATCGCCATCAAGAAAGCCTGGACGAGCCGCGCGTTTGATATCGAAACCAAGGCGCTAAGCAAGCTCTCGCAACCGGGTGAGGACTTTTACGGCATTGACGTCTCCAACAACGGGAAGGTGATGATCTTCGCCGGCGGCATTCCGCTTAAACGCAACGGCGAAGTGGTCGGCGCGATCGGTGTGAGCGGCGGCGTGGGCAAGCAGGACCAGGCCGTCGCCGAAGCCGGCGCCAAGGCGTTTTAATCAGTTCCTGCGCCACGGCTTTCAATGTTGAAAACCGTTGCCACGAATATTGCAAATGACTCAGACGACACTCAATCCTTCCTCGCTTGATCGCGGCATGGCCGCTGTGTCGGACCCTGTTCCGCCCGAAGACATGAGCGAGCATCTGGTGCTCCAACGCACATGGCAGCGCCCGCCCGGATTTCTTGGCTGGCTCACCAGCACCGATCACAAGGAGATCGGCCTGCGCTACATCAAGACCGCCTTCTTCTTCTTCGCATTGGCCGGCATCCTCGCGCTGCACATGCGGGTGCAACTGGCGGTGCCGCGCAACACGTTTTTAACCAACGACGTCTACAACCAGTTCTTCACCACGCACGGCACCGCGATGATGTTTCTGTTCGCGGTCCCCGTCATGGAGGGCTTTGGCCTTTACCTGGTCCCGCTGATGGTCGGCACGCGCAATGTCTCATTCCCGCGGCTGCTGAACTTCAGCTATTACCTTTACGCCATCGCGGGGCTGTGCCTGTTTGCGGGGCTGCTGTGCAATATGGGCCCGGACATGGGGTGGTTCGCGTATGTGCCGCTCTCCGGGCCGAACTACGCGCCGGGACACCGGATGGATCTCTGGTCGCAGATGGTGACGTGCGTCGAGATCAGCGGCATGGCCGCGGCCATCGAGATTATCACGACCGTCCTCAAGCAGCGCTCGCCGGGGATGAGCCTCAATCGCATCCCGATTTTCGTCTGGGCCCAGTTGGTCACCAGCTTCATGATCATCTTCGCGATGCCGGCGGTAACGCTGTGCAGCACGGTCCTGTCGATGGATCGCCTCACGCATCTGAAGACCCATTTCTACAACCCCGCCGAGGGCGGCGATGCCCTGCTGTGGCAGCACCTTTTCTGGTTCTTCGCGCATCCCGAGGTGTACATCGTCTTTATCCCCGCGACGGGCTTTGTGTCGGATATAATCGTCGCGTTTTCGCGCCGCCGCGCGTTTGGTTACACGGCACTCATCCTTTCGATGCTGGCGACGGCGTTCATCGGATTTGGCGTGTGGGTGCATCACATGTTCGCCACGCCGCTTCCGCGCATCGGGCAGGGGATGTTTACCGCCGCCAGCTTGATGATTGTGATTCCCAACGGCGTGCAGATGTTCTGCTGGCTGGCGACGCTCTGGTCGGGAAAAAAGCCGCGAATGGAACTGCCGCTGGCGTGGGTCGTTGGATTTGTGGTGGTCTTCATGATCGGCGGGCTGACCGGCGTGATGCTCGCATCACAATCGCTGGATCTTCAGGTGACTGACACGTTCTTCGTTGTCGCGCATCTGCATTATGTATTGATCGGCGGCGCCGTTTTTCCCCTCTTTGGCGCGTGCTACTTCTGGTATCCGAAATGGACCGGCCGCATGCTCAACACCGCCGCCGGATGGTGGCACCTGGTGCTGTTTTTCATCGGCTTCAACATGACCTTCTGGCCCATGCACGATCTTGGTCTGCGCGGCATGACGCGGCGCCGCTATACCTATCCGATCGAGGCCGGCTGGTCGCAGCTCAACATGATCGCCACGATTGGCGCGTTTTTGATGGGGCTGGCGGTGCTGGTCTTCATCCTCAATGCATTGATGAGCCGTCGGCGCGGAAAGGTGGCGGGGAACAATCCGTGGCAAGCGGGAACGTTTGAATGGTCCACCACCTCCCCGCCGCCGAATTACAACTACTTGTATCCACCGACCTGCCAGGGCCGCGAACCGCTGTGGGAAAACCCAAAGGAGTCGCCGGTTATCACGGGCCTGAGCCGCCAGAAGCGCCAGGTGTTGGTGACCACGACGCTGGATGCCGCGCCCGATCATCGCTACGACCTGGCGGGCGAATCGATCTGGCCGTTCCTGCTGGCCTGCTCGATCGCGGCGACGCTGATGTTCGGCGGCATTTTCAATCCGTGGTATGCGCCGATTTTTGCAACGGTTGTAACGCTGGTGCTTTTCGGCTGGTTCTGGACTGCGACCAAACTCCGCATGGCACCCAGTGCCGAGGCTTCCACAACCGGTCGCCCGCCATTCTGGTGGCTGGGGCAGCGGCCAATTAACGTCAAGGAGGGGAAGTGAACCATGCACGCGACATTTCAAACAGTGAAGATAGACGGTCGATATGTGCTGGATGTTTCAGGCCTGCCGGAAGAGGGGCAGGATAGCCGCGAGCCGGTCTGGTGGGGCAACGCACTGCTGATCATCATCGAATCGATGACGATTCTGCTGCTGCTGGTCAGCTACTTTTACATTCGGCGGAATTTCACCGAGTGGCCCCCGCCCCAGCCGCGGACGATTCCGCCGCTCTTTCATCCGGTGCCGGATTTACCGCTGCCGACGATCGAGCTGGTGGTGATGATCGCAAGCTGCTTCCTGATGTATTGGACCGACATGGCAGCGCGCCGCGATGATGCGCCGCGCACGAAGCTGGGCCTCTGGATCATGCTGGCGATCTGCCTCGGACTGATCGTCCTGCGATTTTTGGAGATGCGGTCCTCTCACCTGAAATTTCGCTGGGACGACAACGCCTACGGCTCGGTCATCTGGGTCATCCTGGGCACGCACCTGACGTATCTGCTCGGCGCGGCGGCGGAGTTTTTCATCATGCTGTTGTGGATCATCCGCCACGCCCTGGATCCCAAGCATGGCCTGGATGTGACGTTGGCCGGCGGCTACTGGTACTGGGCAACGATCGTCTGGATCTTGTGCTACGCGACGGTCTTCATCGGGGCACGCGTGTTGTAGTCGGGAGGATGTGGCGGGAGTGATTTGCCGGAACGGTGGAGCGGATTGCCCTGCCGGGAATTGCGCCGCCGCCTTAGTGGAAATAAATATGACTCGTGTCGCCACCGCACATTTCCCCGCCGCCGGCAGCAGCGTCGCCCTCTGGACCGCAGTCCTTGGAGCGCCGTTCATCTGGTTCATGCAGATGCAAAGCGGCTACTCGCTGGTCTTATGGGTTTGCAAGGGGCATAGCACACTCGTCCTTCATCTGATCACAATCATCGCCGCCGTGCTCACACTCATCGGCGCCTTTCTCTCCTGGCGACAATTCCGCCAGAGCGGCGGCGGCTCGCCCGACGAAACCGACGGCGGTGCCGGCGCGCGACGCCGATTCCTGGGCGCGCTGGGCGCTGTCAGCGGCCTGCTCTATGCGACCCTCATCATCGCCCAGGGTATCGCCAGCTTCTTCTTCGACCCCTGCTGGACCTGATTCTCATGAACGCGCGGCAAATGAAAAATCTCTTGCGAATCGGCGCGGTGGTGGCCATCCTCGGCACGCCGCGCGTTTTGCTCGCGCATGAAATTGGCCCAGATCAAAAAGGTCCGGAAGATTGGGACCAGCTTTGGAGAATGTGGGGCTTTGAACCGGGAACTGTCATCGGATTGGCGGTGTCCGCGGTCCTGTACGCCCTGGGCCTCTGGCGGACATGGAAATCGTCCGGCGTCGGCCACGGCATCCGAAAATGGGAAGCCGCCTGTTTCGCCGGCGGATGGATCACGCTCTTTGTAGCTCTCGTGTCGCCGCTGCATCCGCTGGGGCAGGTGCTCTTTTCCGCGCATATGACGCAGCATGAACTGCTCATGCTCGTCGCGGCACCGTTGCTGGTGTTGGGCCGCCCGATGATCGCGTTTCTTCGCGCGCTTCCTCCCAGTCTTGCCGGCGGCCTGGGCCGTTTCTCCAATTCGCGCGGCTGGATGCTCACATGGGGCTTCATTGGCACGCCGCTGGTCGCGTGGCTGCTGCATGCGATCGTCCTATGGAGTTGGCACGCGCCGGTTTTGTTTCAGGCGACATTGCACAACGAATGGGTGCATGCGTCGCAGCACGTCAGCTTTATCGCGACATCGCTTCTATTCTGGTGGGCACTCATCCACGGCCATCGTGGCGTGAAGAATTACGGCATTTCCGTGATGTACCTGTTCACCACCGCGCTCCACAGCGGCTTGCTCGGCGCGCTGCTGACCTTCGCGCGAACGGTCTGGTACCCGGATTACGACGACACGCTCGCCTGGGGCCTGACGCCGCTCGAGGACCAACAGATCGGCGGGCTGATCATGTGGGTGCCGGCATGCACGGTCTACATCGGCGCGGGTCTTGTGATCTTCGCCCGCTGGCTAGCCCAATCCGAGCAGCGCGTGGTGCGCGATGAAATCCGATCCGGCCTGCGCGCCAACGGCAGCGATACAGTTCCCGTAAAACGCGCCCTGACGCGCCCCGCGTCGCTTCTTGAAGAAGGGAGCGCCCGATGAGAATGACGAGAATTCCTCCGCACTTTTTCTGCCACCAACTGCGTGCAGGAAAGAGGAGGGCGAACACCGCGGTGCGTCGGCTGAAAGTCGCCGCCCCGCTGCTCATCGCGCTGTCATTACTCGGCGGCTGCGACAGCGAAAAGAAGCAAGTCGCCCGCGCCCTGGCCGGCGGCGATCCAGATAAAGGCCACGCCGCCATCCTCGATTACGGCTGCGCTTCCTGCCACACCATCCCGGGCGTACACGGCGCCGATGCGTTGGTCGGCCCGCCGCTGACGCAAATGGGCGGGCGAATGTACATCGCCGGCGTGATGCAGAACACGCCGCAGAATATGATTCGATGGCTGGAAGATCCCCCAGGCGTCGATGCGAAGACGGCGATGCCCAATCTTCATCTGACCGACACCGATGCCCGCGATATCGCGACGTACCTTTACACGTTGCAATGAGCAAGTCATCCGGGCCCAGCACCGAGATTATTGTATTCGCGATGCGCGCTGGAGGTCTTCGAGCGTCAAGACCGAAAGCAAATCGCCCAGATCGCGGGTCAGTTGAATCATGGTCTCGCATCGATCCATGATGGGGTCGATGTGCTGATCGGCTTCCATTTCTTCCAGCGCCGCCGCTTGGGCCGCGACGGAGGTAGAGTAATTTGATGTCAGCCCTCGAAGTTGATGCGCGATGCGTCGAAAGGAGAATTCGTCCTTCTGCTGTGCGGCCTCCCGCAGCGCGGAAAGATGGTTGGGGAAAGTGGCTCGGAACGAATCGATCATCTTCTGGAGCAAAACGCGGTCGCCGCCGCACGCGGCCAGCAGGGTGGTGGGGTCGAGGATGTTCTGGTTGAAGCTCATTGGAATCAGGTTGCTCAAGCCGAGGGATTTCGACCGCGGCCGGACGGTCCTTCATCCATGGGTCTGCCCACGCAGTTGGCGACAGTTCTGACCATCAAAGTGGCGACGACAGGCTTGGTCAGGTGGACATTAAAGCCCGCGGCCAATGCCGCAACGCGATCCTGCTCTCGGGCATAGGCTGTAAGTGCCACTGCGGGAATGGGACGAAGAGCGTTGGCATGCTGTTCGATCTCGCGAATTTTTCGTATGAGGTCGTGGCCGTTCATTTGCGGCAAGGCAATGTCGCTGAGCAAAACATCGAATCGCGGCCCCGTGCCAAGGCTGGCGGCGAATTCGGCGAGCGCGTCCGCGGCGGAATCGAAGCCGATCACTTCCGCCTGACACTTTTCCAATAAGTATTGAATTGCCTCTCGCGTCGTCGGGTCGTCCTCGACCACGAGAGCGCGAACTCCCAGGAGAATGTCGGTGGGAACAAATCGCCACTGGGCTTGCGCCGGCGGCATCGACGGCTGCATCGACGCAGGGTCGGATGAGGTTTTGCTCTTCTGTTCGGTTGGGAGTTGGACGGTGAAGGTTGCCCCGAGCCCTGCACCGGGGCTCTTCGCGCGGATGTCGCCGCCGTGCAGCTCGACCAGCTCGCGCGCAATAGCCAAGCCGAGCCCGAGCCCGCCGTGGCGGGGGGTGCCGCCCTGGGCCTGGCGGAAGCGCTCGAACACATAGGGCAGAAGCTCGGCGCTGATCCCCTGGCCGCCATCGGTGACTTCAATTTCTGCCGCGCCATTCGCTCTGCGAAGTCGCACATGGACATGCCCGCCGTCATGGGAGAACTTGACGGCATTATTTAAGAGGTTCAGGACAACCTGCTGGATTCGGCCGGCGTCAGCCTGCACGGAGACATCGAGATCGAGCTCTTCATCGATGCGGATATTCCGGGCCACCGCGAGCGGCCGAACGATCGTCGTGGCCGCCCGAATGATCGGTTTAAGATCCGCCGCATGCAGGTTGATTCGCATTTCGCCGGCCAGCATGCGCGAAATATCCAGCAGATCTTCGATGAGCTGTTGCTGTGCCTGGGCGCTTTCACGGATGGACCGGTATGTCTGAGCCTTCTCATCAGTCTGAATCGATCCGTTTTCGAGCAGTTGGGACCACAGCAGCATTGCCGACAGCGGCGTCCGCAGTTCGTGGCTGACGGTGGCGAGGATTTCGTCCTTCAAATGGTTGGCTTCCTCGGCGCTGCTCTTGGCCTTGCGCAGCTCATCCGCCGATTCCGGTTCGTTCGATCCAGTCGGCGGCCTGTCGAGCCAACAGATCGAGGATTCGCAGATCGCGCTCGGCGGGAATGTGCGGCCGGCGATAGTGGGTGGAGAGTATCCCGAGCACTTCACCCGAGCGGCTGGTGAGCGGCGTCGATTGAACGGCGCGCGCCCCCTCAGCGAGCATCATTGCCAGGTCGTCCCCCTCAAAAATACTGTCGGTGACGTCGCCGACGATCACGCGCGAGCCGTCGCGCATCGCCGCCTGGCAGGAGCCGCTGTGCCCGCAGATGGCGCTGAAGTGATTCAGGAATTTGGCGCTCAAGCCGCGGCTGGCGACAATATTCAATGCTCCGGTGCTGCGATCCAGCAGTTGCACGTTCCCCATGCCGGTATCGGTAATGACGATGGCGGCATCGATGACTTCCTGCAGGAGCGAGGTCTTGTCGCCGTCGTTCACCAGGCGCGTGCTCAATTCCTGGAGGCGCTTCATTGCCGCCAGCTCGCCGGCGATGAGCGCTTCACTTTCGCGCAGCACCTTCTCGGATCGTTTGCGCTCGGTGATATCCTGCAGCAACGCGAGGAAGTAATCGACCGATCCATCCGTGCGGCGCAGGCATTTCA
>DATBDZ010000105.1:0-1782 GCA_036276235.1 Humisphaera sp. | reverse complement strand
AGACATCATACCATAAAGGCAACCGCGTCCGCCCAAACCGGCCCATGCGCCAGTTCATCTTATTCCTGGCAGATTGCATGGGTGACGTAATTGTCCATGCGACAGTCGCCTGGTTTTCGCGCTCGACCCGGGATCAGCACTTTCGCAGAACAGGTCTCCGCGGAATCGGTGTTCAGGCTTTTGCCTTCCTTGTAGCCTTTGCTCTGGCAAAGCTTATTGGCGCCGGACTTGCAGTCCGGAGTGCCGTCGGCCGCAGTTGGACAGATCGTGCGTCCCGAAACCATCGAGGACGGCTTGGCGAGACGCAACAAACTATCGCTGGCATCCTTGGCGCGTGCATTGAGATCGTCGATCGCCTCGCCGGGAGTCTTCAACGGCGGCAAGATGGAGAGCGACTTCCCGAAAAGATTGCCGATCTCCTCCATCAAGCCCGGCTTCTCCTCGCGCGGGGACGGCGTTGGCGCCGCGACGGGCTCCTGAACGGGGGGCGGCGAAGATGTTGGTTGAGCCCATCCGGCGCCCGCACCGATAATCAAGGTCCCTAGCGCCGCAGTGATGAGGCAGCGCCTGGCCCGCGGAATGAGGCTGCCGAGTCGAACCATCTTGTGCAGGAGTCTAGCCCGAAGCCGCGGCGCTGCAAAGCCGTACACGAGCGGCCTTCAGAGCAGGCGGACGGCGATGACGAAGCCGAGTATCAGCAGGACGGCACCGAGCGTCACCCACAGCCCGAGGTGCTTTTCGATTCGCACGCGAATCCATTCGCCGTAGCGATTGAGCAAGATGGCCGCGATAAAAAAGCGGCCACCGCGGGCCACGATCGAGCATAGAATGAACAGCCAAACGTTGTAACCGGCGAAGCCCGAGGTGATCGTCACGAGCTTGTAGGGGATGGGCGTCAGTCCTTTCAGAAGGATGATCACCGCGCCCCATTGCGCATAAGAAGCACGAAAGGCCTCCACCTTTCCGCCAAGGCCGTAAAGCTCGATCAGCCAGTGCCCGATCGAATCGTAAAGCACCGCGCCGATTGCATAACCGAGGATGCCGCCGAGCACGGAAGCGGCCGTGCAGACCGAAGCGTAGACCCAGGCGCGCTGCGGCCGCGCCAGCGACATCGGGATCAACATCACATCGGGTGGAACCGGAAAGAACGAGCTTTCCGCAAATGCGACCGCTCCCATGATCCACATTGCATGGGGCTTGTGCGCGGCGCCGATGCACCAGTCGTAGATCCGTCTCAGCATGGCGCGATGAACCATCCCGTACGGGATTTGTCCATGGCCGCGATCACAGTGGTCGAGGCGTCAGTGACGCTTGCGAAGCCCGCGACCCTCAAGCGCGGCGATCCGGTGCCGGGCAAGTGGGGGTGCGGCGGTCTTGGGTAGATCGATCGGCGATTTCGGCAGCTTTTCGGCTATGCCCAGCAGATGCTCGCGACGCTCCATTTCACGCCAGACGTCGACGGGCCGCACGCCGGCCGACGCCCACAACACGGTGAGATTATAGAGAAGATCGGCGCTTTCGCGGATGACAGCGTCGGAATCGCCATTGACGGCGTCGATCACGACCTCGATGGCTTCTTCAGCCAGCTTCTTGGCCATTTTGGCCGGGCCGCGCTGAAACAGCCGTGCCGTTCGCGACTTTGCCGGATCAAGATCCTTGGCCGCGATCACTGCCACATAAAGGCGTTCAAGCGAATCGGTCATAGCTATCGAAAGTAACTGAAACCGATGGCCAGCGTGTTAACACGAAGCATTAAAAGGGAAAAATCTGCTGGCTGGCCGC
>DATBDZ010000104.1:0-2728 GCA_036276235.1 Humisphaera sp. | reverse complement strand
ATCCTGGCACTTGTCCGTCTCCGATAGTCGAACCAGATCAAACCCTCGATTTGAAGTTTTCGGGTCGCGGAATGCGCGCCTGGCGACAATCAAGAGTGGGATCGTGAAGCACGCAAACGGGAACCAATACGGAATGCTAAGGTTCAGCTGGGAAATTTGCCGCTTCGCGTTGTGTGCGGAACTCCATCGATACTGAAATCCGAGTGGATGCGAATCAGTCGAGGATATGAAATAGCTTCTGAACCTTGTCGCTTCATCAGTTTTTTCCCGAACGAAATTCAGAGCATGAGGATAGACAGAGTCATGGTCAGCCAGCTCTCCGCCTGCTCCAGCAGGCGTTGCGCAATTGACCGTTCCACTTAGCCAGTCAATACGAAGACCGCCGTCATTCGACACGAGTCCGAGATGCATCTCCATATATTGATTGGCCCGCGTTGAGGCCCGGTCGCAACTCACCATGAGCATTGACCAATTACTGATGATCACCAGTATGCTCGTCGCGAGTGCAGCGAATGATAGGACAATCAGCATGAGATTTCGCCGTGACAGCCGGATCATTTCGTTCTCATTGCGCGTGTTGATCTTGATTCTACATGCACATGTTCTCCTGTTCACCTGCACGCATCCGGCAACCGCAGCCGATCTTCCCAACGGCGTCTCGCAGAATTTGGTCCTCGCCCCCGGCCCCAACAACCCACGCAACTCCGAAGGCGATTTTGCGGTTCTTGGGGATGGACGCGTGTTGTTTGTTTACACGCGATTCACCGGCGGCACCGGCGATGCGGATGCGGCAGAGCTGGTCAGCCGACTCAGCACCGACGGCGGCAGGACCTGGAGCGCGCGCGATGAGCTTGTCGTCGCGCGGCCGGCCGGGGCGCAGAACATCATGTCGGTCTCCATCCTGCCGCTGCGCGATGGGAGGCTGGCGATGTTTTATCTGGAGAAGAAGTCGGCGGGCGATTGCCGCGCGGTGATGCGGGTTTCGACGGATGGCGCCAAAAGCTGGAGCGAGCCCCGCGAGTGTATGCCGGAGGCGGGGTATTTCGTGGTGAACAATGGCCGCGCGATTCAGCTTGCGGATGGACGGATCATCCTGCCGGCTGCGCGGCACGACGCCGCGGCCGACAAGCCCGGCTGGCATCGTGGCGTGGCGGTCTGTTTCTTCAGCGACGATGGCGGCCTCACCTGGCATCGCAGCGACAGCGCGTTGGAAGCGCCGCCGCAAAGTCGTTCCGGCCTACAGGAGCCGCTGGTGGCGGAGCTGAAGGATGGCCGACTGCTGATGCTCTGCCGCACCGATCAGGGATTTCTGTTTCGCTCCTACTCCCAAGATCGCGGCCAAACCTGGTCGGCGCCGGAGCCGAGCGACCTGGCCTCGCCGCTCTCGCCCGCCTCGCTGAAGCGAATTCCCAAGACCGGCGATCTGCTGTTGGTCTGGAACGATCACACGGCGATAGACGCCGCCCACCGCGGCAAGCGCACGCCGCTGACCGTGGCGATTTCCAACGACGAGGGAAAGACCTGGACGCATCGCAAAACGCTCTATGATGATCCGCAGGGATGGTATTGCTACTGCGCGATCGCGTTTGTGGGCGAGCGGGTTTTGCTGGGACATTGCGCGGGACTGCAAACGAAAATGTCGTCGGGCCTGACGACGACGGTGGTTACTTCGTTTGGGGTGGATTGGTTGTATCGGTGACTCCGGCACCCTTTATGAAGATGGGTGGATATTGAGCGCTCTGCAGGGTGCGGGTATCATTCTGGACCCTGCAGTTTCTGCGGCGGAGGTCTTTGGAGCGAACGGCGCGAATGGCAGGTGAAACCCGCGGGCGGGAGGCGATCGTTTCGCAGATGACCAAGCCAGCAGTACACATCTGTGTGCACCCTCGCTGCTGCAATACTCGGCGCTGGCAACTACGCAACGGCACAACGAGAAGCTCGCGGCGATGCGAGATCCTGTGCAAGCTCGCTTGGCTCAGGGTAGCCGGCGATGAATGAGATCACGGGTATCCTCAATGCGATCGACCGGGGCGACACCAAAGCCTCGGCCAGGCTCCTGCCGCTGGTCTACGAAGAACTTCGAAAATTAGCCAGCGCTCGAATGGCGCGGGAATCAGCGGGTCATACCCTTCAACCCACCGCGCTGGTGCATGAGGCGTATCTGCGGCTGGCAAATGCCGGGAACGTCAAACGGTGGGACAGCCGGGGCCACTTTTTTGCCGCGGCAGCGGAAGCGATGCGCCGTATACTCGTCGAGAATGCCAGGCGAAAGCGCCGTGCCAGGCATGGCGGCGGGAAGCATCGCGTGGAATTGGAGAATCTGGCGGCGAAGCCCGCCGATTCAGCCGTCCTCGACCTGGACGATGCCTTGAGCCGCCTCGCGGCGGAAGATGCGATCGCGGCCCGCGTGGTGGAACTGCGGCATTTCGCGGGGCTGGGCCACGAGCAAATCGCCGCCACCCTTGAAATTACCGTCTATCAGGCCCGCCAAAAGTGGACCTACGCTCGGGCGTGGCTGCGCGACGCCTTGAAGGTCGAAATGTAGCTTTGTAATTCTTTTCGACAGGCGCCTGGTGAATTGTCGCATTGAAAGGGTATTAACCTGGAGAACCGACAATGGCCAGTGATCCTATCCGCGTTCAGACCCTGTTTTTGAAGATTGTTGAACTTCCATTCGACCAACGCGCCGCAGCGCTGGATCGCGAATGCAGCAACAATGTTGAACTTC
>DATBDZ010000103.1:0-14165 GCA_036276235.1 Humisphaera sp. | reverse complement strand
CAGAACGTTCAGCACGAGTTTGATCTGGCCGGCGGGTACGCCTGGCGGCATAAGCTCGAGGCGACATTGCTCGGCGTCGGCCTTGTCCCCGAATGCTGGGAGCAGAATGTCGCCACGCTGTCCGGCGGGCAACGCTCGCGTTTGGCGCTGGCGAAGCTTCTGATCAGCGAGCCGGATCTATTGCTGCTGGATGAGCCGACCAATCACCTGGATCTGATCGCGATCGAATGGCTGGAAAAATATCTGCTCGGTTTTAATGGCGCGACGGTGCTCATCAGCCACGATCGCTATCTGCTGGATCGCCTGGCGACGCGGATCGTTTGGCTCACGCGCTGCCAGCTCTCCAGTTATCCGGGCAACTACTCGGCTTTCGCGCAACAGCGCGAGCTGCAGGAGCTGACACAGCAGCGGCAATACGAGGAGCAGCAGGCGGATATCGAGAAGCAAAAGGAATTCATCCGCCGCTTCGGTGCGGGACAGCGCAGCAAGGAGGCCAAGGGGCGCGAGAAGCGGCTCAATCGCCTGCTCTCCAGCGGCGATGTCATTCAGCAAGTGACCGATCAGCGCAAGATTCATCTCTCGCTCAACACCGATCAACGCGCCGGCGATCGCGTGCTCGAAGTGCGCGAACTTTCCAAAGCGTACGACTCGAAAAAGCTATGGAGCGCGCTTCGCTTCGACATCAAGCGCGGCGAACGGATCGGCATCCTCGGCCCCAATGGCTCGGGCAAGACCACGCTGCTCAATGTGCTGCTCGGCCGCGAAGACGCCGACGCCGGCGACATTCGCTGGGGGGCGAATCTCGCCATCGGCTACTACGATCAGCGGCTCGATGAATTTGATCCGGAGAACACCGTGTTTGAAGAAGTCGCCGAGGGGCGAACGGTGAAGGATCAGGAGATTCGCTTTGTGCTTGGCCGCATGCTTTTCCGCGGCGACGACATCGACAAACCCGTGAGCCTGCTCAGCGGCGGCGAGCGCGCCCGCGTGCGCATCGCGCAGCTTCTGGTTGATAAGCCCAATGTGCTGGTGCTCGACGAGCCGACGAATCATCTGGATATTCCTTCGCGCGAAGCGTTAGAAGGCGCGCTGGGAGAGTTTCCCGGGACGGTGATCTGCGTAAGCCACGATCGGTTTTTCTTAAATCGCGTCGCCGGCCGGCTGTTCATTCTTCAGCCGCCTAATCTGATCGATTTCTCCGGCACGTACAGCGATTGGGTGCGGAGACAGGCCGAACTCGCCGAGGCCGCCCGGCCCGCCAAATCTTCTTCCAAGCCCGCGCCTTCAAAGCAGCAGAAGCCGCCGGAAAAGCCGCGCGAAAAGAAGAAGGATAATCCCTTCCTCCGCCCTTTCGGACGACTCACGATTCAAGAGCTCGAGCATCAGATCACCGAAACCGAAGTGGCAATGGCCGACTGCGAATCAAGCTTCGGCGATGTAGAAAAAGCCAAAGACGCGGCGCGATCGCGAAAGCTGCGAGATGAATATGAGTCGCTGAAGAAGAAACTGAAGACGCTGGAGCAGGAGTATTTTGCGCGGTCGCAGGATTGATCCGTGATTATGCGGCGGAGGAATGTTGTCGCAGAGCCATGCGGGCTTTGGATCATCCCCCCGCGCATCCCGTCATGCTGAGGTACTCCGAAGCATCTGGCTGGCTTGCGCGAATGGGCCAGATGCTTCGGAGTACCTCAGCATGACGGTTATTCGGCCCGATCCGGGCCGGCTTCCGACTTAGGATCCGACTCTCAACTTTCCCGCGCCGAACTGGTAATGTTCTGCGATCATCGAACTACCAATCACCGGAGATTCAACCGATGTCTGCCCGCTTTTTTCGACTTGGAGTTTGCGTACTGACAACCGCCTTTGGAGCCGGCGCTGCCCTGGCCGGCGATGACAAGCCGGCGACCACGCAGGCGACTCAGCCCGCCAATCGCGGGAGCATTCCGGTGGAGAAGGATCGCCGGCGTCATGACGGTTTTATGGCGCGCAAGGAACGGCTGATCAAGACTGGAGGAACACGGCTGGTCTTGATCGGCGACTCCATCACCGACGCCTGGCGCTCCGATCCACAGCGCGAAATGTTCGAGGATTACTTCGGCCAATATCGCCCCTACAACATCGGCATCAGCGGCGACGAAACCCAGCACGTGCTCTGGCGGCTGCAGCACGGAGAATTGGACGGCGTTTCGCCGAAGGTCGCCGTCATCATGATCGGTACGAACAATATCGGGAACAACAACAAGATGTCCGCCGAGGAAACCGCCGACGGAATCGTCAGCGTCGTCAAAGCCGCGCAGGAGAAAGTTCCCGGAATCAAAATATTGCTGCTCGGCGTTTTCCCCCGCGCCAACAAAGCCGATGACCCGTTCCGCGCGCAGATCAAGCAGATCAACGAGATGATCGCGAAACTCGATGATGGCGGAAAACACGTCAAATTCCTCGACATCGGCGATAAATTCCTGGAGCCCGACGGCACCCTGCCGCGCACGATCATGCCGGACTATCTGCATCCCAATACCAAGGGATATGAAATCTGGGCCGAGGCGATCAAGCCGGCGGTGGATCAGTTGGAGAAATGAGGGTAGTGGGTCAGTTTGAATTCGTCTTTGGGTGCCACAGGTCGCGGTACTCCGAGACCTGTGCGTTTTGGTACAAGAGGCGCGCAGGCCTGTGAGTAAGCCGACCTGTGGCACCCAAACTGACCCACTAGGAAATGAGATTCGTGAAACGACGGGCGATCATGTCGTCAGCTTTGCCGCCCGCCGCGGCAGACATCACATCCCATCCCGGTGCGGCTGATCTGAAATGAGAACGTCGGCCGGCCGCAGCTTGGGCAGGGAACTGCTTCCACCGATTCGTTCATCGCATCCCAGACGATTTCCAGATTTCGCGCCGGCAAACCCTTCGGCGTAATCGCCGCGCTGATCAGCAGCTTGGGTTGTTGAACGATCGCCGCGCTGATCAGGCTCGCATGAACACGCAGGGCCGACTTTCTTCGCAGCTCGGCGATGCGCAACTGTTCTTCACGATCGATCGCCGCCAGTCGCTCCGCGGCCTTCGCCTTGTCAGAATCCGTCTCGCGCTGAGCGCGGTCCTCGGCCTCGGCGCGCAGCTGCGCGTAATACGCGGACATCCGGGCGATTTGCTTTTGTGCGCGCTGTTCCCACTCGCGCCGCCGGCCATTGGCCAGCGCCGATACCGTCGGCGCCACCTGTCGGCGCGCGGCGCGGTAGCCGGCTTCCAGCGTTGCATGCCGTGCCTCGGGCAAATGATGGGCCGGTTCCTTCGATAACCGCCCGGCGGCGAGCAGCGCATCCAGATTTCGCACGCCGCGCAGATAGTGCAGATCGATCGCGGTCGGCACGATTTGCTCTTCCTTCTGATCGCTGGCGAAGGTCGCCTTGAACCAGAAGACCGCCTGCGGGAAATCCATCGCCCGAACGCGCTCGATGCTCAACGTAGCCGGCGGCGTGAAGCTCAGCGCTCGCGCCACGCGGGTCTCCAGATCGCGCGGATGCAGATTGGCCCCGGCCAGATAAAACCGCGCCAGCCGCCAGCGCTGCTGCGCATCTTCCAGAAGCTTGTCGATGAGCGGGGAGCCGAGGCTGGCGAGCTGCGCCTCAGGGTGTTCGGGCAGCGCCTCCGGATCGAATGCCACGCGCTTGATATCCGAGCCGACCATCAGATCGTAAACCTGCGGCTCGATCTGATCCCATACGCCGTCGCGCGCCTCGACATACTCGCGCACGAACGCCTCCAGCGGAGAGATCGTCAACGAATCTGCTTGGATGTCGGCAAGCCGCGTCATCTCATCCCTCCGGCGCAAAACGATTGCCAAACAGTTTTTCGTCCTGAGCGCGTTGCCGGAAGTACGCGGCTTTGGCGGCAAGCAGCCGGCTGCCCAGCACCTCCATGCGCGCCGCAAATTCATCGGAATCGGTCGACGCCGCCCACTCCTCGGCGATCAGCTCCTCGAATTCCTTCTCGTCGTCCAGGTTCCCCAGGATCATGTCCACTTCGCCGATCACGAGCTCAAACATGTTGAGCTTGGCTTCCAGCAGATGAAGCACCGCCGCCTCGACGGTGCCGGCGGCGACGAGGTTGAAGACGTGAACATCGTGCTCCTGCCCGATGCGGCTGAGGCGCCCGATGCGCTGCTCGATCTTCATCGGATTCCACGGCAGATCAAAATTGCACAAGCCGTGCGCGAACTGGAGATTTCGTCCTTCGCTACCCGATTCCGTGCAGAGGAGAATTCGGGCGGACCCGCGGAACTGCGCGATCGACGCTTCCTTCTCGAGGCGCGAGAGTCCGCCGTGAAACATCGCGACTTCATGCCCCGCCTCGGCAAGCTGCCGCCGCAGCATTTCCTGCGTGGCGCGAAATTGAGTGAAGACAACCAGCTTGTCCGGGAATTCATCCAACAGGCGCAATAGCCGCTGCGATTTAGCGCCGCTTCCGGCGCGTGCTGCGGATTCGGCCAGGTCCGCCAATGCCTGATGCGACGGGCCCTCGAGCGACTTTTTCTGCCGCAGATTTTCCAGCATCGCTGCGGCGGCGGCGGGAGAGCTTCCCAAGGCCATTTGCAGCGTGATGAGCGTCATCCGATTCAGCGGCGCTTTTTCCGGCGTGCCCGCAAGACCCGCGCGCACCAGTGTCGCGGCCGAGTCATACAGCGCTCGCTCCTCCGGCGAGAGCGCGACCGCCGACGTTTGCGCAAAGCGCCGCGTGAACTGCAAGCCCACCGTGCTGCGCCGATTGCGCACCATCACTTCCGCCAGCAGCGAATGAAGCTCATCGACATTTCGCGGCGTGAGCTTGTCTCCCTTGGAAACAAACCGCCGGCCAAAATCCCGCCGCGTGCTCAGCAGCCCCGGCTCCAGCAGCGTCACGAGATTAAACAGCTCCTCAAGATTGTTCTGCACCGGCGTCGCGGTGAGCAGCAGGATGTATTGCTTCTGCAGCTCGCTGGCGAATTTCCAAAGTGCCGTCGTGCGATTACGCAAGTGATGGGCCTCGTCGATGATGACCATATCCCATCGCCGCGCCAAAATCGCCGAGCGGTGCGGCTCGCGCTTGGCGGTATGAATGGAAGCGATCACGCGATCATGCCCCGACCACGCCCCACCCTCGCGAAAGCCCGGATCATCATGACTGATCAACTCGACGGCGAACTTGCGCCGCATCTCCCCCTGCCACTGCGCGATCAATGAAGGCGGCGTCAGCACGAGCACATTGCGAACCAGCCCGCGCATGAGCAACTCGCTGAGCACCAGCCCCGCCTCGACGGTTTTTCCCAAGCCGACTTCGTCGCAAAGCATGGCCCGCCCGCGCAACCTGCGGAGGACAGTCATCGCGGTGCGCGTCTGATGCTCCAGCAGTTGCATCTCGCGCACCATCGGCAGAGAGATCAGTTGATCGAACCCCGGATGCGTCGCCAGCCGCGCCGCGCGCAAGCCCAGCTCAAACTCATTGGGAGAAACCGCGGGCGGCGGCGAGCGCAGCAACTCGACATCCGCCCCGTCAAACTCGATCTGCTCAAACGATTCGTCGGCGACCGATGACCGCTCGACGATCAGCCGATATCGATTGGCGGAAATGAACTCGAGCCACAGGGCCCCCACCGTCAGGCGTGCCAGCGCCTGCGGATCGACATCTTGAATTTCGATTTGGTCGAGATCGTGAGCGACCAGCGAAAGACGCCGGCCGCGCTCATCTTCAATTGTTATGGGACGATGTTCGTCATCGAGCAAATGGGCCGGCAAGCCCAGCCGCAGCGCGCAGCTGCCGAGTGGCGACGCCGGCACTTCGAAGCGATCGCCAGCTTCCCACTGCTCGTCAGGAAAAATTGCCTTGGCTGAATGCGTGACGGCCACGCTGTTTCCTCCATGAATGTGCCGCGCCGCAGGTTCCCTGTGCGGACTATATTCCTTTCGCCGTGATTGCCAATAATCAATCCCGTCAGCGCCAAGTTTTCCGCAGTATTTTCAATGCCGCGATTCTTTGGGCCCCCCTTCCGTCTTCCGCAAATCCCCATCACCGAGCCGTCTCCGAAATAGCGACAGCGTCAGGTCATAACAAATCCGCGCCAGTTCCGGATCATAGCGCGGCCCTTCATCGCGCATGAACGCATGCTGGCCGTTGAACTCGTGCCACGTGAACAGCAGCCCCGCATCGCTCATTGCGTTGTAAACGGTTTGCCGCCCTTCTCGCGGAATGTGCGGGTCCTGGCGGCCCCAGATCATCAGCATCTCGCCGCTGATCTCTTTCATGCGATCAAGCGTGTTGTCGTTCATCCCTTTCCCCAGGCCGCGCTTGTGGATGTCGGTGGCGTAGAAGCAGACGCCGGCGAGGACGCCCGGATTCATCGCCGCGCGGAAGGCGAGGTGTCCGCCGATGCAGATTCCGATCGCGCCGAGTTTCCCGGTGCAATCGCCGCGCGATTTGAGATGATCGAGCACCGCGCGTGAGTCGGCGTCGTATGCCGCCAGCTCTTTTGCGGTCTTGAGTTGATTCCCGCGATCGGCTCCCGCCTGATCGTACGCGAGCGCCACGCCCGGCTGTTCAAACTCGTGATAAATCTCCGGCACCGCGACGACAAAACCGTGAGAGGCCAAAAGCGCCGCCGTCCGGCGAATCGGCCCGGTCACCTGAAAGATTTCCGAGTAAAGCAAAATGCCCGGATATTTCCCGTCGGCAACAGGCCGCGAAATATAAGTCCGCATCGGACCCGTCGGCGTGGGAAGATCGACTTTTTCGGTGTCGGTGATGGTCATGGGGGAAGATTACTGTGGAGGGAGCAATTGGCACAGAGCCCATTGGCGGACCGGACGAATCAGCTGGATGTCCGAAAAATGGGTCCCGCTATTATGTGATAAGAAGTTAGCAAAAGGTTTGCACCGGCAACATGGTGGCGGATCGTTGTATAGTTGCTCATCGGGTGCCACAGGTCGCGGTACTCCGAGACCTGTGTTGTCACCCTGCGGGAAGAGCACAGGTCTGCGAGTACGCCGACCTGTGGCACCCTGCGGCTTTTCTGTCCACGACAGGTTAGGATGACTAACGATGAATGAGCGGAAGGCGAACCGTTGGATGATCGTGAGGCTCGGGCTACTGTTTGTGCTTGTGGGCGTGAGTCTCGAAAACTTGGCGATGATAGGTTTCCATTTGGAGTTTCAGGCTTTTTTGTGGTTCCTCATAATCTGCCTAGTTTTCGATGCCATTCTAACGCGTCGCCTTGCCGCCCAGAATGGGAATGATCTGTGCGTCAAGTGTGGATACGACCTCCGCGCAACGCCTAACCAGTGCCCGGAATGCGGGGCGGCACCACCGAACAGATGAGTCAACCCCGTCCGCAGGACGCGAACGAATCGGTGTGACTGCCCTTGCATTATTGTCGCGATGGGTTATCTCTGATGTTCCACGTGGAACATGGACATAGCTCGCAGCAGACCGGAAGGAGCCAGAGATGAACAAACCAAAATCCAGATTAGGCCGGGGACTTAGCAGTTTGATTTCAGTTTCGAGTGAGGAGGCGGAAGCGCCAGCCACTACTGTGGCTGTTGCGCCGGAGCGCCGCACGCTCGAACGGATCGTGCCGGTCATGAAGTCGCTGCCGGTTGAGTCGCAACCGCAGCCCCCCGCCGGCGCGGCGATCGCCGAGCTTCCGCTTGATTCGATCGTTCCGAATCCGCATCAGCCGCGTCGGCAGATGAATGATGCCTCGATTGGCGAGCTGGCGCAAAGCCTTAAAACTACGGGCTTGATTCAGCCGATCGTCGTCCGCAAGGTGGGCGAGCAGTATCAGCTGATCGCCGGCGAACGCCGCTGGCGGGCGGCGAAGGTCGCCGGCTTGGTGAAGGTGCCGGCGATCATCCGCGAAGCCGACAGCTTCGAGCAGGCGCAGATGGCGCTGATCGAGAACGTTCAGCGCGAGAGCCTCAATCCGATTGATCGCGCGCTTGCTTACAAGAGCCTCGTGACGCAGCTTGGGTTGACCCAGGCGGAGCTGGCCGCTCGGATGGGGGAGGATCGGAGCAGCATCGCGAATCATCTTCGCCTGCTCGATTTACCTGCCGCAGTTCAGGCGATGGTGACGGACGGCCGCCTTAGCCTTGGCCATGCCAAGATCCTAGCGGGGGTGCCTGATCCAGTCGATCAAGAGCGGCTGGCGAATATCGTCGTCAACCAATCCCTCTCCGTCCGCAACCTCGAACGACAGATTGCCGACACGAGCCAGCCCCCTGCCGCCAAATCGGCAAAGGACTCCGGAACCCCGTCCGCACATGTCGCGGACTTGGAAAAATCAATCGCCAGGCAGCTTGGCCTGCGGGCTCAACTCCGCAGTGCCGCCAAGAAGGGGAGCGGGCGGCTGATTCTGCATTACGCCTCGCTGGATCAGTTTGATGAGTTGTTGAGTCGGCTTGGGGTAAAAGTCGATTAATCACCGCCGCTCGATTCGGCTGAAGCGTTCCACGTGGAACAGTGCAGAGATTGTCTGCTGTTGAAACGAGCGGACTCCACAGTAGCCGTGAGTCGTCGCGATGACGCTGGCAGAAGTGGAGGAGAGTCTGCCGAGCAAGCCGGGGAAGGAAAAAACGATGGTCACCATCCGCTGTTTGGCGCGATATTGGCCACTATTCTGGCTGGATGTTCGCACAAGCCGCCAGAACAAAAGGCCGCAGCGGATTATTGGGCGCATGATCCACGTGGAGTGCTGTTCTTAGCAGCGGTAGGCTATCATGATAAGACTGGGCTATGGCCAAGCACAATGGATGAAGTCAAACAAGGGGCAGCGGTTAAGGACATTAAGCTGAACGAAGGTCTATACCGAAATCCAAAATTCTCAGACACGTATGGCGACCGGCACGGCGGCAACTTCCACGCCTCTTGGACGTGGCCGGATGGAACACACGGGGAAATGGGTGGCGGGATCATCAACAACGACTTTTCTCAGATGTCCCCGACAAAACCGAGCACTCCGTAGTCGCGTTGCAAATGTTTTACGTTAATAAGATACGAGCCCACCGAGTTCAGATGATCGGATCAGTCCAAAACTTTCCCGGCAAAGGCGCATCGCTTCACCGATTCCCAAAACGCTCTGTGGAGACGACCGGCAGAACCCGTGGCAACTAATCCGCTCGCGTTTACAATGCCCGCCATGCCAGACACCGCGCCTGTTGATGTTGCAATTATCGGAGCCGGACCGACCGGGTTGTTTGCCGCCTTTTATGCTGGGCTTCGGCAGATGAGCATCAAGCTGATCGATTCGCTGGAAATGCTCGGCGGCCAACTCACTACGCTTTATCCCGAGAAGTACATTTACGATGTCGCGGGGTTTCCCAAGGTTTTGGCTAAGCAACTTTCTGATGATCTGGTGCAGCAGGCGATGCAGTATCAGCCGACCGTTTGCCTGGGGGAGCAGGTGAAGCAACTCGAGTACGACCCGGCGACGAAGATTTACAATCTGCGGACGTCGGCGTCGCAGCATGCGGCGCGGACGATCATTATTGCCGCGGGCGTGGGGGCATTTGCGCCTAAGACGTTGGGCTTGGCGAATGCGCCGCAATATGAAGGCAAGGGGCTGCATTATTTCGTGAAGAGCATCGCCGGCTTTAAGGATAAGAAGGTGTTGATCGTCGGCGGGGGGGATAGCGCGGTGGATTGGGCCAACATGTTGGCGCCGGTGGCGCAGGTCACGCTGATTCATCGCCGGGATCAGTTCCGGGCGCATGAGGATAGCGTGGTGAAGATGAAGCAGACGAGCGTGAAGATCCGCACGTTTCATGAGTTGAAAAGCATCGCCGGCAACGGCTGGCTGGAGTCGGCGACTATTTACGACAATCGCACGAAAGCGGAGGAGACGCTGGAAGTGGATGCGGTGCTGGTGAACATCGGGTTCAACAATTCGCTGGGGCCGATCAAGGATTGGGAGCTGGAGTTGGAAGGATCATCCATCAAGGTGGACAGCATGATGCAGACGGCGCGGCCGGGCATCTTTGCGGCGGGCGATATCTGCACCTATCCCGGGAAGCTCAAGCTGATCGCCACCGGGTTCGGCGAAGCATGCGTGGCGGTGAATTACGCCAAGCACTACCTGGACCCGGCCGCCAACATCTTCCCCGGCCATAGCTCGAACATGAAGTAAACGACGGGCGTAATTTTTCAGACAGAGGCTGGTACCACAGAGGCTTGGTTGCAGGGAAGGGGAAGGCGGCAAGGATCGCCGAAGCAATATTTTGATATGTCGCAGATTAGCCCGACGTCCGATAACAGTAAAGAGCGTAATGCGGGCAACACTGGAACTGGACCCAAAGCCGGGGCGGGCGGCGGTCCGATAAGGTTTTAGGTCCGTCGTAGCCGCGTATTTTCCTTCTGTGGTGGTCGATGGTCTGTTAGTATCAGTTGTGCAGGTTATTCGACGATGCCGGAAAAGGTTGCCACCAGAAAGTCCGCCAATGTTGTGCCGGTGCTGACGCCGCTGGGGTCGCACACCGGGAAGCCCTCGCTCCCGCTGGGCCGCCCGTTCACGCTGATCGGCTCGCGGCATCGCGCGCATCTTCATCTGCTTTCGCGCACGGTCAGCAAATCGCACGCGGCGATCATTGCCTCGGGCACCGGGCTATACATTCGAGACCTGGCCAGCCGCGAGCGCGTATATGTTAATGACAAAAAGGTGCGCGAGGCGAATCTGACCACCGGCGATATTGTCCGGATCGGCTCTTTCGTCTTTAAGTACAACGACCCCGCCGCCCGGCAACGGCCCAAGTCCGGTCCGCAGGCGCTGGCCGCCTCGCTGACCATTGAAGGCAATGATCTGCCGACGCCCATCGACCAGCGAACGCTGGTCATCGGCCGCCGGCCCACCTGCGATCTTCCGCTGGTAGAACTTTCCGCCTCGACGATCCACGCGATTATTTTTGAAGTCGATGGCCAGCGCTACATTCGCGATTTAGGCTCGCGCACCGGCACGCTCGTCAACGGCGCGCCCGTGCATCAGCGCCGGCTGATCAACAATGACACGATCAAGATTGGCGACACGACGATGCGCTACGTCGTCGATGCGCTGGCGAAACTAGTCGAAGAAGAGCCGCTCGCGGCTTCGCGGAACGAGTCCCTCGAACAGCCAGACGGTGTCGCGCCGACCCCTGCGATCGCGCGAGCTCCCGAATCAGCCCCAATCCCCCTAGCCGGCGAAGACGATCTCATCTCGATCGCACCCGACGAGCCCCCAACTCCCGCGCCGACTTCAAAAGCGGACCTCACCGCCAACGAAGATACCGGCCAGCATCTGCTGGTCGCATCCGATCTCCACGAAGAACGGCTCAGCGGATCGGGGAGCTTCGCCGACGTTCATGCTCATGTTGAAGATGAGGATGGGCTTGTTGAGCATCAACCGGTCAATCTGGATTGGTGGCCGGAAAATAACGCATCGCCCGCGACGCCGCCGGCTGCTGAACAACAACCACCCTCGCGCGCCGCGGCTCCGCAGCCCAAGGCGGATGATGAGCTGATTCCGCTGGCGATGGATGAAGATCATGTCGAATTGCCGGCTGCGCCGCAGGGCGATGCGCCGACGCCTGCGGCGCGAGAGGGCCTCATTCCGATCGAAGAATCGCTGGAGCACGAAACGCCTGAGCACGAAACGCCCGAGCGTGTCATCCCCAAGGATGAAGCGCCGCAAGCCGAAGTGCCCGAGAGCGTCATCGCGATTGATCGAGCGCCGCAAGCGGGAACGCAGCGGCATGAGACGCCTGAAAGCATCCTCCCGATCGATGCGCCAAAACAAATAGATGCGGATGATTCGCTTATCCCAATCGCCGCTGAGTCGGATGCGGATCTGCCGATGGCGTCAGAGCTTCCGCCCGCGCGCGAGCCTGTCGCGGCCGCGGAAGCGCCGATCACTCCGGAAGTTTCCCGGCTCGCGCCGGAAATTATTTCCGCGGCCGAAGAGCAACCGGTTCAGGCGGACTTCGATTCATCCGAAGTATTCCACGTGAACGCAGTGGCAGCCTCTGAGATGTCGTCGCAGGTTGCACCCGCCGCTGAAGATATCGAATTGCTTCCTGAGACCGAGCCGACGCCCGAATCCGCGCAGGCGATGGAGCCGGATGTGCTTGCGGCGAGCGAAGCCGCGCCGCAAAACGATTCCTCGCTGATGGTGGAAGACCCCGCGCCGACGGATTTGAGCGACAGCACATTTGGCCGAGCCGTGGAGGATTTGGCGGGCCCGCCGCTGGGGCCGCTGGTCGAGCAAGCCGCTTCCCATGCGCCGGCGGACGAGCTGGTTTCCGGGCGGGAAGCTCCGCAGAGCGTCGAACCGGCGATCGAGGTGCCGGCATTGGAAGAGGATCTGGATGTCGTCGCAAAAGCGCCGACCGTTGCATCTGATAGAGATGCAATTGAACCAGAGCCGCTGCTCGCGAACGCGCCGGCGGAAGTCGCAGCGCCAATGGCGACCACGCCGCAGCTTAGCGAAGACGCGGCGGCCGATCTGCTTACATCCGATCCGGAGCTGCCGCCGATTCCGAATCTGGCGGAACTATTGGGCGAGGATGAGCCGACGGGGGACGACGTCGTCGATAACGCCAATGCGTTTCTTGCGCATGCCGCGGAGGAGTCGTCGGAACCTGTAGACGAAGCGCCGACAGTTGAAGGGGCATCATCGGCGCCCAAACCTGCATCGACCGCGCCCGCGCCTCCATCGTCCGCACCCCAACCTGCATCGTCCGCGCCGGTTGAAGAATCTGACGCATCGACGCACGCGTTCACGGTTCCCTCGGATCTGCTTGCTGAAGCAAGCGGGCCGACGGAGGAATTATCGGACGCGACGCCGCTTGATACCTCTATTACATATGGTGTTCCGATTCCGCTCGATGTGCCGCGATCTGAGGAGATCGCGCCGAGGGAGGATCGGATCGATGTGGAGGAGTACGAGCCGGCCGAATCTGCGCGTGAAGTGGATATCGCGCCCATCGACGTAGCGCCGGCGAGCGCCGAAGCACTCGAAGCTGCGGATGAATCGGATGCCGCGCCGATTGACGTCGCGACGCCACGTACCGAAGCGCCTGAAGCTGAGCCGCAAGCGCCAGAAGGAGCAAGGCCTTCGCATGCGCCGCGGGCCGCCGCGTTGATCTCTCCGCTCGAGCTTGAGTTGCGCCCCGTGGAGCGGGAGATTCCGCACATTTCCGCCAGGCCGACGGCTGATGCGCCGGATGAGCAGATTGTCTCGACTGCAGAACCGGAACTGGATCTGCCGGAAGAGCTGGACGAACTGCGGCCCGCTGAGCGCGCGCTTCCACATGTGGAAGCGCGGCCGATTGATGAAGTTCAGGACGAGCAGATTGTTCCCGAGCCTGAAGCGGATCTCGCGGATGATTTGGACGAACGGCCGAGCGAGCGCGAGGTTCCGCATATCTCTGCGCGCCCGGAGATTGACGATCGCGATGAAGCTGTCGCCGTCGAAGACCGCGATGAACCTGTCGCAGTCGAGCCGGAGCACGAGGCATTTGAAGAAGTATACGAGCCGCTGGCGGCTGCGCCACAGGTTCTTGACGAAGCGCCTGCTGCCGATCCTAGGCCGCCGATAGCGCCGGCCGTGCCAGTGGCTGAGTTGCGCGATGAACCGCGCGCCCCCATGCCGGCCGCGCCCGAGCCGACCGTGTCCGCGCCGGCGGGGAATGCGTCGCTGAATGATTTGCTGTCGATCATGAGCCGCGACGCGGGCAGCTTCATGGGCGGGATGCCGCTCGCGATTGCGCCGGTTTCAGCGCCGGGCGTGGTGCCGGTAACGCTGAAGTTGAAGGAAGATCCGCCGGTGGTGGCAGCGCCGCCGACGCCCGCGCCAATCGCCAAGGTTGAGCCGAATCTCCCGGCGAACAAAGTCGTCGGCGTGCCGCCGAAGGAAGAAGTGGACGATGAGTCGAGCTTCTTTGAGGACAAGCTCGATGCGTTGGATGATCTGCCCGATGACTTGGAGCCGATCGGAGATATCACGGAAGCGGTAGGGGAGGCTCCGGCCTCGCCGCCGCCCAAGCCAGCGCCCGCGCCGCCGCGTCAAGCCGCGCCAGCGCCGGCCGCGCCGGTTCGACCGCAAGCGCCCAAGGTCAAGCTGCCGCCTCCACCGCCGCCTCGCCCGTCGCGCCGCGGCGCTCCCCAGCCGATCG
>DATBDZ010000102.1:0-3322 GCA_036276235.1 Humisphaera sp. | reverse complement strand
AAGGTGCCGGAATTGGTGAGGGCGCTCACCGAGAAAGTCGAAGGCCGCGACATCTGATCGGCCGATCGAAGGGGCCTATGTCGCGGAGATCTGCTCAGTGCAGCGCGGTGCTGCCTTCGGTAAGGCCGCAATGCGCGGCGGCGGCGTAGAGTTGCACTATCTCCGCCTCCAGGTGCTCGTTGACGAGCAGCAGCGCCTTTAGCGCGCCGCGGAGATCTCCGTTGCAATTCGCCACGATCTCCTCGATCTCTGCTTCACTCGACCTGAAACTCATCGAAAACCCTTTCCACTCTCCCTGCGGCATCGCTCTGATGCCGATCTTCGTGCTTGGACAAGGCCGGGTGGCGATTGTCTCATCGTGCACGTCAGGCCCTTAGAAATAATGCGGACCGTGTTAATAAAATGACCGAACGCGATCTAATGACGGGCTGTGAATTAATCAGGGAAAACTCCGCATCGGCCGCGAAACCGGTATGGAGCATCGGTCGTAACTTGCCGGTGCCGCATCGGGATAAGCCCAATGATATCAATTCTTGTCGTGATAGCGCTGGGGCTGCTGGCGCTTGTCACGCAGGTCGTTGTGGTTGCCTTGCAGCGCGCTCATCCCTCGCGGGGGCGAGTGATCGAGGTCGCCGGCGCGAGCCTGAATGTGGTCGAGATCGGGCCGCGCGATGGCGGCCGTGCGTCGATCGTGATGCTGCACGGCGCAAGCTCGAATCTCGAAGTCATGCGGCAACCTCTGGGCGAAATGCTCTCCAGGAGTCACCCCGTGGTTCTGATCGATCGTCCCGGACACGGCTGGAGCACGCGGGCACGGGAAAAAGATTCAACGCCGGCCATCCAAGCCCGGATGATCGACGAGGCGCTTGGAAAACTGGGCATCCGCAAGAGCATTCTTGTCGTGCATTCCTGGAGCGGTGCGCTGGGTGCGCTCATGGCGCTGGATTATCCAGATCGCGTCGCGGGTCTGGTGATGCTGGCGCCCGTCACGCATCCCTGGCGCGGCGGTGTCGGCTGGTACAACCGAGCGGTGACAATTCCCGTGATCGGCCCGCTGCTGGCCTACACGATCACTCTGCCGCTCGGGCTTTGCCTGGCGGGGCGCGGCGCCCGGAGCGTGTTCCTGCCGCAGGTCATGCCGGATGAATTTGTGAAAAGCAGTGCGACCGCGTTGCTGCTGCGTCCGCGTGAATTCCTCGCCAATGCCCGCGATCTCATTACGCTTAAAGCTGCGGTGCATGAGCAGGTGTCGCGATATGCTGAAATCGATGTGCCGACCGTGGTGATCTCAGGCGACGCAGACAAAACCGTCTCGACTGACATTCACTCGCGGCCCTTCGCGGCCGTGGTGCCGAATGCGAAGCTGATCGTGCTGCCGCGGGTCGGCCATATGGTACAGAACGCAGCGCCCGAGCGCGTGATTGCCGAGATTGAAGGCTTGATCGGCGTGATCGAAGCCGGCGCGGCTGATGGCCTAACCAAGGCTGGCAGGATATGATTATTTCGCCGTAACATCGAGAGCGCGGCTGCGGAGAAGTTCACATGGCTATCATGATGCCTGCTTCGGATCGGGCGGTTCTGGACCGCCGCGACGCTATCGTTGCGGCGCTGCGCGCGATCGTGCCGGGCGAGGGCGTGATCGATAGCGCCGCGGAGATGCTGCCCTACGAGTCTGATGGCCTGATGGCGTATCGTCAGCCGCCGATGGTCGTGGTGCTGCCGGACACCACCGAGCAGGTCTCGCGCGTTCTGAAATATTGTTTTGAGCAAGGCATCAAGGTGGTGCCGCGCGGCTCCGGCACATCTCTGTCCGGTGGCGCGCTGCCGCTTGCCGATGGTGTGTTGCTCGGCCTTGGAAAATTCAAACGCATTCGCGAGATCGATTTCGACAACCGCGTGGTGGTGACCGAGCCGGGGGTGACGAACCTCGCCATCAGTCAAGCGGTGGCGCATGCCGGCTTCTATTATGCTCCCGATCCATCGTCGCAGATCGCGTGCTCGATCGGCGGCAACGTTGCGGAAAATTCCGGCGGCGTGCATTGCCTGAAATACGGGATGACCACCAACAACGTGCTGGGCTGCGAGATCGTCCTGATGAACGGCGAGATTATCCGCGTGGGCGGCAAGTGTGCCGAGAATAGCGGCTACGACCTGATGGGGATCATCACCGGGAGTGAAGGCCTGCTCGGCGTCATCACCGAGATCACCGTGAGGATTCTGCAGAAGCCGGAGACGGCGCGCGCGCTGATGGTCGGCTTCGCGCAAGTCGAGGCGGCCGGCGAATGCGTGGCCCAGATCATCGGCGCCGGCATTATTCCCGGTGGCATGGAGATGATGGACAAGCCTGCGATCCACGCCGCCGAAGCTTTCGTCCATGCCGGATATCCGCTCGACGTCGAGGCGTTGTTGATTATCGAACTCGATGGTCCCGGCGTTGAGGTCGACGAATTGATCAGCCGCGTGGAGGCGATCGCTCTGGGCTGCGGTTCGACCACGTGCCAGATCTCCAATTCCGAGGCCGAGCGCAACCTGTTCTGGGCTGGCCGCAAAGCGGCATTCCCGGCGGTCGGGCGGATTTCGCCTGATTATCTCTGCATGGACGGGACAATTCCACGCGGCGCTCTGCCGAAAGCGCTGGCGCGAATTCGGGACCTCTCCGCGAAGTACGGTCTGCGCGTCGCGAACGTCTTCCATGCCGGCGACGGCAATCTGCATCCGCTCATCCTGTATGACGCCAACCAGCCCGGCGAGATGGAGCGGGCCGAAGCCTTTGGGGCCGATATCCTTCGCTGCTGCGTGGAGTTTGGCGGCGTGCTGACAGGCGAGCACGGCGTCGGTATCGAGAAGCGGGACCTGATGGGGGAGATGTTCACTGAAATCGATCTCAACCAGCAGCAGCGGCTGAAATGCGCTTTTGACCCCCAGGGGCTGCTCAATCCCGGCAAGGTCTTTCCGACCCTGCACCGCTGCGCCGAACTCGGACGCGTACATGTGCATGGCGGCAAATTGGCATTCCCCGATATTCCCAGATTCTAGCCCAAGCCGCATCGATCGGGGCGGCGCTCGATGGCGCCACACGCCCTCTGGCTGACAGGCAA
Source organism: Humisphaera sp. (assembly GCA_036276235.1). Taxonomy (GTDB): domain Bacteria; phylum Planctomycetota; class Phycisphaerae; order Tepidisphaerales; family Tepidisphaeraceae; genus JANWHF01. The sequence continues at coordinate 224 of DATBDZ010000102.1, read as the reverse complement.
GCTCCCGGAATCGTAGTTCCCTTACGTCCGCGCCTTGGTTCGGCTGGCGGTCTCTCTCTTCGCACCGAGGCCGCATCGCAGCATGCGAGCATTCGCTGGGCACAAGATTTGATTTCGAACGAAAATTTGGCTACGCGCTGCAGGCGTGGACACTCTCAGAGTACGCGATGCAAAGGACATCGAGCAGGCGGTGCGCGCGGCCATCGCCGGCGAGCAGCCGCTTG
>DATBDZ010000101.1:0-3600 GCA_036276235.1 Humisphaera sp. | reverse complement strand
GCGATGAGTCGTGCCGCATCCATTCGACGGCGGCGACCATAGCAAGACTAAGCGCGGGGCGCAAATTTGGGGCGCGCCGTTTCTTCAAGAGTGCGGAAGAACCGAAATCTGGTGCAAAAGGTTGCATGGCGGGTCCTGCTGCGTGCTTTGCGCCAAGAGGCCATGACGCCAAGTGGTCAAGATGACGACATCGGTGGACAAAATGGACTTACGGCGATTTCTGCTCGCGGCGCGACTGGGCAGAGATTACTTCAGGAGTCGCGCGGAGTCGCGCCAGACCCTGATACCAGCTCAAAAGACGGGATCGGTCGCGCGACAGTCGCGGAGCGAAGAGCGGTCCGAAATTGACGTAAGTCATCTGAAAATCATCCAATTTTGCATGCTATCCTCAATCCTCTATCTTCAATCCTCGTTTTCTCCTTCGTGGTTCTTCGTGCTCCCTTCGTGAACTTCGTGGATATCAGGTTTAATTCGCGGCGGACCGGAGTGGCTTGTCCCGCGAAGCCGGCAAGCGGCTGAAACACGGGACTGGAGACCGAGGTAAACAGTCGTCGCTCGCCTCGGTAACTGGTTTTGGGTAGCTTTCCCTTGGTTTTTTGGAGGAATGGCGCATGCACAGGCTTTCTTGGCCGATTGGTCTGATGGCGTTGGTTTTGGCTTTTGCCTGTGCCGCCCGCGGTCAGGAATGGACGCGGTTTCGTGGGCCTAATGGGGACGGGCTTAGCGATTCGGCCTTCCCCGCGAAAATCACCGACAAGGATTGGGCCTGGAAGATCGATCTGCCCGGCGGCGGGCATTCTTCCCCAGTGCTCTGGGGCGACAAGCTCTTTCTCACCTGCGGCGATGATTCCACCGGGCGGCAAACCGTGCTCTGTCTCAATGCCGCCGACGGGAAGCAGATCTGGCGGCGTGATTATGATGCGCGGACGTTCTCCAAGCACATGAACAACAGCTACGCCAGCTCGACGCCGGCGGTGGATGCCGACCGGGTCTATCTTTGCTGGACGACCCCTGAAGAGCTGACGCTCTTCGCGCTCGATCACGGCGGCACGGAGCTTTGGCGGGCGCATCTGGGGGCGTGGGTGAGCCAGCACGGCGGCGGGCAATCGCCCTCCCTGGCCGACGATATCATTTTGTTGCCGGACGTGCAGGAAGGGGAGCACAGCTTCATCTTCGGGATCGACAAGAAAAATGGCCGCGTGGTGTGGCAGACGCCGATGGCCAAGACCGACAAATTCTGTCCTGCCACCCCCTGCCTCTATCAACCAAAGGACGGCCCGCAGCAGGCGATCTTTCTGAGCAAGGTCGAAGCCATGAGCGGCGTCGATCCGCTCACCGGAAAAATCCTCTGGCAATCGCCGGGCGTTTTTGATGCGCGGGCGGTGGCGTCGCCGGTCATCTGGCACGACATCATCTTCGGCTCATGCGGCGACGGCCCCAAGGGCCACCAGCTCGCCGCCGTTCATGCGGGAGCGGAAGGCAAGCCCGCGAAGAAGGCGTGGGTGACGGAAACGGATACGCCATACGTGACGACGATGGTGCTCAAGCACGATCTGCTTTTCTGCTGGGGAGATAACGGGATCGTCACCTGCCGCCAGCCGGAGACGGGCAAGATCGTGTGGCAAAACCGCGTTCCCGGCGGCGCGTTTTTCGGCTCGCCCGTGTGCGCGGGCGAAACAATTTATGCGGTGAGCCAGAGCGGCGATTTGGTTTCGATTGCCGCCAAGGATTCGTTTCAGCTATTAGGCCGCACGCCGCTGGGAGAAAAGTGCGAAGCCACGCCGGCCATCGCGGGCGGGAGAATGTTTGTGCGGACGTATTCGCATTTGTATTGCGTGCTGGCGACGGGGAAATGAGCCGACGTGGCACGGGTTTTCAACCCGTGTCTACGGTACCGTGCAACAAGAACTGTTATTTCGAGCAATAAGTTTTTCGCCACATCACGTCGCCCACATGGTTGAAAACCCATGCCACAAGCAGCGTAGGGCGGGATTTATCCCGCCGACTTCCTTTGTAGGGTGGGTTGTACTCGCCCACCATTTGCCGCTCGTGGTGGGCGAGTACGCCCACCCTACAAAATGCATCTTCGAGACGAGGATTACTCCGCAACCGTCGCTGCCAGAATGCCGGCGAAGTTTTCCTGTTGCTCTGGCTTGCCGTCTTGCGGCGTGTAAAACCGCGAAATTGCTCCGTCGAGATAGAGCGCCTGTTGGCAATGCAGCGAATCACGAAATAGTGCCGCCAGCGCATTGAACGTGACTGGCTCTGTTGAGATTGCGAAGTAAACCTGACCGGAGAGCCCGACACCGACGCCGCTACGAATGTGGCGATTGCGTGAGTCTTGCGGAAACAGCGGATTGATCACGCCGTCGATCAGGAGCATCGGGCCGGATTGCGTCGCAAGGATGGTGTCATTTGTGGGGCCGGCGAACTTTTCGGTTTGAACGATCTGCGCGCCTTGCCGATTTACCAGGAACACGCCATTGGGTTTGAGATAAAAGTTGCCGGCGCCGGCGTCACGGTTGAGCGGGACCAAAACCTGTCCCTCTTCGACATGCAGCCCCAGCGGCGTAAAAGTCGGATCGAATATCCCGGCGTTGGTCGCGAAGAGCATTTTGCGGTGCCGCTTGTGTAGCTCCGATTTCAGCGATTCAAAGTTCGCGAACCGCTGGCCGCTGGCGTTTTTCCAGAAGAGTTGAAGGGCGACTTGCTTCAGATCAATTTCAGCGACGGCGAATGTCTGGCCGGAACGGGAAACGTGCGAGATCGTCACACTTGAGATCTTTGACTGGTCTGTATCGCGCCGGCAGCTACTCAGGACGGCAACAAGCACACACACTGAGATTTGGGCAATCACACGCATGCAAGCTCTTACCAGTCGTTGTTCCAGACGGACCAGGCAGGTCGAAAGTAATCATACCGGGCGGAATCCGCCTTACCCGAAGCTCGCGTGGTTGCTCCCGATACAGGTGATGTGTTTGAACAAAATCCGCTTTGGTTGCCGCCAGCGCCGGACACTCGAAAGAAGATGCCGCCTGGAACTGCCTGGATGTCCTGAGCGAAATAAAATCCGACCCATTGATCTGGAAATGTACGATTTGGCGAAGCCGATACGCGGCTTGCAAGACGATTCATGCTCTGTTCGCTTAGCGCAAATGCAATCGAGAGGGGCATATCGGTCAGCATGCCAATCGGTACAAGCAGAGCGATCGCTGCGCAGAAGACCTTGCGCCACGAGGGCCGGCCGATCGCTTCTGGATCGAGCAGCAGCAGGCCAATTAACAGGTGAAGAAGAATCGGTCCACAAGCCAACAACGCGGCGATGAAATGAATCGTGCGATCAAGAGACGATGTCGGCGGAATTCTGGCCCACCAGAATAGAACTGCTGAAATGATGACGAGATAGGCGATTTTAATGGGGTGAACGGGTCCTAAAAACCACTCGCGCGTGTCGGAGCGGCGCCGTGGCCGACTTTCTCGCCGCGCATACTCAAGCTTTCCGGCAGGCGGGGTTGGATTTTCGTCGTCAGGCATCGATTCAACCCATTGATCAGTAGCGCGGCTCCGAAGTTGAAGCCCGAGCTTAGACTGGATAATTCA
>DATBDZ010000100.1:0-8585 GCA_036276235.1 Humisphaera sp. | reverse complement strand
TCCCTCGCGCGCCTCATCGTTCTTACAATCGCAATGGTCGCAGTCGGAATGCATCCGGCCTATGCCGACCCCACCCCTTCCACCCGCCCCGCCTCCATCGCCAAGGCGATCGATCGCGGCGTGAAGTTCCTCGAAGGCTTCCAAAACGCCGACGGCTCCTGGGGCACCGGCACCGAAACGCGCGGCAGCGAAATCTACTCCATGGTCCCCGGCTCCCATGATGCCTTTCGCATCGGAACCAGTGCGCTGTGCGTCCTTGCCCTCCGCGAAGCAGGTGAAACCAAGGCCCATGACAAAGGTCTGGAATATTTACTCACCAGCGAAGATGCCCGCCGCGATGATGGAATATTGCTCTACAATACCTGGGCGCACATTTACATCGTCCACACGCTTGCCGTTGAGATGCGCTACAGCAAAGACCCGCGTCTCGCCAAAGTCTTGCAGCGCAACATCAAGGAGATGATGGAATACGCCACCTTCATGGGTGGCTGGGCTTATTACGATTTTGATTATCACACGCTGTCGCCCTCCAGCGGGCCAACGAGCTTCGGCACGGCGGCGGGTTTGGTTTCACTCTGGGAGGCCAAGCAATCCGGCATCGAAATGCCGGAAAAACTTGTGAATCAATCGATCAAGCGTCTGGAAGAAATGCGCCTGCCTAACGGCGTCTATCTTTACGGCGCGGATTACAAATACGTCCCGAGGATCCCCGGCAACCTGCCGCGCGGTGCCGCCGGCCGTACTCAACCCGCCAACTACGCGCTGTGGCTCTGGCATTCGCCCAAGGTCGATCCGGCGCGCGTTCGCGAAGGGCTGGACATCTTCTTCAAAGAGCACGCCTTTCTGGACAATGGCCGCAAGCACCTGTTCCCGCACGAGGCGATGTATCAGATTTCCGGCTACTACTATTACTTCGATCACTACTACGCCAGCCGCCTGCTCGAAAGCCTGACCGACGAGCAGAAGGCGGAGTATGCGCCAAAGATCGCCGACTGCGTCCTGCCGCATCAGGAAGAGGACGGCTCCTGGTGGGATTACCCGATGTGGGATTATCACAAGCCGTACGGGACGGCGTTTGCCATTATGACGCTGCTGAGATGTAAGTGAGCTAAGACTTAGACGCAGCCGCAGCCCGAAACAAGTGAAACGTGAAGACGTGAAACGTGACAAAGGCGGCGCTTTCGTCACGCTTCACGTCTTCACGTTTCATACGGGGAATAACTCCTTCGCGTCAAATTCGGAAAACCTGTCAGCGTCTCTCAAAAAGTTTGACACCACACTCCTCCCCCATTAATCTGACCTTCCAATTCTTGCGTCGCCAAAAACCGTTCGTTTGGCGGCAATCGCGTGCTTCGATTGAAAGATGAATGCATTGGCTGGCGTCGTTGTAATTCCTGCGCGCTTTGGATCGACACGTTTCCCGGCCAAGATTCTCGCCGCTCAGACCGGCAAGCCGCTGGTGCAGCATGTGGTCGAGCAGGCGCGCAAATGCTCGTGCGTGCGGGAGATTCTGGTGGCGACGGACGATCAGCGGATCGCCGATGCCCTGCGGCCTTTTGGAACGCGCTGCGTGATGACGTCGCCGGCGCATCAGAGCGGCACGGATCGGATCGCCGAGGTTGCGCGAAATTTAGACGATTCGATCATCGTCAATGTTCAAGGCGATGAGCCGGAGATCGAGCCGTCGGTGATCGATCGGCTGATCGAACGGCTGGAAACCAGCGACGACGATATGGCGACGGCGGCGACGCCGTTTCCCGCCGGCGCTGATCCGGCCGATCCGAATCTCGTTAAGGTCGTTGCAGGCGTCGATGGCCGGGCGATTTATTTTTCGCGTTCGCCGATTCCGTTTCGGCGCGACGCGACCGGCGGCACGCAGCCGCCCTATTATTTACATTTGGGGATTTACGCGTATCGGCGTGAATTCCTGCTGCAGTTTGCCTCCTGGCCCCCGACTCCGCTGGAGCAGACCGAAAAGCTGGAACAGCTCCGTGCCCTGGAGCACGGCCGCTCGATTTATGTGTTACCCGTAACCCGCACCACGCACGGCATCGATACCGCCGAGCAATACGCGGAGTTTGTAAAGAGGCATCAAAAAAGTTGCTAGTTGCCAGTTGCCAGTTGCCCGTAAAGACAAGTGTTCTTACTGGCAACTGACAACTGGCAACTGGCAACTCTTGCAAAAACATGAGCAACGAAGAACTACTGGCCAAGATTGGCCAACAGACTGAAGAAACGGAATTTTACACGCCGATGCCCGAGGGCTATCGGCGGGGCCACCACAAGTTCGTCATCGTGGTCGGCACCGTCATGAGCGGCCTGGGCAAGGGGATATTCTCTTCATCGCTGGCCAAGCTCCTGCAGGACAAAGGCCTGAAGGTCGCGCCGATTAAGATGGAGGGGTATTACAATATCGACTCAGGCACGCTCAACCCCTATCGCCATGGCGAAGTGTTCGTGCTCGACGACGGCATGGAAACCGACATGGACCTGGGCACATACGAGCGCCTGCTCGACCAGGATCTTTCGGCCTCCAACTTCACCACAAACGGCCAGATCATGTCGGCGGTCCTCAAGAAGGAACGCGACGGAAGCTATCTGGGCCGCGATGTACAGGCGATTCCCCATGTCACCGGCGAGATCAAGCTCCGCCTCCGCGAGCTGGCGGCCAAGAGCAATGCCGACGTCGTCTTCGTAGAAATAGGCGGCACCGTCGGAGACTATGAAAATTCGCATTACCTTGAAGCCTGCCGGCAGCTTGCGTTTGAGGAAGGCGAAGGCTCGGTTGTCTTCGTCGCGCTCACCTATGTGCTGGAGCCCAATGCGCTCGGCGAGCAAAAATCCAAGGCGGCGCAGCTTGGCATCAAGCGGCTGATGGAAGTCGGCATCATGCCGCACATCATCGCCTGCCGCGCGACTAATCCGGTGAAGGACAAAGTGCGCGAGAAGATCTCGATGTACACCAACGTCCCGATGCGCCGGGTCGTCTCGATGCACGATGTCGAAAGCATTTATCTCATCCCCGAATCGCTCCGCGGCGCGGGAATGGATCGCGAAGTGCTCACGCTGCTCAACCTTCATGAGCGCGTCGACCAACGCCGCGAGGACGAAGCCCGCATGAAGTGGCGATGGTTCATGGATCGCATAGGCAAGGCGCGCAAGGAAGTGACGATCGCCGTCACGGGAAAATACACCGCCCTGCGCGACGCGTATGCCAGCATCATCAAAGCCTCTGAACATTGCGGCGTGCATTTGGGCGTTGATGTGAAGCTGAAATGGCTCGATACGACGCAGATCGATGCGAGCAACGTCGATCGCCGGCTTGCCGATTGCCACGGCGTCGTCGTCCCCGGCGGCTTCGGCGTGCGCGGAACCGAAGGCAAGATCGACTGCATCCGCTGGGCACGTGAAAATCGAATCCCCTATCTCGGATTGTGTTTAGGCTTTCAGATGGCCGTGATCGAGTTCGCCCGCAACGTATGCGGCATCGCCGACGCGAACAGCACGGAGTTCGATCCGCGCTGCAATTCCGCCGTCATCGACATCCTCCCCGACCAAAAGAAAATCGAGGGCCTCGGCGGCAACATGCGCCTCGGCGGCAAAGACGTCGAACTCAAGCGCGACACCCTTGTCTGGCAACTCTTCGACAAAGCCAGCAAGATCCGCCTGCGTTTCCGCCATCGATACGAAGTCGATCCGAAGTTCATCCCCACACTAGAGCAGCACGGCCTGATCTTCAGCGGCAAAGCCCCCGGCCAACCGATCATGCAGGTGCTCGAATTGCCGCAGGATGTACACCCCTATTTCCTGGGCACGCAAGCCCACCCCGAGCTAACCAGCCGCCCGCTCAGGCCCCAACCCATGTTCATGGGCTTCATCAAGGCGGCAATGGAGTTCGCCGAGGGGCCGAAGAAGACCGCGGCGGTGGCGCAAACTGTTTGACGGTTCCGGACAGCTCGGCCACTTTGACGCCTGCCAGCCTATGATCGCCTTGGGAAATATCCGGAGCACGCGGTGGGCATTTACATCGAAGCTTACGCGATCGACTTAAGCGCGCTTACAATGTGGGTTGACCGATCGGTCGGCGATGCGTTGTTCTACCTCGCGCGCAATGCATCGGTGGATGATCGGGCGGTCTTCATCGCTTATGATCCAAAGACGAAATATCGTTATTCGCCTCGATCTTCGGGACGGGTTGTGCGATCTGGTAACGGTTCGCAGATCGTAGAAATATCGGAAGGTGATGGAGCCGCAATTCCGCTTTTTCAACGGTCGCTTGTATCCTATCTCAAGCGCGGAAGCGTATACGATCTGAAGTTTCTGCTCGATTGCCTATCAAGCTGCACCGACGTGTCATTCGTTAAGCAATTGACCGACGGTTACCGGCGGTCGTGGATTGGAAGCGTCCTCCAGACCTCAAAAGATTTGGCGCTGCTTCCAAATCAAGAGCAGATAGAACTCGAGAACTTCTTCAGGAAGATCCTCCACGGCTGGGATTGTGACTATCCTGTCGAGCGCTGGACGCAGGGGTTCGGGCTTGACCGGTTTCCTTTCGCACCTGAGGAGGACCCGGATACGCGGCTTACCGTAATGTCCGAAACGGACTGTGGCCGACTCCTGACTTTGATCGAACGCATCCTGGGCCAGAATCCCCGCTTCGTGCCACCCGCGGACACCGATTTCGCCGACGACAAAACGGATTGGGACGGTTGGGTGCGATCGATGCTTGATGCTTTTCTCGTGATGCGCACTCTTCGATTCCGCGAGCTGAGGCTGCTGACGTTTATTGGGTGAATTCGCGCTGGCCGTTTCTTGGATCGTACAATGCGCGCTATACTTATTGCAGAGGTTATCCAATGATTACCAAAGTGCCGCAGGCCGCCAAAGCGCAGGTTCGCGACGAGCGTGAATTGATTCCCGCCGACAGTCCTCTGTCGCCCTTTATCTCGGTGGACAAGGGCCGCATGCATGGCGAACCTTGTTTCAAAGGAAGCCGTGTTCCCGTTAAGACACTCTTCGATCATTTGCGCGCGGGCGATCCGCTTGAAGTTTTCTTGAAGGATTTCCCACCCGTGACTCATGAGCAAGCAGTTGGAGTGATCGACCTTGCCGCAATCGGCCTTCTCGAGGGCCTGAGAAATCTGTGAACATCCTCCTCGATAACTGCGTGCCGTACCGCGCGAAGCAACTCTTTCCGGGCCACACGGTGACGCACACATCGGACTTCGGTTACGAAGCCCTTCGAAACGGCGCCTTAATCGCAGTAGCTTCCAAGCAATTTGAAGTGATGGTCACAACAGACAAGAATATCCGTTTCGAGCAGAACATGGAAAAGTTGCCCATGGCGATCGTCGAGCTGAATACGAAGTTCACCCGCTTTGAGGACCTGAAGACGTTGGCGCCGTATTTGGACACGGCGCTTGTGGCGACGCGCGAATATCGCTTCGTCAGCATCGGATCGGACGAAGGCCGGCTTACGAACTCTTCCGGCAGCCGCGCGAGATCACACCTTCCGAAAAATCAGCGCAGAAAACTTCGGCAGCCGAATGTAAATCCGCCCATCGCCTTGCACCTGCGGGAAGGCGGCATAATTCCCGCTGTCGGCCCAGCCGCCGTATTGGGGGCTTTGGGAGTTGAAGATTTCTTCCCAGGTTCCGCCGTCGCCGGCGAGATCGACTCCGTAGGTGGCGTCGGCGAATTGTTGATCTCCGATGTTCACGACGATCAGGATCACATCGCCTTGGTCGTTCCAGCGTTTGAAGGCCAGCACATCGTTGGCGTAATCCATCTGCGTGAAGAGCAGTGAATCGCTCCGCAGCGCCGGATGATCGCGGCGGATCTGGTTCGCATCCGTCACCAGCGCGCGCATCGGCTTGCCGATCGCGTCGTCGGCGAGCGCCCAGTCGAAACGATGATCTCCGTATTGATCGATGTCGGGGCACCAGTAGCCGTAGTGGTGGATTTCGCTCCCCATGAAAAGCATCGGCGTTCCGGGCATGGCGATATTGAGCCCCCACCCGAGCCGCGCCTGCGCGCGGGCCGTCCAGTCGTCGCGGCCGGTGACGGCGCCGCCGACGCGTTCGACAAAATAACGGCAATCTCCTGCTGACCATTCGCCGCCGTCGGATCGATTGAAGACTTGATCGTGCGAGCCGAGCAAATATCGCACGTAATCGGCGGCGTGCGGCGCGCCCCAATACTCGATCAGCGAACGGAGCGAATCGATCGATTGTCTGGCCAGCGCGCCGCGAAACTCATCGGCCGATCCCATGTCCCACGCCGCCGAAATCGGGTATCGGCCCAGAGCCCAGCCCGGATTGTCATGCTCGGCGATCAGCAGCTTGCTGGCATTGGCTTTGGAGAGGTCGGTCAGCAACCACCATGCACCGCCTTCCGGATAAATGTTATGAACCGAATCGAATCGCAGCCCGTCGGCGTTAAATTCAGTCAGCCACATCTGGGCATTGCTCTGAAAAAAATCGTGGACCTGCTGCCGATCGGTCGCCGGCCGCCAGCCCCAGGGGGTGCGGTCGGCGTCGGCAAAATAAATCCCGCCACCACGGTTGGAATAGTTGCCGCCGAATTGCCAGAGATTGTCATCGCTGTCGGGAAAATGGTTGTAAATGACGTCAAACAACACCGCCAACCCCGCCTGATGGCAGGCATCCACAAGCTTGCGCAGCTCCTCGGGCGTTCCCTGCGACGACTCGGGCGCGAAGAAGTTGGTCGGCGCATAACCTTCGCCGGTGTCGGTCGGAAATTCGCCCGCCGGCAGAAACTGCACGGCATTGAAGTTCATCGACTTGATGTACGGAATCTTGTCGATGATGTCGGTGAAGTTGGCGGCGTTGTGCGCCGTCTGAATCGAATCATTCTTCCCGCGGAACGATCCAATCTGCATCTGATAAATCACCAGCTCCGAAAGCGGCGGCGGATTGAAGGGCGCAAAGTTGAAACGTGTATCGACTACAAATCCGGGCGAATCGATCGCCGAATTCCGCACCCGCCGCGCGTGCGGGTCCACCCGCTCCCAATCGCCGCCGGGATTGTCGGCACCTTTGGTCGGATCGTTGGTGGTGTTGAATCGATATTGGTAATCCGCCTGGACACCGGAAATATCCGCCGACCAATAGCCGCTGGTTCCTTCGGGCGCCAGCACAAATCGTTGATAGGTCTGGGATGGATCTTCGCGAAGCAGAACCTGCACCGCCGATCCATTCGGCGCCCAGACGCGAAAGCTCGCCGACGTTCCGTTAGCGAGCAGATTTGCGCCAGCCGCGGTGTTTGCCGCGCTGGGGCTGCGGATAATCTGAAACATATGGGACCCCAATCAGGAATAGACGACCACGTTCGGTAGCGTGATCGCAAGAAGGCGTCATGCTGAAGCATCCGGCCGGATTGCGCGAATGAGCCAGACGCTTGGGAGTACGTCGGCATGATTGTGCAACGGCTTAGGCACGGCTGTCAATGACAGCCACGCCTGGCTTGTAGGGTGAGTGTACTCGCCCACCACGACGCTCAAACGGCGGGCGAGTACACCCAACCGATAGCGAGTCGCGCTCAGAGCCCTCTCCCCTGTGCTCAGTCTTGTAGGGTGGGTGTACTCGCCCACCGTCTTCCGTTCGTGGTCGGCGAGTACACCACACGCTACAGAAAGGCGCACTCTGAACCCTCTCCCCTGTACTCAGGGGAGAGGGCAGGGTGAGGGGACGGCGATGCGCCAGAGAGCGTGCTACGCCGATCGGCGCATCGGTCCCCTCACCCCAGCCCTCTCCCCTGCGTACAGGGGAGAGGGAGTAAAAATCAGCAAGCAGCCGCACGGCCGTCCAGTTCCAGCTCCCCCGCCGCCGATTGCATCGACGCGAGGACGTTTGCGACATGTTGCCACAAATCCAGGCCGCCGTCGAAACACGCTTTGCTGAAGGCGGCCGTTGCCGCCTCTACTTCATCGCGATGCACGCCCGCCGCGAACTCGCGTGCCTTCCACTTCTTCTGGACTGATTTGAGCTCGACATCATGGATATTCTTGCTCGGCCGCACCAGCGCGGTGGCGATGATCAAGCCGGTAATCTCATCGCACGCGAGCAGTGCAAAATCGATCGGGCGGCTGGGATTCATGGCGGTCACACTGTGATTGTGAGAGAGGATTGCGGTGATAATGTTTTCATCGACGCCGCGTTCGCGGAGGATCGGCACGCCTTTGACGACGTGCGTTTCCAGTGTCGGATGGATCTCCCAGTCAAAATCATGGAGCAGCCCCGCCTGCCCCCACGCTTCAGGATCGCCCGCGAGTTTTTCGGCATACCCGCGCATGGCCGCCTCGACCGCCAGCATATGGCGGCGCAAGCCGGGGTCTTTGACGAACTTGCAAACGATGTCCCAGGCAGCTTGGCGAGTGATCATGCGGTTACTTTACCGTTGTTGTGGGGAATTCAGAATCCGAGTGGCATCATTGCGTCGCCCCAGTCGCGTGTCGAACGGCCGGCTTGTTTTGTCCCCCCCTCCGGTACTCCGGGGGAGGGTTAGGGTGGGGGCTGTTCGCGCGAACGACATCGGTTCTACACAACCCCCACCCCGCCCTCCAC
>DATBDZ010000099.1:0-2703 GCA_036276235.1 Humisphaera sp. | reverse complement strand
ACAGCTACGGCGGCACGATCATTGCCAAGGTGGCCGAAGCCCAGCCGCAACGACTCAGGCCTCTCGTGTTCTTCAACGCCTTCGTGCTCAATGACGGCCAGTGTCTGTTCGACGAAACTGCGCAAAACGTCGAGCATATCGAACGCGGCGCAAGGGCAAGCGGCGACGATACCTTTCTTCTGCCGTTCGATATGGTGCGCGACGTGTTTTTCAACACCGTCAGCCGGGAGGATGCGCTGCGGTTCTACGGCAACTGGACGCCGCAGCCGATCCAGCCGTTCCGCGACAAGCTCGATCTCAAAAAATTCTTCCGCCTCGAGTTACCCAAGAGCTACCTGCACGCGACCGAGGACATTCGCTTGCCGATGCCGGAACGCTCGTGGCACCCGCGCTTCTCCAATCGCCTGCAGGTATTGCGCTACGTGGCGATGCCCGGCGACCACCAGGCCATGTACACCAATCCTGCGCTGTTGGCGCAAAAGCTCGTTGAGGCGGGCCGCGACTGAGCCGACAAGTGGGCCCAAGTCGTAGAGCGTCTCTCGTTCGTCATGCCCGCCCGGCCATGACGCCGGTGCGTGGTTCATATGGTCTCGTGATGCCCGCGCCGATCACCGGCGCGCCACCCGCGATCAACGAAAGATGCGAAGGCCGCATCGACGTGGTTCCTGGTCAGGCGTGGTCCGTCAGCACGAAATCGAAATTCAAAACGCCGCCCATGCCGCCGTCCAATATCGGAATGAGGAAAGCTGATAAATCTAGATGGGGCTGGGCGGTGTCGTAGCTGCGCCGGGCCGACTCATCGGCGAAAACCATATAAAGCCCATGAGAATAACCGCGGGCCAGCCATCTCACGTCGGGTGACACATCATACGCACTTGCGAGCTCCTGAGGCAGAGCGAAGTAGCAGAATGGCCCTGCATAGGACACAAGTACCCCAGCAATCTGATCTTTAAAGGCCCTCACCCGCCGGGTCACTTCGTCTACGGCTTGCGAAGCGGCATCCGTTCTAATCTTCCACGCGCCAAGATGGATCACATTGGCCACGAGCTTCTCTACCTCGCTGATTCAGGGCGTGTACGCTGATGACCGGTTGGTCGTGGCAGCGGCCGCGAGGTCGCTGCGCGTACGCCGCCAGCGACCTCAGCGCGATCAGCACGCCAAGCCCCAGAGGGGCGCCGATTACTAAACTCGCGTCGGTGCGCCTGATTATCGGTGGGCTAAGACTCGGTCTGACGGGCGGTTCGCTCTTGTTCAGCTCGCCGCCGATCAAGCGCCGATCTGCCCGGCAAAGGATCACCAAAAAAAGCTGCAGTCAGGCTTTGCTGCGCTCGCAACTCGTACCGGCGATCACGTTCCTCTAATGCTGAATAGCTCGGCGAACTCTTTTGCAAGACCGCATCGCCCAAAACGATGTCGGATGATGGCCCGAATTGATCGGGCTCGACGCGATCGACTTCATTCAGAACTTCCGTCATTGTAATTCCCCCCGCAGCCTCCCCAGGCCGCAGCCCTATGGAACGCCACATCATCTTGGCAAAACGCTGACGGCAGGCTGTCCGAATTAAGATGATCGTGAGCCTGTTTCGGCTATATCGGGAGGTCATTCATTGCTCCCGCGGCGTAATTCCGATATCTAGCCCCAGGCTCATGCAACAATCGGTGCGCAATCCCGTGTTTCGCCGCGGCCCGTCTCGTCATTCGTTTGATCCGTCGCCGCAAGCGTGTCCGGGCAGTATCAGCTGGGACTACGATCGCCTTGAGATCATTGCCGACGGCATTATCCATGCGATTGGCATTTCTCTTGGCCTCGTCGGCGCTATCGCAATCATCATCGTTGCAGTCGATTTTCCACGCATCGAGATTACGTCCATCGTGGCCTACATCCTCGGCTTGGTCGCGATGCTCGTGATCTCGGCCGCCTACAACATGTGGCCAATTTCGCCGACGAAGTGGATTCTGCGGCGCTTCGATCACTCGGCGATTTATTTGCTGATTGCGGGAACTTACATGCCATTCCTGGCACAGATGAAGAGTAGCGCCGTTGCGGTCGGCCTCGGCATCGGCGTGTGGGTGAGCGCGGTGATCGGGATGGTCCTGAAGCTCGCCCTTCCAGGGCGCTTCGACCGCATGGCCGTCATTCTTTGCCTGCTGCTCGGTTGGAGCGGGGCTGCGGCCTACGATTCCATCGCATTCGCCCTTCCGAATGCGGCCCTATGGCTTCTGCTGACCGGCGGCGCTCTCTACTCCGTTGGAACCCTGTTTCATGTTTGGCGACGCCTGCGCTTCCACAACGCGATCTGGCACGGTTTTGTTTTGGCTGCGGCAAGCTGCCACTATTCGGCGGTGCTCACCTGCTTGGCACGGTCCTGAGCGGAGCGGCGCCGATCCCGTCACCCCGCCGGGTCCCATAGATGCGGCACGTGACAGGGCCGCTCGGGGCGGCCCTTACCGACGCGGCGATGTCGGGAAGAACAAATTGGGAAATGTGGTCCCCTGATTGCTTTCGCCCGACGAAGGAAAGGCGTTTCGAGCGGCTGAATTCCGATCGGACCAGCCGTCCTCGTTTACGCCCGACCCGCCGGAGAACAAAGAATGGATTTGATCGTCGGGATCCATGAAGCGGGCGGAGCCGTCGGGATTCGTGCCACTTGTGGGATCGCTCGTGAACGCAGACGCGTGCAGCACAGGAAGCAGCACGCTCAC
>DATBDZ010000098.1:0-39393 GCA_036276235.1 Humisphaera sp. | reverse complement strand
GCGCCGCTTTATCTGCTGGCGCGAACGCAAAGCATTCCGCTCATCATGTTCATTTGCCCGTACAATGATGTGAACTCCTGGGAGCCCGATAACGAAACCCGTTTGTCGAGCCACGCTAATTTCACGGATTATCGGCACAATCTCGGCTACAGCTACGCCAACCCGTATCCTTCTGACGCTGTCCGCCAGGCCGGATATGAGCTGACGAGTCACATGGACCCCTCAGCACCGATCATGGCGGATCTGAATCCCGGCACCGGCGGGAATGACAACAGCACCAATCACGAAGAGCGCGGGCAGAATGTTTTGTATGCCGACGGGCACGTGCAATGGGAAATCTCGCCGCTGGTCGGGATCAATCACGACAACATTTACACGGCCAAATCAGGCGCGATCCTTGCGGCACCCGTTGATGCGACGGACAGCATACTTTTGCCAGCGCAACGATAGAAGAGTGTTAGCCATGGCCCCTGGCCGGCGGGATATGGGCCGCTTCAGATACCTCGGAGCCGATTGTCAAATGAATTTGCGGCGCGAGAACGCACAAAATGTGTAACTGTCGCGGCCATTTGTGTACAATAGGTTAATGCGAAACGAGCCTAATAGGAGATTCCCCGGGCGACCGCGCCCGCTGTCCGGGGAAACATCAGCATATCGCCCGCAGCGCCCGCAGCAGCGTGGGCCGGGCGGTCCGCCGCGCCGGCCACCCGCGCCAAGACCGCCGGCCGGGCCATCGAGAATTGCCCCCAGAAAACCCGTCAGTGGAAAAGACCGCAAGCGCATGCTCAAGGCCACGGCGTGGCGCTTGGCGGGAATGCTCCACTGCAAGTCGGCACAGGTCATCGATGCGGATGAAAAAGCACTGCGCGATTTACTGTCGCGCGTGTTTGCGGGCGGCGGCTACGGAAGCGGGCGCGGGTCGGCGGCACGTCTGGTCGCCAAGGTGATTCGCCTGCGGACCGTGTGAAGCCGTCTGGTGCGACGGGGCACGAGCGTCACGAGCGTCAGGTCAGGACAGTTTGAGGTTGTCGGGGATGATTGCCAGTTCCCCTTTGCGATCGACACAGGCGATTGTCGTTGATCCTTCAGCCAGCAGGGTTTGTCCTCGCCGTAGTTCGTAAGCGTGATCGATCCGGACATGCGTCTGCCGCGTGATCCGTGTGGTCAGTTCCAGCTCCTCATCAAAACGGGCCGGCGCGCGAATGTGGACTTGCGCCTTGACGACGACAAAGAAAATGCCGTCGCGCTCGAGCTGCGCATAGCTGTGACCCAGCTCGCGCAACAGCTCGATCCTGCCCAATTCAAAGTATTGAAGAAAACGGCTGTGGTGCAGATAACCCATGGCATCGGCCTCGGGGTAGCGCACACGAATACAAAGAATGCCTTGTGGATTCATAAAGGCCGGCGTGCTGCCTTGCGGATTGGGCCGGCGGAGCTAAAATACAGGACTTGGCGTTTTGTGGCCATGCGCCGCGCCCGAATCGGTAGGGGCGAACCTCGTGTTCGCCCGAGTTATTCGCGGGACCGGCCAAGGGCGAACACGACTCGACTGAGCTCGTCGAAGTCAAGGTTCGCCCCTACGATTGTTGCGGCCACACGAATTGGAAACGAGAAAGGACCATTCGAATGATCAGGGTGAAATCGCGCGGCAGTGAGACCGCGGAACAGATGCTCCGTCGGTTTAAGAAGCTGTGCGAGAAGGAAGGTTTGACCAAGGACATCAAGCGCGTGGCATATTACGAGAAGCCCAGCGAGAAGCGCCGCCGCCGATCGCGCAGCAAGCCGCGGCTTAATAAGCCGATGGGACGATAACATACCGATGGCGCGGAGCGGCGCGCTTCCACCTGCGTCCGGCGGGCGGGAATTTTGAGGCTGGCTCGCGGGTTGTATTTTGGAGTCCTTCGGGACTTTGCGCGCCGCTTTCAAAAGTTGATTCGAGGGCGTTTGGCCTATGACCCTGACCGCCGACAACTCAGCCGTCCGCATCGAACATCTGACGAAGGTTTACAAGGATTTCTGGGGCCGCGACAAAGTGCGCGCCCTGGACGATCTGAATCTAACCATCGAGCGCGGCGAAGTATTTGGCCTGCTCGGTCCCAATGGCTCGGGGAAAAGCACCACGATCAAGCTGATGCTCGGCTTGATCTTCCCCACCGCCGGTTCGGCTTCCATCCTTGGTCAACCCGCCGGCAGCACGCAGATTAACGAGCGCATCGGATTCCTCCCCGAAGAATCGTATCTCTACCGTTTCCTCAACGGAGAAGAGACGCTGCATTTCTACGGGCAGCTTTTCAAGATCCCGCGCAAGGAATTGAAACGCCGAGTACCGATGCTGCTCGATACGGTTGGGCTGAACGCCAAGGACCGCAAACGCAAACTGCGGGAATATTCCAAGGGGATGGCTCGCCGCATTGGACTTGCGCAAGCGCTGATCAACGATCCTGAGCTGATCCTCTTGGACGAGCCGACGACCGGCCTCGATCCGATCGGCACGCGCGAGATGAAGGACCTGATCCTCTCGCTCAAGGAGCAGGGGAAGACCGTCCTGCTTTGCAGCCACCTGCTGGCAGATGTGCAGGATGTCTGCGGGCGCATCACGATTTTATTTGGCGGGAAGATGCAGACGCTCGGGCAGGTGCGCGACCTCATTCAAGTGCGCGACATCACCGAAATCCAGGCGCGCGGCATGTCGGACACGCAGATCGACGAGATGCGCCAATTCCTGGCCCGCATGGGCGTGAGCGACGCGGTGGTGACTCACCCCACGACGACTCTGGAAGACCTTTTCATGCGCATCGTCCGCGAGCGCACGGGCAACGGCCAGGCGCGCCCGCCGGTCGGTTCGCCGCAATAGCTCCATGCCGGAGGTGACGTGCCCCCATCGCACATGCATTTTCTGATGGCAATCCCCGCCTGGATGAACGAGTACGCCAACTGGATGGTGGCGGCTCTGATCGTCATTGTCGGCTTGGTCTGGTTTGGATGGGCCGATCTGACCCGCCTGCACGGCCGCCGGATCTGGGCCATTTCGAGCGTCTGCTTTACCGAGGCCCTGCGCAAGCGCATTCTCTGGGTGACTCCGCTCGCGATTGCCGGCGTCATTACCGTTTCCCAGCTTTCACGCCCCATTGATGCGCAGGACGCGATTCGGCAGGCCACCAAGTATTGTCTGTTCGCAAGCGGGTTGTTGGTAACGGTGACGGCGGTAATTCTCGCCTGCACAAATCTGCCGCGCGAAATCGAAAGCCGCGTCATTTATACGATTGTGACCAAGCCCGTCACGCGGCTGGAGATCGTGCTGGGAAAGGTGCTCGGCTTCGCTCGAGTTTCCGCGGCAATCATCCTGGTGATGGGGATCTTTACCTACGCCTATTTGCAGGCACGCAATCATCTTGAACTGGCGCAATTGCGCCGTCAGTTGACATCGCTTCCCGCCAACTCGACGTTGCGCGTCGCGATGCAGCATGATGTCGATCGCGGTCTTTTGCGCACCGAGAATCTTGAAGCGACCAACGCGCTGGAGATTCTTGGCCGAGCGCCTGGCCCGCCGGGCTCGACCAGTTGGATGCAGGGAGTTCAGGGCGAATATTTCCTTGTCCCGTTCCTTCTCACTCCCGAGCAGCGCGATCAGCTTTCGGCGGTGTCCCAGTCGAAGAGCGCTGCCTTTATCATGACCACGCTCCGCATCGAGCAGCGCACGCCCGACGCGATCGAGCGGCGGATGATCAAGGACATGAATATCCAGGCGCTGGGCAACACGAAGCGGCCCACCACTGCCCCGATCGACGACTCCACGCCGCCACCCCCGCATATCGCCGTGCGCGTTTTGGACAAATCGCACCGCCCCATCACCGGAGGCGAAACCGGCTGGGGAGACAATATTGCCCTGATCAAGCCCGATACGCCCGGCGGCGCCTGGTTCGCGCCGCTGGCGATGCCATCCGACATGCTCGACAAGCTCGCCGGCCCAGCCGCCGGGGAATTCTTCGTCCAAGTGACGGGCGTCAGTCCGGCGACGGACTACGGCGCCGACGAAGCGCCGGTTGCGCTGCTTGTGCCCAGTGGGGAACCGGAAAACGCCTCATCGATGGGGCCGCAACTTCCCGCTGCGGCTCCGAAGCTGGCCAAAATCTTCCCGCCTCCCGATAAATCCGGGAAATTGAAATACACGCCGCCGGAATTCTTGAGTTATCCCGCGCAGCGCGGGATGCGCCTCGAAGGACACGCCGCCGGCAATGGGCCGCTGGCGGTCTACCATTTTGAAGGGGCGAAGCTCAACCAAATCCTCAGTGGAAAAGTCTCGATGCAGTTCCGTCTGAACGTCGAACGCATCGGCGATGTCGATCCGAACACCGGCTATTCGCTGGTCCAGGTGCAGATCGTCAATCACAAGACCGGCAAGGCCATCGCTCCCTTCACGTTCGCCCCGGAAATAAATCAGGCGCGCTACATCGATCTCCCCGCCGCCGATCTTGAAGGGGGCAGCTTTGACGTCATGTTGCGCGGGCTGGTGGACAACCAGTGGCTGGGCGTTTCGCCGACGTCGGTCGCCATCGTGGCGGCGGATCAAAGCTTTATCTTCAATCTCTTCAAGAGCCTGCTGTTGCTTTGGCTGCTCTCAGTGCTCGTCGTGATTATCGCGGTCTTCTGCAGCACATTTCTTTCCTGGCCAATTGCGGTTGTCTGTACTCTGTTGATCCTGCTGGGGCATTGGGGCGTTATGGAACTCGGCGATGCGCTGCGGCCGGGTTTGGGTCACGCCATTACTCAGGAATTCAAGGTGGAGGATACGGGAGCACAGTACACGCTCAGCAGCTTTATTGAAACGCTTGCCTGGATTTTGCGCGGAACATCGAATCTCTTGCCGGATGTTTCGCAATTCCCGGTGACTGACTACATCGAAAGCGGCATCAGCATTCCGATAGCCGCCATCGGCGGGGCGCTGGGGGTTCTCTGTTGTTACGGATTGCCGATGCTGGTGCTCGGATATGTGATCTTACGCAAGAAGGAGGTGGCGCCATGACCAGTACGATGGAACCGCTTCCCACCCATCAAACTGTTCCATCAAGCCGCGGGCATGCGCCGTATCGGCGCGGGCGGCTCGGTATCGTCGTCGTGATGATCATCGGATTACTCGGCGCCGGGCTGATGCGCGCCTGGTCGATGGAGTATCAGGCTGTCGCCGCGGGGCCGCGCGGGCTGGCCTCCTCGCGAAATACACTGGGCAACATGAACAGCTACGCGCTGGCGCTTCTGCTGGGCGGCTTGCGCGGGCCGCTGGTCATGTTTCTCTGGACCACCAGCGAAAGCCAGAAGGTCGATCGCGATCTGGAAGACCTCGATACCAAGATCGAATGGATTCGTCTCCTGCAGCCGGAGTTTGACACCGTCCACCTCTTCCAGATGTGGAACAAGGCCTACAACATCAGCGTGATGATGGCCAGCCCCGCCAACAAGTACACGGCCATCATGGAGGCAATCGACTACGGCAACAAAGTCGATCAGGAGCGGCCGGGCGATCTGAATATTCTGCATGCCCTGGCCAGCACCTATGAAGGCAAGCTCGCCGCCAAGAATCTTGGTGAGTCGGCGTTTTACATGCGGCAATTCCGCGAGGAATCGCTGACCGACACCAATCGGGCGCGCGTTTTTCCCGAGGAGTCCAAGGTATTTCATCGGCTCAGCAACATGCAGCCGCTGCTGGATGAGAGCAATCACCTGCGTCGCGACCTGACGGCGCCGACACGCACCAAGCCCTCGCAGCCCACGGCATACGGCGAATGGAACGACGGCTCGACGCTGCAATACCTCGTCAAATACGACCCGTTCCCGTACGGCGTCAGCCCGCAGGCGATGGCGTATAACTACGGCAAGCGCGCGCAGGTCGCCATGACCACCGAGGGGCAAAAGACGCTGCAGCTCAGCTCGATGGTCATCGACAGCCAGCCGGCATTGCTGCAAAAGATGTGGGCCGAAGACCAGGCGGAAATCGCCGACTCCTGTGTCACTCGCGCTTTCGCACTGAAGCTCACACCCGGAAATGTTCTGGGCAACAACGAAACGCTTTCGCGCATTGGCCTAAATCAAGCCGTGGTGGATCAGGAGGGGATGAACGGCGCGCTGTACAACTACGCGTTTGCGTCAAAGCTGGCCGCCGACGCGATCGCCGAATTCCATCGCCATCTGTCTGATCCGGCCTATGCCGGCCGCATCACACTTTATCAGGCGCATCTGGATGATCTGGCGGGGTTGACCGAATTGTGCGCCGCCGACCGCGATTACATGGCGGCGATTCTCGCGACCATCAATCGTCCCGGCCTCGTTCAGTCGGCCCAGCAGCATTACAAACGGGCGATGATTATTTATCAGCGCAACGTGCTGGAGCATTATGTCGAGGACGCGGTTTTCCGCGATCAGCGCTTTCCACAGCTTTACAACAATCGCGTCAAGGTTCACAACGTACCCGACGATCAGGTGAACGATCTGTACCAGCGCGCCAATGTAATCCTGCAGGACCTGAAATCAGAGCAATACAGCGACGAACGCCGCGATTACACGCGATTGATCACGCGCTGCACAATTCGCCTTGCCGCTCTCGAGGCGGCCAAGCCTACCGGCGGGCTTTTGCAGAACTAGGCTTTTGCCGTCTCCTGCGCCTACGATGCTCCGTGTGAGGAAAGTTTGTAGGGTGGGTGTACTCGCCCACCACGCTTGCAGTGCCGCCGAGATGAATGGTGGGCGAGTACACCCACCCTACGCGATCCGACGCATGAAAACTCAGAAAACCGACAACACCACCGCCACCAAAGAGTTCGCGATCGACGCGGCAAAACTGCTCGCCGACACGCGCTGCAATAACGTCGTCGTGCTCGACGCCCGCGGTCTTTCCACCGTCACCGACTTCATGATCCTCGCCACCGGCACCAGCCCCCGCCAAATGCAGTCGGCGT
Source organism: Humisphaera sp. (assembly GCA_036276235.1). Taxonomy (GTDB): domain Bacteria; phylum Planctomycetota; class Phycisphaerae; order Tepidisphaerales; family Tepidisphaeraceae; genus JANWHF01. The sequence goes on along the minus strand of DATBDZ010000098.1, from coordinate 32,443 downwards.
GCGATGAGGTCGCCGAGATGGCCGAGCCGCGCGGCTACCGCGCCCTCTCCCGCAACGGCGACAGCGGCCAGTGGACCTGCCTCGACCTGGTCGACATCGTCATCCACGTCTTCAGCGCCGACGCCCGCGCTTACTACGATCTGGACAATCTCTGGGGAGACGCCCGGCGGGTTAGTTGGTCGAAGTCTGCGTGAAGTGAATGCACGCCCGGGTTTAGCTTATATCGCAGTGCCAACCTCAATCTGCCGCCACGCGAATCGAGCTGAATAGGGTCGGCAGATGCAGATCGGGAAGACCTTCCGGTTTTCCATTTTCGTAGAGGGTCTGCGACAGATAAACCGCAATCGAATACTTGCCTGGATGGCCGTAAGCGTGCAAGCCCTTCACATGCACAAAGCCCTTTGAATCGCGCGTGAAGGTGGCGGCACTGGTCGTGCCGTCGCCCCATAGGATGGTGCCGTGCAGATCTTTTAAATTGGGCGCATTTGGGACATAGAACGCGAGTCGGCCAATGTCGCCGGAGACGGCCATCCCGGCCGTTCCTGTCAAGGCTTGGCCAACATCGAAGACTCGCTCAGAGAGCGAGGGATTGTAATTATCCTCGAAGAAATCGAATCCGCCGCCTTGGTCGCCGGTGGCGCCCTGAACTTGTGCCGTAAAGAGATCCACCGTCGGACTCCCATCAAAATCGGCCGGTGGCGCGGTTGCTGGATAATCGACCAAGATTTGGCCATAGGCAACGCCAACGATCGCGGCGTCGCCGCTGCCGCGCCGGTCATCGTGGATGACAACGCGATAGTACGCGATGCCCTGGCCGCCGAATGTCACGGGAACACGAACCAGAAGCAGCCCGCCGCGCGGCTGGATCGTGGCGGCGATCGTCGGATGCTGTGGATCGGTGGAAGGATCGTGCCATTCGAGCTGCGCATGAAAGTGACTTATATCTGCCGACGGATCGGCCAGCGTGAATGTGGCCTCGTTTTGGGTGAGAGCGTGGTGGCTTTGCGCGAGCAGCGTGTATCCGGTTCCCGCCATCGCGCCGGCGACGACGCTCGCCCGGCTGGTGACCTCACCCTCCGGCGGAAAATCTCCGCCGGTCCCGAACACGCGCGGCTCCACATCGGGCGTCGAAACACCGACCTGGATCGAGTAATGCCCGGCCTGCGCATAAGCGTGGCTGCCGACCACCCACGCGCCGCCGGCGCCGTCGGCTACGAGGGTTGCATCGCTCTGCTGGCCATCGCCCCAGTCGATTAACGCGCCGTATTGGTCGAGCGAGGGCAGATCAATATGCACAAATCGCGCTACGCGACCGTCGAACACGGTCCCCGCGACCGCATTGATCGTCAGCGCCGTTCCGATCGGCTGCTGTGGGACCGCCGTGACAAAATCGTACGCCGATGCGGTGCGCGAGGCGTTGTGAACGTCAATGATCGCAACGGTCGCCGTGCTGGTGTTGAGCGGCCACGCGCGAGTGACGCTGACGGCAAACTTCCCATTCGGGCCTGCCGTGATCGTTCCGCGTGCGGTGGTTCCGTCGTCGAAGGTGATGGAGGCACGATAGTCCGAAGCCGGCCGCGCAGCGCCCGTATCGATAAACTGGGCCACGACCGCTTTCACCGCCGAGCCGGCGGACGTGTCCACGTATTCATTCGCGGGAAGAATCGAGTTACGCGGATCTAGCCGCAGAATGTTCAGCGTCGCGCCAAACGTAGTGAGCCACAGGTCCCCGTCGGCGCCGGAGGTTATACTTGAAACCTGAACCCAGTTCCCCAAATTCCCTATCGCGAAAGGCTGACTTCTTGGTATCGTGATATTGCTAAAAGCACCCGCCGACGTGAGTCGCCCGAGCTGATTCGACGATTGGTTGACCCGGAACCAGAAATTGCCGTCCGGCCCGAGCGTCAGGTCAAAGAGTCTGACAGGAAAATTTCCAAATCCGCTGGGGGCATCGCTGATAAAGCGTTTGATGACCTGGCCGGACGTTGTGATCTTGTCGATCTCGTCGCTGCTGCTGATCCAGAGATTGCCGTCGGGCCCGGAGATGATCGAGGTAATCTCATTGAAAAACGGAAACGAAGTTCGGCCGGGCGCCGGCGAATAAGGAAAGAGCGTGACCTTTCCCCTCGGCGTGATGCGCCCCAAAAGCGGAGATTCGACATCGTCGAGCCCGGAAAACCACAGGTTTCCATCCGGCCCGCGGGTAATCCCGTCGATCTCGTCCACGGAATTGGGAACCGCAAACGTCGTGACCGCTCCCTGCGGCGTGATGCGACCGATCAGCGACGCGCTTGATCGCTCGTCGAACGCGGTAAACCAAAGATTGCCGTCGGGCCCGGCTACCAGAGTCGTCGCGGGACCTGGCGCCAGGCCAATTGATTTCGACACCGAAAACTCCGTGAGCTTTCCGGCGGGCGTTATCTTGCCGATCTTGTTTAGCGCATCATCCGCAAACCAGATATTCCCATCCGGTCCCGCGGCAATCGCGATCAGATCAGACTTTGCCGGCAGGGGGAACTGAGTGGTTGCGCCTGAGTGCGTGATGCGAACGATCCGCGTGCTGCCACCGTCGAGGATCCAGATGTTGCCATCGGCACCGGCGGTTGCCGTCAGGTCTCCAAGCTCGTTTGAACCCGGCGGCGCCGCGGGAAACGGAAAGGACGCGAAGGAAAGCAGCCGGCGCGGTTCAAGCGCCTCAAGCGTCGCGCGACGATCATTTGCCGCCAATCGACCGTGCGATGTTCCGTTCACGATTTCACCCTCCATCAATAGCGATGCGCAACAAGCCCGCTTTTCGCGCCCATCTTGGACTTTATGCCCGGACCTGGATCGCCGGTATCGTAGTGCCGCGATGGCACAGCCGTCAAAGGAGACATGGACGCGCGGCCGATGCGCCAGCAAGGCCTCGCCTCCATTATTTGTCAACAGAGTTGGCAGTTGGCGCGAAGAGAATGTCCGTAGACTCTTTGAGAATGGCGATGGTAAAGTGCCGTTCGTTGCGTCCGCCGAGCTGCGCTGGAATGTTAAATTCCTCTCGCATTGGCAGCTTGGGAAATTCATCGGTTGCGTTGGTTTGAGAGACAGCTTCAGTGGATTCCAGCCGGGCTCGCGAATACGACCGTTGATAGAAGGCTGACGCGATGACCCCGCGAATAATTCCCGCTCCTAACGCCGTCTGCGGATTCGAATGCCCCGGGTATTTCCGGGCAGATGGCGCCAAATTGCGCCATGAGCGGTTATAGCTTATGAAGGTGCATCGCCGGATTGGGACCGTGCCGACCGGTGGCCGGCGACGAGCCCGGGCATGCAGCGGGAATGTCGATCAGTTGGAAGATTGCGGCTGGCAAGGGAATTGCAAGCAGAGGCAACAGTTACCGCGCCTCTGGAAGACAGTAGGAGTTTCATGCTCGACCAGGATGTTTACAGCACAGACTTTTACCAATCCTATCGCAATGGCTCACTGAGCTCGGCGCGCAAGATCGTCCCGCAGGTTTTGCGCTTCGTGCCGTGTAAGAGTGTCGTGGACGTCGGGTGCGGCATCGGGACATGGCTCCGGGTTTTCCAGGAGCAGGGCATCAATGACTGTCTCGGAATCGACGGCGAGCACGTCGATGTAGATCTGATGGAAGTTTCGCCGCGGCAGTTCCGCGCGCTTGATCTGCGCTTTCCAATCAACCTTGATCGGCGATTTGATCTTGTGGTCTCGCTTGAGGTCGCCGAGCATCTGCCGGCCGAGTCCGCTGATTTGTTCGTCGAAACGCTGACCTCGCTTGGCGACGTGGTCCTGTTTTCGGCTGCGATCCCTTTTCAGCGTGGCAACAACCACATTAACGAACAATGGCCCCAGTATTGGGCGAAGAAGTTTGCCGCACGCGGGTACGTCACGGTGGATTGCATCCGGCGATTTGTCTGGGACGACGCAGATGTCGAGCCTTGGTACGCGCAGAATACGCTGGTGTACGTCAAGGAGAGCCGGCTGGCGGATTACCCGGCGCTGGCGAGCTTTCATGCCGCCACGCGGGATGAAGATTGCCTGGCACTCGTTCATCCCCGGCTTTACCTGATGGTGGGCCAACAGGCTCAGCAATCAGGCACGGCACGGGAAAAGCTCGAGCGAATTCCGGTGAAGAAGATTCTCTCGGCGCTCCCCACCCGGTTTTTCCATGCGGTCACGAGGCGGATGAAAAACGTTACGGAGGTGCCGCCGCCGACGGAACGAAGGATTCCGGTTGCTGATAGTTAAATCAGTCCGTTGCGCCGCGGAAGAAGATGACGCAAACCAGCCACAACACAATCGCCGCGCCCGCGGAATAGGTCGGGTCGCTCCCAATAAGCGGCAGGTTGAAGACCGGGCCCAACATCGCGACGCTACTGGCGAGCATCACTCCCAGGCCCAGCAATCTCCCGGCGAAGAAGATTGAGACCAGAAGCAGTCCGCCGGCGAGCGCGCCTCCCCAGCTTCCGATGCCGTCGCACAGCTTCTCGGGAACATGCTCCACCCGAAGCGGGATGCGGCCCGAACCGTTGATCTGATAATCTCGCTGAGATTTGAAGGCCCGCATCGCCTGCTGTGCGGTGAGCGTCGGATCTTCGCGGCTTCCGAGCATGCCCGCCATGTCGCGGCCAAACTCAGATCCTCCGTTGGCGTTCCACCAGGTGCCGAAGCCGACCAACAACATGGTCGCGATGACAAAGCGCATCAGGCGGCCGGTCAGAATATCGATCGGGGAACCATATCGGCGGCGCAAATAGCTGGAATGGCGGACGCGCCGTGAATGCCCGCGCGGGGGCGGGGAGTCATCATGCATCCAGTTTTGTGCGATGGCTTCACCAGCGGCGGCGCCCTTTGCCGACCATTGGCCCGCGGTCGGGACGGCGGTATCGGTGGCGCGGAGAAACGCCGCCTCGCGCACTGCCGCCGCCTTTTGCACGAGCCGCTCGGCCTGTTTGCGCGCCTTGCGATTTGCTTCGATCTGATCGACACCCTGCGCCTGGAGCGACGCCGACTCCAGCTTGGTCAGCATCTTCTGGCTTCGCTCTTCCTGATGGGTTTGGGCGCGCCGATCAATCCAGGCGATGATCGGCTCGCGCCAAGCGCCGTAGCGCGGACGATTGCGTGCCCGTTCGCCGCGGCCCCAGGCCTGCCGCGCCTGCATCTTGGCCTCGAAGCCAAAGAGGTTTTCGTAGAATTCTTCCCAGTGCTTGCCGGAATATTTGCACACAAATTGCCGCAGCGAATTCTCATCCAGCCCCGCCAGGCGCATTTCCCGAAGCATCTTTTCGGTTTGCAGCAGCGACGTTTCCCGATCCTTGGTCAGCGAGACATCGATCGTGAAGTAAAAGACCAGCGCCGCGCCGGCTGCGAGCACCGCAAATAGCAGCCATGTCCAGATAAGGCCGAAGACAACCAGGACCGTGATCACCAGGCCGGTCACGACCACATACGTGATCCAGTCGGAAATCCTGCTGTCGAAAACCGCCTGGCGAACCTTGCCCATCAGATACGAATGCTTAAAGACGCCGTGGATCACCTCGTAGAATACGATTGTCGCCAGCACGCATCCAACGATGCCCGCGGAGATCTCCGGACGACCAAAGGCCGGGATCGCAAATATGATCATCAGAATCGCTGCGACAGCAAAGAATGCCCGTATCGCATTTTTGCGAAATACATTGTATTTGCTGCCCTCGAAGCGATCGACCGATGCTTCCAGCAGCTTGACGTGTTCCTGCTTGGGCGTGAAGGCGCGGCCCGATTCGACGCCGAGCCAGCCTTCCAGTGCGGTAATGACTTCCGCCATGTTCCCGTATCGCTCTTCGGGCTTCTTGGCGACCATCTTCATGACGATGCGCGACAGCTCGCCGGGCACGTTGCGATCGATGCGATCGGGCGGGACGACCGCCTCCTTCGCGTGCTTGGTCATCAGCTCGGCGGCGGTCCGCGCGCTGAATGGCGGATGGCCAGTGAGCATGTCGTAGAGCGTGCAGCCGAGCGAATAAATATCGGCGCGAGGATCGACGGTGGCGGCGTCCTTCGCCTGTTCGGGCGGCATATACGCCGGCGTCCCCATCGCCACGCTCGTTTGCGTCTGGCTGGCGTTAATCGTTTTGCCGGCGACCGACTTGGATTTATCGGGAAGTGTTTCCGCCTGACCCGTGCGCTTCACGAGCCCAAGATCGGCCACTTTCACGACGCCCTGATCATTGAGCAGAAGATTGTCCGGCTTCACATCGCGATGGATCAGGCCATGATCATGCGCAAACTTCAGCCCGCGTGCCGCCTGCAGGACGAAGCCGACCGCTGCCTCGGGATCGACCTTGCCCGCCTCGCGCACCACGCCGGCCAGCGTCTTGCCCGGCACGAACTCCATGCTGAAGTAGTTGGTCGCATTGCCATTGGCTTCATCCACGCCGATATCGTGAATCTGCACGACGTTGTGATGCGCCAACTGAGCGGCAGCGAATGCTTCGCGGGTAAATCGCGAAACAAAATGCGGATCTTCAGCCAATCGCGGCGCCAATACTTTCAGCGCCACGTTGCGATCGAGCGAAATCTGCTTGGCCAGATAGACCGCGCCCATTCCGCCCTGGCCGAGTTTCTTGAGAATCTGATACCCGCCAAGCTTCCCCTGAAACGTGAGCGGATCAGCCGGGACGGCGGCATAAGGAGACGGCTTGGAAAGCTCCGCCGTCATTCCTTCCGATAGACCGACGGGCGGAACCGTTTTTTGCAGATCGCGCTGCTTGGTCGGTCGCGCGGAGACTAACGTCTGCCGATGCCGCGATGGAGGCGGCGCGGTGGGCGGCTCCTCATAATCTTCCTGCGGAAAAGCATCGGGCGGCAGGGTCGCATCCAGATCCTCTTCCATCACCGGCGGCGGTACCGGCTCGGGCATCGTCTCCGGTTCAGGGACCGGCTCTGGCTCAGGCTCCGGCGCGACGGTTGTGAGATCCAGCGATTCTTCCGGCCGCGCGTTCTCCGCCAGAACAGTCGCGCGCGGCGACGAGGTGGGATCCGTCGGGACCACGAGCACAAACCGTTCCTTGCAGGCAGGACACGCCGGATGAAACCGCCCCGGTTTCACTCCCTTTAGCTCAATAATGTGCCGGCAAAGCGGACAACGAATCGACGACGCCATGTACGCCTCAATTCCCCAAAGTGCAACGATATGAAAGACCGACGGCGTGCGGTTACACAACCGCCGGTGCCCATGGCAATATCATAACCGGAGTCACGCGATGTTACATCAAGCTTGCGCGCCTATTTGATCTCCCCGAATCGCATATTCTCCGGCGCATCGGTTTGATCGAGAATCTGCAATGTGGTCGCCGGGCCGAGGTCGGGATCCGCCCAGGAGCGCAGCGCCCAGACGACTTTCTTTTCCGGCGTCACTTCAATCGCCTGCACCGGGGCGGCGGACTTATCGATGGCGCCGTTCCATTGATTCACCCAATTGTTGATGAGCGTGTTGCCGTTGGGCAGGCGCCAGGCGAGCTGAAGGTTGGCGATTTTGTAATCGGGGGCGTCTTTGCGTTCCCACGTCCAGACGGCTTCGCGCCGGCGATTGACTTCGCGCACGCCGCTGCGATCGACGATCAGGAAATTGCCGTTGGCCAGCGGCGTTACGCCCCATGGACTTTGCGCCGGGATCGACCAAAGCTCTTTGCCGTCCGCGTCGTACTCGGCGACCTTGCCCATATCCATGTGGGCAACCATCAGCGTGCCGGCAGCCGTGAGGCGGGCGTGGCGAAATTGGCCATGCACGCCTTTGGCGTTGCCGACCGGCAATTGAAACTGCCTGGCGGTTTCGCCGGTGGTGATGTTCACAACCTTGAGCAGCGGCGGATTGCCGTTCTGGATAAACAGGACGTGATCCTTGCCAATCGCCTGGGCAGTGTGGATTTCACTGCCGGCGGGGGCGTCGTAATTCCAGATGACCTTCTTGTCCGGCCCGATCAGCTTCACGGCGTATTGGTGCGCCAGCAGCACGTTGCCATTGGAGAGCAGGGTCGCATCGCTGATCTCCCCCTTACCTTGCGGATCATCGTAGGCCCAGGCGATCTGCCCCTTGCGAACAACGAAGACGTGGCGATCCTTCGCTTCACCGGCGTAGAGAAAATCATGCTCCGCCAACCCGTGTCCGGGCAATACAGCCGGCGCCAGCGGCACGGGGGCGGGTTGGTCCTGGGCGATTGCCACCGACGCTGTCAGTAGTGGGTAGAGCAAGATTGTGATGGTGAGCGGTTTCATGATGCGAGCAAGTCTCGTGGGCTACGCCGCACGGGTCAAATAAAAGTGAACGAGGATAATCTCCCTCCGCTGTACTGCGGCGGAGGGACAGGGAGACATTGTGTTTCTCTCCCACGCCGCTACCATTCCGCTCCACGGCCACGGAACCGGCCCAACTCACACATGAACCCATTCATTCCCCATCCGGATGCGATGACCCAAAGCCAGGAGGCGATTAACCAGCGGTTTCGCCCCTACCGATTCCAGCCGGGCGAGCAGACCCTCTGGTATTTCCAGGTGATGGTTGAGAACTCCACGCGGCTTGCCCCCGAAACCGGCGCTGCCCCGGAGCCCAATGGCCCGCTCATTTCCCTGGCGCTGTTGAATCGCCCCGATCCTCCCTGCGATCTGGAAATCTTTGGTCAGCATCTGCCGGCGGACATCGACCCTGCCGACTGGCTCGAGATGTGGATCGCCGAGGCGAAGATCACGCCGCTCTCCAGCAAGCGCGTGCGCACCCTCGCCGGCGCGGTCGGCGATGTGGTGGGGAGCTGGGAAGCCGCCGGGCAAAAATTTGTCGGCCGCTTGTTCTGCCTCAAGGCCGGTCCGCGGCTGGTGCTGATGTGGTTCCGTTGTGCGGAGACGGATTATCCGAAGCTCGCCGACGACATCTTCATCTCAATGGCGTCGTTCTCGTTCCCCGATGACTCGCCCGGCCCGCTGGCCGAAGGCGTACGGTGGGTGGAGCATAAGTCGCCCGTTCCCTGCCGCGTTGCGGTCCCGGCGTCGTGGGAAATGAAGGTCGATCAGACGATCCCCAGCGTCTCATCCTTTCAGGCAAGCCTGACGGCCAGCGGCCCCGCCGGCCCGCTCATGCTGGCGCGATTATCGTTTGGCGTGATCTCCCCTGAATTAATCGCCGATCACGATCACGCGATTTCGCAGGCGATTACCGCGGTAACCGCGGCGGGCGTGACCGTCGCCGCGGGCCGCACGATTCCCGAAGCCCCAACCGCGCCATATACGGAGTCGTCGCTAACGGTCCGCGCCGCCCAGCTAGGCGGCCAACCCGCCGAGTTTCGTTGCCGCGTCCTGCGGCACCCGCGCTGCTGGATCGTCGCAGTGGTTGTCAGCATCGATCGCGCGACATCCTCCATCGCCTGGATGCGCGCCAAGCGCATGCTCGACATCGCCACGTCCACGATCGAGTTTCCGGCGACGTGAGATTACCCCGCCTTGGCCTGTATGAACTTCTCCAACTGCTCCCGATGTCGCCGGACCTTCGGTTCGAGCTGGATGCAGCGATTCATTTGCTCGATTGCCTCATCGAATTGCCGTCGCTGAAAGTAGACCTCTGCCAGCGTGTCGATGTAGGTCGTGCGGGTCGGCTCAAGCTCCACCGCGCGCTTCGCATGTTCCAGCGCCAAATCCAGCTCGCGGTTGCACTCGGCACCGAGCCATGCGAGCTGATTGTGGTGCAGCGGCGAATCGGGGTAGCGCTCGCACATCTGCCGCTGAATCGCGAACGTGCTCTTGAACAGTTCCTCGGCCTCGGCGCGGCGGCCGCGCTTGTCCAGATCGGGAATCAGATCCACCGCCAGCGAAATCTCGTCCGGCGCAAGATCGCGGCAACGTTGCATCTGAACGAGCATCGCCGCTTCATCCCCGGCGGCCAGAGCCTCGCGCGCCTGGGCCGTGTGCAGGTGGTACGAGAGCATCGGATACCCCGCCTGCTCGCGCATGCGAATCGTTCCGGAACCCAGGTGCACAATCATTTCCTGGAGCAGGGCGCGCTCGGCGGTGGCGTCGCCGCGCCTTTTGGGCTGCTCGGCGGCAAAGCGCGTAGCGAAATCGCCGCCCAAACTCGTCGGCGGCGCGGTGCGACGAAGCACCTCCGCCTCGCCGGCGATCGGCCAGTCAACCCCGCGCGACTGAAGCTGCCGAACCGTATCAAAACGCTGCGCCGGATCGGCCACGGAAAGTGACCGCGCCAAATTGGCCGCCGCGCCCGATGAAGCGAATTCGCCCGTCTGGGCCAGCGCATTGGCCAGCAGATACATCGGCAGCGGCTCGGCGCGATCGGCGTCCCAGGCGGCATTGTAAAATTGCGCCGCGCGCGGCCACTCAGAGTGCGTTGCCGCCAGATCGCCCAGATGAAGCAGCATGCGCGTGTCGCTGCTGTTCTCGATGAGCGTCGCAATCATCTCCGCGGCGCGGCGGGCGTCGCCGGAATCGGCGGTCCGCCGCGCCAGTTCCAATGCCAGCTCAACGCGCGTTGCCGCCTGCAGCGGGCCGTGGCCATTCCAATGCGACAGATCGCGCAAATCACTCACTGAAATCGTTCGATCGTAAATCGATCGCAATGTCGCAAAGCTCTTGCGGCGATGCTCTGGCGGATTGCTCTCATCCATCAACTGCCACAGCGCGGCCCAGTCGATGTCATCCTCGCGATCGACGAAGACGCTCGACAATTGCCGCAACAGCACCGACCGCGCCGGAACCGCGGCAAACGCCGTCGCAAAATGCTCCCACGCCTCATCGGGGCGGCCGCATTCGCGCTCCGTCTGCGCCAACGCGAAGAAAACAGCCGGCAGCTTTGTGGCATCGCTTTGGCTCGCGACGCGCGCGAACAGCTCGCTCGCCCGCTGGCGCAGCCCGAGCCGATGAAACATGCGTCCTGCCGCGATCCGCAGGAACATCCCCTCGGCGTCATTGTCGGCATCGCGGTCGGCCAACAGCTTAGATGCCTCTTCGATCTTTCCGCGTGCCGCCAGCACTTCAAATGCCGCCGACCATTGCCGCTGATTCGTCAGGAGCAGCAGGGCATCATCGGCGCGATCGCACATGAGCAGGACGTTGGCCGCAAGGAAGGTTTCGTTGGGCGTGTTGATGCGGCCGAGCATATCGCGAACATCGCCGCCAAACGCGGCGGCATCGCCCGCCATGTAATCACAGGCAGAGAGCAGTCCGAACTCATAAACCGATCGCGGCGGCACCGGCCGCCGGCGAATCGCATCCGCCAACGCGGCCCAGTTGCCGGCCGCGAGCAATGTCGATTCCAGCAGCGGCGGATCTTCCGCGAGCCGCGCGCCAGCCAATGCGTTGGGCCAATCCGCCTTGGCGCGATAGAGCAGGGCGAGCGTGCGCTGCGCGGTGGGATCAGGCGGATCACCCTGCCCGCGCCCCGACCAGCGGGCGATCGCATCATCGACGCGTCCGCGGCACAGCGCCACCGCAGCATACGCCTCGGCAGCGCCGCGAACGCCGTCGTTCATCCCCATCTCAAGCAGCAGATCGGCCAGCGTGGAGTTTCCTTCGCCCAGCAATCCCGCAACCGCCGCCGAGGGATAGGGCTCCATCCCCGCAAGAATCTGCTGTCGCAGCTCGGGCCGGCGTTCGATCGACCAGAATCGCGCCAGCATCGATGCGCCGCTGGAGCCGATCTGATTGACGATCAGCCGCCGACGGTCGGCGTCATTGGCCCCGCGAAACGCGACCAGCGGCTGCGGCTCCGAAAGCCGCGGAAGCGGCGGGGGCGCAGCAGGCGCAAGCAACCGCCGCGCGCGCGATGCCAGCTCCGGGCTGTCTGACAGGAGAGCCGCCCGCAGCGCCGTCGCGGCGGCATCCCGTGCCTCGGATAAATGCTCGGTCGCCTCGCTTCTGATGCGCGGATCGGGATCGTCCAGTTGTTGGATGAGCGATGAAAGATCATCAGCGCGGGCAAGCCGCGCGCCCGTCATCAACAGGATCGCAAACCCCAGAATTGCTCGTTTGCCGGCGTGCATGTCCAAGACGTTTAAGGTTGCTGATATTGTCCGAGATTCCGATGAGAATGAAAAGCCGCGCGCCGCGCGGGGTGGTTTCGCGAGCGAGCTGAAAGACTAAGGACGCTCGCGAACAATCGCGCGTGGAGAGGTGGACCTTCGGTCCGACCGCTACGCGGGTTGGCCGCAACCGGACCGCATTTTCAGGACGCCCAAAAATCCCCGCGTAGCGGTCGGACCGAAGGTCCACTTCTCCATGCGCGTCCACCTCTCCATGCGCATCCACCTCATCACGCGCGTCCTCGTCTCCGAGCGCGTGGTCCGCTCCCCGCGTAACCAACACTACCTCGCGCCGACATTCCCATCGCGCGCCTTCGCCGTGATCGCATCCTCCGCTTTCTGCTGAAGGGGCATGTAGCGGTAATAGACTTCCAGCGTGAGCGTGGCCATCGCTGTGGTGAAGACGCGGCCGCCGCGGTCGCCCCATTTTAGGTTGTCCCAGTAGCCGAGATTCCCGATACGGTATTGCGTGCGGACCAGCATGTCGCGCGTGCGCGTGTTCCAGGATTTCCAGGAATCGGTCTGCATCTGCATCATGCAGAGAGAGCCGTAATACCAGTAGTAAATATCGGGATTGCTGAGCTGGGGAGGTTGACGGCCAAGGTAGGTCGAGACTTCATCCGCCTCGTCCTCGTTAAGCTGCTGGCCGAGCAACATTCGGGCGAAGGTGATCTCTGCGGTCATCGGGGCAGTCGGGCTTTCGCGCGGCTGATAACCGGCGAGCATGTGCTGCTCGCCGCGGCTGCTGATTGCGATATAACGGATCGCGCCGCGCCGTGTTTGCGTGGGTATCTCAAAGCCAAGCTGCTCGGCGCTGTGCAGCGCCATGATCTGCCAGCCGAACACGCTGCTGTCACCCTGCTCGCCGGGGATGTAGCGCCAGCCGCCGGTGCGCGGGTCCTGCGCATCGACGATGAAACGCGCCCCCGCGAGAGCCGCGGCCGTATATCGGGGATCGCGCGTCATCAATGCGGCTTCGGCCAGTGCGAGCGTGGCGATGGCGTGGTCGTACATGTTGGCGTTATCAGCACCGCCGCCCCGGTGGGGGCCGCGCAGATCGCCGTCTTCGGTCTGTTGCGATAGTAGGAAATCCAACGATTTGCCAAGCGTCTGCTGGTACGGGCCGGGTTTATCAGGCCGATGATCCTGCGCGAGGAATGCCAGAATCGACAGCCCGCTACACGCCGAGTCATGCGAACGCATCTGCGAATTGCGCTGCGTTCGCCGATTCCCATTCACAAAACTCCACCGCCCATCCTCCTCCTGCACGCTGGCCAGATACGCCAGCCCGCGCTCGACGGCAGTCTCTGATTCCTTCGTGCCCCCAAGCTGCTCGATAATCGGCTTGTGAACCTCGGGCGCGCGCATCTTGAAAGGCGAATCGGGAACGCTTGGAAGCGTCGGGCCAATGTCAATGTGCGCCGGAAGAATTGCCGCGACATCCGGAACCACGCTCGCCGCCGCGAGTTCCGTCGCGTGTGGATGGCCTTCCAGGGGATCGAGCCCGTTTCCGCTTCCAACAGGCCGCGGCGCGGATGCGATGTTACGCCCGATCTCCACCGCGACATTACGAGCACCGCCGCCTTCAAGTCCGTGCTCCGTGCGAGCCGCCGCGAACGCGGGCGCATCGGGTGATGCGCTCTTCTCCGCGCCGCCCCCGGCGCGCGTAAGCCCCCCCGCGCCGCTGGGAGAGATTCCCTTGGGCAGCGCGACGGTCGGCCCATCGGTCGCGCCAGGAATAGTCGAGACGATCGATTCCGCAGCAGGAATCGGCGCGGAATGTGGCGCGAGCGCCGCGGACGCAACCAGCGAATCACGCGACCCACCAGACGACGCAGGAACCGAATTCCCAATCGCCGGCGTGGTCAGCTTGCTGACCATGGTCTTTTCAGAAGACGCACCCAACGGCGCACCCGAGCGAGGACCATCCGCGCGCGCGGTTTCATTCGAGTTAACAGGATTCGGTGCACTCAGTTTCTGTGGTGTCGTCCCACTTGCTGAAGCAACCGAAGGCGCATCTGCAACAGTCGATCCCAGAGCGCTCGGCTGCGCCGAATTCTCCAAATTGCTCGCAACTTGAACGGGCTGCGTCGCCGGCGTCGCGAGCGAAATCTTCCCAATCGCCGATCCACCCGAAGAGGTAACGGGAGGCGCAATCACCAGCGTCTCACTGGCTTTGCTCGAAGCAACCGGCCCACTCTGTTGAATAGATGCAAGCGTTGTTTCATGTGCCGCGGGCGCATCTGCTTTCGCGCTGGTTACGCGGTTTTCATTCGCAACCGATCGCGGAACTCCAACCGGTGGAGTGGAGAGCAAATCGGCCGTCCCCGGTGCTGCAATGGCGTCGGCCACCGGCCCCGCCTGCGGCCGCAAGCCGCCTGGCGGATCGGGGACGATGCTCGTGGTCACCCCCAGCGCCGCAGCAGGCGCCGCGGCGATCTCGACCGCGCGCGCCGCCGAGTCCGATTGCGGAAGATTCGCGCTTAACGGCGCGACCGCCGATTGCCCCGTCGCATCCGCGACGCGCGCTGCCGGCGAAAGCTCGTTCGCTGATTGCCGCGATTCGGTGGCGCGGGCCGAAACTTCGGGCATCTGACCAACCGCGCTTGCTGCAAGTGTTGGCTTCTGCTCCGTCGCAATCGTCGGCTGCGGCACCAATCGCGCCGGCGCGGGAGATTGAACCGCAGACTTTGCCGCCTGCTGTGAATCAGCGGCACTCGACGGTGCTTGAACCACGAGCGCGGATGAACTCGGCGTCGCGCTCGATTCGCTTCGCATGACTTGCGGCTGATCCGCACTCACCGCCGGCGGTTGCACTTCCGCCGCGCTGATTTGCGCCAGGCGGCTGACGCGCAGATCAAACTGCTCGGCCAGCGGCGCTGTCGCCTGGACGGCCACGGCATCCGGCCGCGCTGTCGGCGGGGCGGGCGTCGCCTGCAGCATGATCGTATTGTCGCCGGTTTGCACGTGCGCCGTCGGCACATTCACATCAACCGGGCCGGCGGTTGCGATCGTCTCGATCGGCGTTTGCGATTGCGCCACATCCTGCGGCGCCGCTCCGCTCACCGGGAGATCGGACGTTGATTGCCGCCGAACCGCGTAGCCCACTTCAAATTCGCGCGGCGCGGAGAGTGAGACCGCAATCTCCACGCCCATCTCCTGCCGCACGAAGTGATACGCCTGCGACGTCACGTTCACGAAGCTCAGGGCAAAGCAGATCAGTACGTGAACCAGCAGGGAAAGCAGCAGGCAGCGCTGGAGGATGCCGAGCTTGCGATCATCCCAGCCCCGCAGAAACAGCAGCAGGGGGATGAGCACCAGGATCGAGAGCAGCATCAGCCAGAAGCTCTGGCTCAGATGCGGGAGCCCGCGCGATTGATGCATCGGATAAACTTCGCGCGAGTCGGAAACCAGCAGATGATAGACGCCATCCGCGTTGTTGCGATCGGTGCTGAGATAAAGACGAAAGCCGTTGAGCGCCAGCGACGGATCGGTCTCATTGTCGGCGGTGTTGATCTGCGGCCCAACATTCTCCGGCTTACCAAAGCGCCATTGGCCATCCGTAAGCGGAAAAACCCGGGAGCGGTAGATATCGAATTTCCCAAAGCCGCCAGGCCGGTTTGACGCAAAGTAAAGAAAGTCGCCGGCCGGCGACATGCAGCTCGCGCCTTCCATATATGGTGTGTTGATATTCCGGATTTCAGTCGCGGGGTGAAAGGTAAGCAGGAGGTAGGTCTTGTCCCCTCCTCCGGTACTCCGGGGGAGGGTTAGGGTGGGGGCAGTTTGATTCTGCGGATGATCTTCTTGACCACTCCAACCCCCACCCCTGCCCTCCCCCGAAGTGCCGGAGGATGGAGAAGAAGCTACCGCCGGCTGAGTCGTTTGCGACTCTGCTGGAGCCGTCGTTGGTGCTGCGATTACTATCCCATTTGGATCCACTTCCGCGATCAATAGATCGTAATCCCCGTTCTCCGTCTGGCGGATCGTCGCCCGCCACGCCTGCTTCTGCTCTCCCTGCGCCGCCTTGCGGTTGGTCGAGAAAATCAAGTGTTTGCCATCGGGCGTCGGATCGGGGCTGAATTCGTTGTATTCACTATTGATGCGCGGGCCGAGATTGAACGGCGTTCCCCAGCCATCGGCGGTGCGCGCCGCGGCCCAGATGTCATACCCGCCAAATCCGCCAGGACGATCGGAATAGAAAAGCAGGAACTTGCCATCGGGCGTCAGGCGGGGGCCCAGATCGTCGTACTCGCTGTTGATCCCCTCAACCAGCGCCGGCGGCGTCCACTGATTGTTCCGCCGATAGCTGACGTAAATGTCGGCGTTATGCCCCGGCTTATTGCGGACGAAATAAAACTCCGTCCCATCCGGCGAAAGATATGGCTCATACTGATGCTCGCCCGACTCAAACGCCGGCCCCAGCGAACGGGGCGGATCCCACAACACATCCCGCACCGCCGCCTGATTCGCGGCGACGCGAACGCCGCGGTCATCCGTCCAGATCTTGGGGCCGATGAGCCACCAGGCGCTGGTGATGAGCAAGATTGCGAAAGCGGCGGCGATCGCGAATTTGAACCAGCGGCGCCTGGGTTTTTTTGTTGGTTCCGGGTTCATATAGGCTCCTGCGACCGCTGAGAGCGATACGGACAAACGACACACGATTCGACACAACCGTGATCGCAAGGAACTGTCATGCCGAGGTACCCCGAAGCATCTCGCCCACTCGCGCTAGCTGGCCAGATGCTTCGGGGTACCTCAGCATGACAATGCTCGATACGCATTTGCACCTTTCCAGTCAGCGGCTCATTGCGAATCGGATGTCTTCTCGCCCAGATAGACGACGCGCGTCTCCTTCACGCCCGCCTTGCGGCAGGATTGCGCCACCGCCGCGAAATACTTCATGATGCTCCGCTCATCGGCGCGGATGATCACCGTCTGATCGGCGTTTGCTTTTACCGATGACGCGACCAGCGCCGACAACGCCGCCGCGTCGTATGTCTTTTCGGCAACCTTCGTCGTCCCATCCTGCTCGATGTTGATGATCAACTGCTTCGGGGGCGCGGAGATCGGCACAAAGGAGCTGCTCGCCTTGGGCAGTTGCACCTTCAGATCCTTCTCGATCTGCACGAACGTCGTCGCGCACATGAAGAAGATCAGCAAGTTAAAGACCATGTCCGTCAATGGAACCAGGTTGTAAGGTTCCTCGGCTTCGGTTTGGGGGTCGTGAATGCGCATGGGGTGAAGTGAAGAATTAAGAGTGAAGAATGAAGAATGACGGACGCGAAACGCCGGATTTACATTCTTCACTCTTCATTCTTCACTCTTCATTTATTCAGAAGTTCGGCGTCGCTCGCCGCGTTAAATCCGTATTCATCCGAAAAGCTCACCAGCAGGTCGTTCATCTCGGAGATCAGCTTTTCGATGCGGCCGACGAAGAAGTAGTAGAAGAGCGTCACCACGATCGCGACCGCCAGGCCGGCGAAGGTGTTGACCATCGCCTCGTAAATGCCGGTGGAAAGTTTTTGCACGTCGCCCGTGCCCGAGGCGGCGGCGCTTTGGAACGCTTTGATCATTCCGGAGATCGTGCCGATCAAACCCAGCAGCGTCGCGACCGAGCCGATGGCGTAGAGCAATCGCATATTGCGGCGGAGCTTGAGGGCCTCATTAGCACCGGCATCCTCGATCGCCTTCTCGGCGGCGTCGTGCCCGCGCGGGAGCCGCTTGATGCCCGCCGCCAGCATCCGCGCGATCGGCGAATCATGCTGTCGGCAATAATTCAGCGCCTGCTCGCGATCATCCCGCAAATCGTCGGCGACAGCCTTGAGCCCCTGGAAGAATCCGCCGGGAATGATCGCGCCCCGGCGCAGCGCGACGAACCGCTCGATGATCAGCGCCACCGCCAGCACGCTGCACGCCGTCAGCGGAATCATGAAGAAGCCGCCGGCTTGATACAGCTCCCAGACGTTTTTCTTGGTCTCGAGTTTTGTGGAACTGTCGGGTGGCGCCGCGCCCGGAGTAGCATCGGCGGCGAAAAGCGACGTCGCGATGAGCAGGACCGTCATGCCCGCAATTAGCTGCGGACCTACCCGCAATCGAATCTGAGGAAATCTAAATCGCATAAGCTTTCAAATCCTGATCTTGAGTGGCATGGGCGTCTCGCCCATGGTTTTGAATTAAAGAAAAACACGGGCGAGACGCCCGTGCCACAGTGGGTCACAACGCCTTCATGCGCTCCTGCGCCATGCTGGCTTCGGGCGCGGTTTTATATTTGGCCAGGAGCTGTGTGTATTGCTGTTTGGCGCGGTCCGGCTGGCGCAATTGCTCGAAAGCGCGGCCGGCTTCCAGCAACGCCCGCGCGCCCCATTTCGGATACGCGTACACATCCTCGACCGCCAGCAGCGCCGGAATCGCCGGCTCGAATTTCTGCTCGGCCAGATACGTTTCCCCAATCTGAAACTGCGCCCGCGCCGCAGTTTCGCCATTCGTGGCGGCAATTACCTTCTTGTACGAATCGCGCGCGTCCTCATATTTGTGCAGGTTCTCCAGCGCCCACGCCTCGCCAAATCGGGCGCGATACGCGAATTCATTCTTCGAGAATCGATCGAGAAACTCGCGATAGCTCTTCAACGACGGCTCAAATTCCTGCTGCTCGGCTTGCGCTTCGCCGAGCTTCAACAGTGCGATCGGCGCCTGATCTGAATCGCGGTATTTTTCGAGCATCCGCGATAGCGATTTCTCCGCCTGATCGAAATGATTTTGCTCCGCGCTGGCCAGTGCCGACTGCAGCAGGGCGGAAGCAACCAGCTTCGGGTCATCGGTGAAGTGATCCGCGAAATCATTGAACCGCGCCGCGGCGTTCTCCCATTTGCTTTGCTTTGTGTAACAAAATGCGAGGCGATATGTCGCCGGCCCCAGGACTTTTGGCTCGGCTGAATTATCTGCGACAACTTTCTCCAGCAGATCGGTCGCCTCGGCATAATTCTTGTCGTCGTAAAGCAGCTCGGCCAGTTCCGTCCGCACGGCCGGGACCAGCTTGCTGCCGGCGAACTGTGCCAGGAATTTACGGTACGTCTCTTTAGCCGTGGGAAGATCCTTGGCGTTGCGCTGCGACCAGGCCAGATCATAAACAACGGTGTCCGTCGCTTTGGAATCTTTCGCCAATTCGGCGAGCAGCTTGGCCGCCTCCTGGGGCTTGCCCTGGGCGCTCAGCACCGCCGCCGCGAGTTGGCGAGCTTTGGGTGCATTGGCGCTTTCGGGATGCTCGCCGGCGAACCCTTGCAGCGCGTTAAGCGCATCATCAAGTTTTCCCGCTTCCTTGAGTGCGACACCGCGCTGGAAGGCGCCGTCGGCGGTCAGTGGATGCTTCGGATATTTGTCCGAAAGCGTCTTCCATTTGTCCGCGGCATCGGTGTATCGCTTGGAATCAAAATCAATCCAGCCCAAAAGGTAAGTGGCCGGGGCCGCTAGCTCTTGCGGTGGATTGCCTTGAGCGAGGCGGTTGAGATAAGAGCCGCCGCGATCGAGATCGCCTGCCTTGTACAGAAGCTGGCCGTACTCAAGCAGGCCGCGCTGCACCCAGGGAGAATCGGCGGGGCCTTCGACCAACGCCGTCAGCGTTTGTCGGGCGGCCTCCTTCTGATCCGCGCCAAGCTGCGCTCTGGCGAGCTTAAATTGCGCTTCGCGCTTATCGCCGGAGGTGACCGCAATGAACCGCGCCAGCATCTCCGCCGCCGGCGCGAGCATGTTCTGCTGCAGCAGCGCATCGCCGCACAGGAAAATGGCCGGCTGCAAATCCGCCGCGGCAGCAGCACGATTGTCCTGCGCCAGCGGCCGCAGAAGATCTGCCGCCTTGGCGTAATCTCCCGCGAAGTATTCGCATTGCCCGGCGCGCAGCTTGAAGAGCAGTTGCTTGTGCTCATCCTTTGTGTTCACGGCAAGCGCATCGAATGCCTGCCGCGCTTGCGGATATTTCGCCAGCAGGAACAGATTCTCCGCATCCAGCTCCGCCGCCGGCGTGCTCATGTCTGATTTGGGCAGCTTCGCCAGATCGTCGCAGAGCGCATGACTCTGATCGAAACGCGAGAGTTTGTGCAGACAGAACGCCTGCCGATAAATCGCCTCGGCGGTCTGCGCCGGATTGCGGGGCTGCTTGCGAAACGCCGCCAGCTCGTCGCACGCCTCCTGATATTTCCCCATCTCCATCAAACAGACCGCGCCATCCATCAGAATCTGCGGCAGATTCGCCGGCGCGGGTTGCGCGCGGGCCAAATCGTCGAGCGTTTGATGCGCCGCTTCGTATTTCTTGTCCGTGATATCACATTGTGCCAGACCATAGCGGGCATCATTGGCGCGCGGCGGATCATCGCGAACGACCTGCTCCAGATTCTGCCGCGCTTCTGCGGTGTGACTGTCGGCCAGCAGCGCCAAGCCAAGATGCAGCCTAGCGGGCTTCGCATAGGGTGAATTGGCCGAATCGTTAACCACCGCGCTCAACTCGCGCGCCGCCGGCGCATACTGCCCGGCCTTGTAGAGCGCGACGCCCAGGCTGTAATGCGCATCGGCCTTGCGCGCCTCGGGGGCGGCGGCGAGCATCTGCCGATATTGCTCGATTGCCGCGTCGAGCTTGCCCAGTGCCTCGTTGCTCTGGCCATTGAGCAGCAGCGCATCGATCTTGTACGGAGACTCAGGGAAATCGTGAACGAGCTGTGCCGAGGCCTCGATCACCTTTTCATTTTCGCCGAGCGATTTGCGCGATAGCGTAAGGAAGTAGAGAGCCGTGGGGCGCTTGTCGCTGTGCGGATAGTCATGCAGAAAGCTCTCTGCCGCCGTCGCCGATTGCTTCGCGTTCCCGTCCAGATAGAGCGCCTGAATTTGATAAGAAGCCGCCGGCTCCGCCTGCTTGCTTTGCGGATATTTGCTCAGCAATTCCGCGAAGGCCTTTTGGGCGGCGTCGTAATGCTTGGTGACAAGCTGGCAATAGCCCATGACCGAGAGCGCCTCATCGCGCTGCTCGAACTTGGCATCCGCCAACACCGGCCCCAGCGTCTCGATTGCCTTATCATGCTCGGCGAGCCGCATCTGGCAGACGGCCAGCGCATAGCGCGCCGGAATCGCCTGCGCATGTTTGGGGTTGGCGTCGAGAAAATCGGAATATTCCTTCTCGGCGAGCTTGAAGAGCCCGCGCTGCAGCAGGCCGTTGGCCGCAAGAAGCTGCTTGGCGGCAGCATCGACTTCCTGCGGCTGGCTCGCATCGGCAGGTGTTTGAGCAACGGCAAACGAAGGCGCGGCCAATAGCGAAACCCCAACGCACCAGCCGCGCAGCGCCTGCCGCCAATCCCTTAGCGTCCAGATCATTCACGACCTCCAAATTGTCAGCAGCGCCACAGCGTTTCGTTGTCAACCGCGAGGGGTGCGGCCGCCCGATCAGCACAGAGATCAAGCGACCGGTCTAACCGGCTCCCACAATGTGTAACCATCCACGCCGCCGCGTCAAGTTTCAGGGAGGGGAAAAATAGTTTAGCGCGGCGGCGAAATTCCGAAATCCGAATCCCCGAAATCCGAATGACAACACTCAAGAATGATGTCACGCGAAGAAACGAAGAAACGAAGGCCCCATGAGAAACTCTTCGCGCCTTCGTCTCTTCGCGTGACATTCCCTTTGGATTCTGGACCCACGGGATAATTCGGGTTTCGTGGGTGCGGATTTCGCGGCGAAGCCGCGTCTTGACCTTTGCCCCTTGTCGAATAAGATTTGATCGCACGAAAATCGCCGCGGCCGTGGCGGAATTGGCAGACGCGCAAGATTCAGGTTCTTGTACTCACAAGGTGTGCAGGTTCAACTCCTGTCGGCCGCATTCAGCAAAAGGGGATCCTCAGGGCGGTAGCCATTATTGGATCAGCTCAATCGAAATCCCATCGCTCGCTGTCGCTGACTGGCGTGTAGCCGATCTGCTGGTAAATCGAGTTGCTGGTCGGATTGGCCAGGTCGGTGAAGAGGAAGCAGAGCTTCTTCCCGGCCGCGAGCTGACTTTGCGAGAGGGCGGCGACGAGATTTGAAGCGTATCCGCGCCCCCGGAATTCAGGTGGCGTGTAGACAAAATTGATCCGCACGCCGTTGGGCGTTCCGCCGGCCCACGCAGCCATCGCGACCGGTTCGGGATCTTCCCAGAAGAAAATCCGCCGGGCTTCGATCAGCCGATCGGCGCGAAGCAGGTCGTCTTCGGCGCTGGTTTGACCAGTGTCGGCCTGGAACCCGGCGAGGAACTCTGCGAGCAGATTTCGATCGGCAGGAATGCACAGCCGCATCACGCCGCACACGGGCCGCGGCCACGTGATCGTTTGAAGCGCGTAAACGCGGAGCTGAATTGCCAGTTTTCGCGGCCGACCACTGAGCAGCGAATATCGCTCAGCGATCATCTGCGCCGACGGCCGCACGCCAACGATTCCGCCGCCAGTCCAATTCTGCGCGGCGAGCCATTCGCCCAAAAGATGCGCGGCCTCCGGCATGCAGCGTGTGACGATCAATCGAGCTCGCAAGGTCTGCACTGCCACCAGCTCAACGCGCGGACCATCATGAATTGACACCAAGATCGGCCGATTCATTTCGTCGGCGGAAACCGGCGCGTACCCCTGATCGACCATCCGCTGAATCAGGCCGATCTGAACGCAGTTCTCGGCTTCGGATTGCAGCAGCCAATCCATCACGGCGCCGCGGAAGCGGTGGGGGTCCTTATATTCGACAAGCTCGAGCACGATATGGGATTTGTATGCCGCGTCTTCTCGCGATTCCATCACCAGCCCCCAAAGCATTTGGTATGATGATCGCTGTGCGGCGCATCTGCCGAATTCTCGTAAGCGGTTTGACGATCTGCTCAGCCGTGCTCTGGATTACGGTTATGGTGTTCTGGGTTCGAAGCTATCACGCCAACACGGACATCACTGGCGGGCTTTCCATTAAAATTTGCCAGGCCTGGGGCAGCATGTATTCGGCGTATGGTGCGCTCTCGTGGTCGAGCACCCTCTCGGTTGGAGCAACACGAGTGGGCCTTGATCCGGTGCACATCTATGACGAGCAACCAATCCCAATACTGGTTCGGTTCCGACGCCGCGCAATTGAAGACCACTTACGATATCACGGTTGGTCGCGATTCGGATTTGGATCCGCTTTCTACCGCGACGACGCCTGGCTTTTATACACCGATTTCGTGCGGGGCTATCGTCCTCCGGTTCACTATGTTGCGGAGATGGCCGCGCCCGACTGGTTTGTGCTCATGGTGCTGAGCGTTCTTCCTGCCCGCTGGCTGATCAACCGGCGGCGACGTGGGAGAGCGCTAGCAGGCGGTTATCCAATCATCTGCAAGCCTTCCGGTGCCAAAGGGGTCAACCTCACGACATCTGAATAACGCGGGGCGACCGATTCTCTTCGCCTGGTCCCTGCGTTCAATCTCCCTCTTTCCATCCACCGGCCCGCGCAAGAAATTTTACCCGGCGACGGCGAGATTCGCATCGGCCTGCCTGCGGCGTTCGGTCAGCTCATCCGCGATCTGATGTGTCAGCCGCTTGTTGATCTTGTAACAAATCAGCAGTAGCGCGCAGAATGCGAACAGCGCCGATGGGATGAGCGTTGCGCAGAGGCGGATACCTTCCATCGCGTGCGGCGTCTGGGCTACGTTGGCCTGATATCCGTACGCCGACAAAAGTTGTAGCAGGATGAATGACCCGAGGCTCAGGCCTGCCTTGAGCGCGAAGCCGATCGTGGCGAAAATAATTCCAGTCGCGCGGCGTCCGGTTCTCCATTCCGAGTAATCCGCCACATCCGCGTACATGGCCCACACGAGCGGGATCGTCGGGGCGTAGACGATCGCGTTGATGATCGTCAGCGCGACCATGCCGCCGACGTTGGTCGGCTTCAGCAGATAAAAACAGGCGTGTGTGGTGGCGGCCAGCGCGAAGCCCGTAACGGCGATCACCTTCTTGCCAAACGCCCGCGCCAACGCGGGGGAGGCGAGAATCACGATGATGATCGTCGCCGTGCCGAGCATGTTAATGAGGCTGTTGGCGACGTCGGCGACATTGGATTTGGCCAGATCGGCTTTGCCGCCGTGCACGATGTAGCCGAGCGTTTCGAGCAACCCGCTGGAATGTGCGCCGTCGGGCGAGGTGAGGCCAAGCTTCGCCACCCAATCGTAGAGAGCGGCTTTGTCGGCGTAGTAGTGGTAATAGTCATAGAGGGCGCCGCCGCGCAGCGAGAGGATCGTGAAATGCGCCAGCGTCATGAAGAACATGACGACCCAGGGGCTGTTCTTCAGCAGGTCGGCGAAGTCCTGACGGGGCGTCGATTTCACATGCGAAATCGGCCGGATGCGCTCGCGCGTGGTCGCGAACGTAATCAGGAACAGCACGACGCAGATGACCGCCCACAGGCCCATCGTCATCGCCCAGCCATGCCGGCGGTCGTTGGAGGCGCCGGCGAATTTCGCCACCAGCGGCAGCGTGAATCCGCCGACGATGAACTGTGCGATATTCACCGCGACGAAGCGGTACGAGTTGAGGCTCGCGCGCTCATCGACGTTGCCGGTCATGACGCCGCCCAGGGCGGAATAGGGCATGTTGTTGCACGAATAAATCGTCATCAGCAGGATGTTGGTGACGGCGGCGTACATGAGCGTGGCCGTGCCGCTCCATCCCACCGGCGCGCGATACGCCAGATACATCACGACGCCCCACGGGAGCGCGGTGAAGAGAACCCACGGGCGGAATTTCCCCCAGCGCGTATCGGTGCGATCGGCGAGCACGCCCATGAGCGGATCGAAGAACGCATCCCAGAGCCGTGCGATGAGGATGATCGTCCCCGCCGCCCCCGCGGCCAGGCCCATCACGTCGGTATAAAAATTCGCCTGGAACAGGATCATCGTCATAAAGACGAAGTTGGCGGCGGCGTCAGCGGCGCTGTAGCCGGCTTTTTCGATCACCGACAGCTTTTGGGTTTCTTCGGGCATTGGGTCCTCGATTTCTCTGTTTGCGAATTTATAGATTTGCTGCGTGCGGAGCACCGTCATGCTGAGCTGAGGTACTCCGAAGCATCTGGCGGGATTTCGCGAATCGGCCAGATCTTTCGGAGTACCTCTGGATGACGATCATCGGCGAATCATGATGACGTTCTCAATCCAGGCGGCGGGCAGTGCCCGCCCTACGGGCCTTTTAACTAGTTCTGCGCCTGCTCCCTCTCCCCTGTACTCAGGGGAGAGGGTTGGGGTGAGGGGACGAACGCGTCGACTTGCGAACTGCGCTATGTCGCGACACGTCGTCCCCTCACCCTGCCCTCTCCCCTGAGTACGGGGGAGAGGGTTCTGAGCGAGCCGTCACGTCACCTGAAGCGTCACCTTCTGCAAATCCGCATCCCTCGATGAGTTTCCAACCATGATCTCAAACTCGCCAGGCTCCACGGTCCACTCCATATCCACATCGTAAAACGATAGATGATCCGGCGTGATCGGCAGCGTCACCGTCTTCGTTGCTCCTGGCTCCAGCGAGATGCGGACGAAGCCTTTGAGTTCCTTGAGCGGCCGCGTTACCGAGCTGACTCTGTCGCGGATGTACATCTGCACGACTTCGTCGCCGCGAACTTTACCGGTGTTGGTGACATCGACGCTGACACGCGCCCAATCGCCGCGACGGATTTTTTGTTTCTCCAATCGCGGTGCGCTGAATGAAAAACTCGTGTAGCTCAGGCCAAATCCAAATGGATAGAGCGGCGTCACATCGTCAAATAGATATCCGCGCCTCGCCGATGGCTTATGGTTGTAGTAGGCGGGAATATGGCCGGCTGAGCGGGGGATTGTGATCGGCAATTTCCCGCCGGGGCAGTAATCGCCGAACAAAACGTCGGCGACAGCGCGGCCGCATTCCTGGCCGAGATACCAGCATTCAAAAATCACCGGCACCCTTTGCGCCAGCGAATTGATCGAGAGCGGCCGCCCGTTGAAGAGCAGGGCGATGACCGGCTTTCCGGTGGCGACAATCTTATCGACCAATTCCTGCTGGCGGCCGATCAGATCGAGGCTGGTGCGATCGCCCATGTGGCGCAGGTTCCACGCCTCGCGGGACGTTTGCTCGTTGCCGCCGATCGCAAGGATGATGACGTCTGCATCTTGGGCGACTCTCACCGCCTCGGCGATCTGCCGGCGGTCTTCGGCCGGGTCGCTGGGCAGCACCTCGTCCTGGTTCCATGTGCCGGGCTTAGTGATCTTGCATCCTTCGCTGTAGACGACCCGCGCGCGATCGCCGACCTTTGCTTTGATTCCCTGGAAGACGGTGACGTCGTGCTTCGGCACGCCGCTGTAGCCGCCGAGCAGGCTGCGGTCGGCGTTGGGCCCGATGACGGCGATTGTCTTCAGCTGATCGAGGCGAAGCGGCGCGAGATTACCGTCGTTTTTGACCAGCGTGATCGTCTGCCGCGCGGCATCGAGAGCTAATTCGCGATGCTCATCGCAGCCCACGACTCGATCGGCTTCGTCTGCATCGATATATGGATCGTTAAACAAACCGAGCTTGAATTTCCAGAACAGCATCGGCGCGATCAGATCATCAAGCTGCGATTCCTTCAGCACTTTCTTACGCACCAACTCTGTCAGATGGAGATAGCAATCCGGCTCCGGGAGCTCGATGTTGACGCCCGCAAGCACCGCGAGCTTGCACGCCTCCTTCTTATCGGCGGCAACAAAATGGCCGTGCGTATCCGGGCGATCGCTCAGCTCCCAGATCGCGTAATAGTCGGAAACGATGAAGCCCTTAAATCCCCATTCCTTGCGAAGCACATCACGCAGCAGCCATTTGCTGGCGTGCGAAGGGACTCCGTCGATCTCGTTGTAGGAAGCCATCACGCTGATCGCGCCGGCTTCCTGAATCGCCTGCTTGAAGCAATTGAGGAATGTTTCGCGCAAAACGCGAATGGAGACATTCGCCGGCGCGCAGTTCATGCCGGATTCGGGCTGGCCGTGCGCGGCAAAGTGCTTGAGCGTTGCGATGACGCGCTTCTTGTCCTTAAACGACGCATCGCCCTGAAAACCCTTGACGGCGGCGATGCCCATGCGCGTGCAGAGATATGGATCTTCGCCATACGTTTCCTCGACGCGTCCCCAGCGCGGATCGCGCGCGACATCGACGACCGGCGTGAGCGCCTGATGCGTCCCGCGCACGCGGGCCTCGTAGGCGGTCATCGTATAGAGCGATTCAACGAGCTTCGGGTTGAATGTGGCACCCAGGCCGATCGGCTGCGAAAAACTCGTCGCCGCCGGGGCGGCGTGGCCGTGCAGGCATTCCTCGTGAAAAATGACCGGAATTCCCAGTCGCGAATTTTCCAGGAAGAATTTCTGGATGGCGTTGGTCAGCTCGGCGGTCTGCCGCGCATCGCGTCCGCCGCCGGCATCGCTGGGGCGGCCGACCTGACCAATGCCATGGCCATCCTTAAACGCGGTCTTTGCTTTCTCCAGATCAAAATTCCCCTGCGCATCGACCAGCGTCTGCGCCTTCTGCTGCCAGACGCACATCATCTGTGCGGCTTTTTCCTCAAGCGTCATCCGCGCCAGCAAATCCTTCACGCGTTTGTCGGCAGGCTGCGAAGCATCCTTATATAAAGGCGTGCGCGAGCGCGCCTTGGGAGCCGGTTTTCGTGGGACAGACTTTGGACGTGCTTTTGACTTCGCTGATTTCATTGTTTTGCAAATTCTCGGAAAACGCTCGAATGGTAACAATCACCGCAAAGACTCGTCATGCTGAGGTACCCCGAAGCATCTGGCCGGCTCGCAAAGGGAGGCCAGATGCTTCGGGGTACCTCAGCATGACGGTGTCCCTGGAATTCGAACTTCTGTGAAAAACACCAACGCCATCGCGCTTAGCCCAAGTGCGGCGCGCCAAAATGTTGCTGCAATACCAGCGTAATCGTTCCTCGCAACCGCAGCTCCATATCCGGATTCGACGGAATCACGCGGGTTACGGCGCGGCTGCCGAGGCGTTCTTTCAATACTTGATCGATCCTCGGCCCAACTGAATCCCATGCGCCCGTCACTTCGCCGATCACTACAATAACATCTGGCGACAATCCGCCAACCACCATTGCCAGTCCTGCGCCAAGGAAATAGGCCATTCGATTGAGGGCGGCGGCGGCTTTCTTGTCGCCTTGGGCGGCGAGATGGATGACATCGTCAAACGTTGGGCCGGTCGATGCCCGCGCGGGGCACGGCGTGGCATTGGATTGTGTGTAGTAGCGGACGGCCGCGGTGTTGGAGCCGCACACTTCCCAGCAGCCGCGATTGCCGCATTGGCACAAGGGGCCGTTTTCATCGAGCGTGACGTGGCCAAACTCGCCGGCCAGGCCGCTGGCGCCGGTGATCAGCTGGCCATTGAGAATCAGCCCGACGCCGATGCCCTCGGAAACGGTGACGGCGACGAGATTGCGCACGCTCTCATCGTGCCGCCCGCTCCAGAGTTCCGCCAGCGCGCAGGCGTTGGCGGCGTTTTCAAGCTGCACGGGCAGACCGCTCGCTTGTTCAATCGGGCGCTTCAAGTCGATCGCATCCCAGCCGAGATTGGGCGCGAACACGAGGCGGCCGGTTGCCGCATCGACGCGGCCGGGTAGGGCGATGCCGATCCCTTCGCAGTCTATCTGCGGATGCGACTTGCGCAGCTTTGCGATGCGGCGAGTCAGCTCGCGGACAAACGCCTGCGGATCATCACCCGTCGGCATCGTGTCGCGCGCGAGGAACCGCGTGTCCAGCGCCGCCAGCGCGAGTGAAGTGCCGGAAGGGCGGATGTTGACGCCGATGATTCCGGCGCGTTCTTCATTGAGATGCAGATGAATCGGCTTGCGCCCGCGCGGCAAATAGCCGACCGCGCCTTCCTTCACCCAGCGCTGGGCGATGAGCTCTTCGGTGATGGCCGACACGGTGCTGCGCTGCAATCCCGATTGGCGCGAAAGATCGGCGCGCGAGACCGGCTGATGCTTGCGGATGAGGTTCAAGAGAATACGTCGATTGATATCGCGAGCGGTCTCGCTGGTGGCCACCTGAAAATCGTTGAGGTCAATCTTTCGCACCGGAGAAGTGTTTGCTATATTTGTTCGCGGTGTGAACTATATCGCGCCGCCGATGTGCGTCAATCGCCGGTGGCCAAGGCCTCGCGGACGTCGGCGCCGGCCCAGCTACGCTCCCGCCCGCAGCGCGCTGGCCGGCCGCCGCGGCGATTTCTGCATCGAGGGAACAAGCATGCGCACATCATCCCCACTGCTTCGGACCACCTGCTCTGAGAAGTGGAAGGCAGTGCCTGCCGCACGCGCTCAAGCTCGGCAGTCCGTTCAGAACCCTCTCCCCTGTACTCAGGGGAGAGGGCAGGGTGAGGGGACAGCGTGTCGCAATATGGCGCCGTTCGCAAGTTAACGCGTTCGTCCCCTCACCCCGGCCCTCTCCCCTGAGTACAGGGGAGAGGGAGAGTGCACCAGCGGCCATCCATTCAAATGGTTGTCGAGCGAGGGAATGTGAACCATAAATCGCCATCGAGATTCGTCGGACTCTTCCTGGTCTTGTCGGGAGCGATCTCCATCGCCCGCGCCGAAACCGGCTACGACGGCTGGCTGCGCTATGCGCCGATCGATGACCCGGCGGCGCGGAAAAGTTACGACATGCTGCCTGCTGTCGTGGTCACTTCCGAAGATTCCCCCATCATTCGCTCCGCGCGCGAGGAGTTGGTTCGCGGTGTCCGTGGAATGCTCGGCCGCACCTTGCGAATCAGTAGTTCGCCACCGGATGAGCCGTGCATCATCCTTGGAGGAATCGACGCGATTCGCACATCGCTTCCCGCGATTGGCGAGTTGCCGAAGATTTTGCCCGATGGATTTTTGCTCAAGACTATAGACACCGGCGACAAGCATTATCTGCTGATCGCGGGCGGCGATGATCGAGGCGTGCTCTATGGAACGTTCGAGTTCCTTCGAATGATCGCGCAGCAGCAGCCGATCTCGAACTTGAACATTCAGGAAACGCCTTACGCTCCGATCCGCTTCCTCAACCACTGGGACAATCTCAACGGCACCATCGAGCGCGGCTACGCCGGCAGATCGATCTTCTGGGATAACGATCACATCACGACCGACCTCGATCGCGTTCGCGATTACGCGCGGCTGATGGCGTCGGTCGGCATCAACGGCTGCTCGATTAACAACGTGAATGCCGACCCGCGCGTGGTGAGCGCGGAATTTCTGCCGCAGATCGCGAAAGTCGCCGACGTGTTTCGGCCGTGGGGCGTGCGGATGATGGTGTCGCTTGATTTTGCCAGCCCACGAAGAATCGGCGGCATCGATACCTTCGATCCGCTCGATCCGCGCGCGGTCGAATTCTGGAAGAAGACAATCGATCAGCTTTATGCGGCGATTCCCGATCTGGCCGGATGTGTGCTGAAGGCGGATTCGGAGGGAAGACTAGGGCCATCCGACTATGGCCGCACGCATGCGGATGCGGCGAATGTCATCGCCCGCGCGCTCAAGCCGCACGGCGGCGTGCTTTTTTATCGCGGGTTTGTCTACAACAACAAAATGGATTGGCGCGATCTGAGCGTCGATCGCGCCAAGGCTGCCTACGACAATTTTCACAAGCTCGACGGGAAGTTTGACGACAACGTCATCGTCCAGATCAAGCATGGGCCGATCGATTTTCAGGTGCGCGAGCCGGCGTCTCCGCTATTCGGCGGCCTCGAGCAAACCAACGAAGCGATCGAGCTGCAGATCACGCAGGAATATCTCGGCCAGCAGCGGCACGTCTGCTTCTTGCCGCCGATGTGGAAGCAGACGCTCGACTTCGACATGCGCGCCAAGGGCGACGGCACGCCGGTGAAAGCGATCGTCGCCGGCAAAACCTTTGGCCGACCGACGGGCGGATTCGTCGGCGTCTCCAATGTCGGCCGCGATACCAACTGGCTCGGCCATCATCTGGCGATGGCAAATCTGTACGGCTTCGGACGCCTCGCGTGGAACGCTGATCTAGGCAGCGACAAAATCGCCGACGAATGGACGCGGCAGACGTTCGGCAACGACCCCAAAACCATCGAAACGATCGTCAACCTTCAGCTTCAATCGTGGCCCGCCTACGAGCATTACACCGGCCCGCTGGGGGCGGGCACGCTCACGGAAATTATCGGCATCCATTACGGCCCCGGAATTGAATCCTCGGAATACAACGGCTGGGGCCAATGGCATCGCGCCAATGAAACCGGCGTCGGCATGGATCGCTCGATCGCCACCGGAACGCACTACATCGCGCAATATTCACCGCCGATCGCGAAGATGTACGAATCGCTGGAGACCTGTCCCGATGAGCTGCTGCTGTTCATGCATCATGTGCCGTACACGCACGTGCTGCATTCGGGGAAGACGGTGATTCAACACATTTACGATTCGCATTATCAAGGCGTGCAGGAAGCCGAGGGCTTCGTGCGGCAATGGAAAACGCTCAAGGGAAAGATCGACGAACAGCGCTATAACGAAGTGCTGGATCGCCTGGAATATCAGGCCGGCCACGCACAGGTATGGCGGGATGCCATTTGTCAATGGTTTTTGAAAAAATCGGGAATCGCCGATACCTCTGGCCGCGCGGGGCATTACCAGGATCGCATTGAAGCGGAGGCGATGAAGCTGGAAGGGTACGGCCTCATCAAGATCACGCCGTGGGAAGACGCCTCGGGCGGGCAGGCGATCGCCGTCACGAGTGCCGATCGTCACGGCAAGGCGAGCTTCAAGTATTCCGGCAAGGCGGGATGGTTTGATCTTCGCGTGCAGTATTTCGATCCGAACGATGGCGTTGCGCGGTTCAAGGTTTTCGTGGGCGGCCAGCAGGTCGATTCATGGAGCGGTGACGATGCGCTACCGAGCCGTTCGGCGGATTCGCATACATCGAAGCGCCGCGCCATCGGCGGTTTAGCGCTGCGGCTGGGGGATGAGATTACGATTGAAGGAATGTCGGATCGAACCGATCGCGCGGCGATCGATTATGTTGAGATCGTGCCGCATGAGGATTAGTGCCTCGTGCAGATATCGGAGTGAGCAATGCCATGCATCGCAGCACCTGCTCTCAAATTGGTCCCAAGGCAGAAGGCATTCTTGTGAACCCTCTCCCCTGTACTCAGGGGAGAGGGCAGGGTGAGGGGACAGCGAGTTGCAATATGGCGCGGTTCGCAAGCCGACGCGTTCGTCCCCTCACCCCAACCCTCTCCCCTGAGTAGGGCCTGTCGATTTATTTGGCGCGGCCCTTGCAGTTTCGGTGGCGTGGCGCTTCAATGCACGCCGCCACCAACGACAGGGAGGTCGGCAATGTCTCACTGGGCCACGGCTCCGATCGATCGAACG
>DATBDZ010000097.1:0-5395 GCA_036276235.1 Humisphaera sp. | reverse complement strand
ATCAGCTTCGGATCGTTGGCGATGAAGCGATTGGTGAGCTGCTCGAAGGGCAGGCGGATCGCCAGACCGAAGGAAGGATCGGCCCCCGCCCCGCCGTGCCCGGCGGCCATGATTCCGCCGCCGGCCCCGGTGATCACCATCCAACCGGCGGCGGCCATTTTCTTCCCGAAGTCCGCCGCCTGCCGATAATCAGGATGGCTCTCAGGCGTGCGCGCCGAGCCGAAAATGCTCACCTTGCGCACATCGCGATATGGCGAAAAAACTTTCAGCGCATACCGCAGCTCCTTGAAGGATTTATCGATCAGCTTCACGTCGCCGCGATTGGTGTGATCGCGCAGGAGCTTCAGCGCGTTGGCCAGAATTTCGCCGACCAGATCCCCCTCGGGAATGGTCTTGAGCTGATCGATCAGCCGCGCCGCGGTTGCATGCGCCTCGGCCAACTCCTCGCGGCTCACCACATGCGCCGGCTCAGTGCTCTCCTGCGATTGCTCGAGATTATTATCCAGTCCGTCCAGTTCCTTCATCGTATGTCGCCTTCCTCCGTGCGTTGGTTGGAATGATATTGTAGGGCCGCAGGATAGAATATGAAGCCATGACCGATCAACGCTGGCTTCTCTACGCCATTCTCGCGGCGGTTTCGGCTTCGCTGGTGAGCATCTTTGCCAAAATCGGAATGGAGGGAATCGATGCGACGCTCGCGACGACTGTTCGCAGCGCAATCATGCTCGTATTCCTCGTCACCGTCTGCACGGCCCAAAATGTGTGGCACAAACTGCCGACCATCCGCGGAATGGCGATCATCATGATCGCGCTATCGGGAGTTGCCGGCGCGATCTCCTGGCTGTTTGGCTTCAAGGCATTGGCCGTCGGCGGGCAGGTGACGCAGGTCGCGCCGATCGACAAGCTCAGCGTGCCGCTGGCGGCCATTCTCGCGTTCATTCTCCTGCGCGATCGGCCGACGGGATGGAATTGGGCGGGGATTTTGCTGATAGCGCTTGGGGCATACATGACTGCGCTGCCGCGGCCGAAGCCCAATATGCCGGGGGCGGGGATGGGCGCGATCATCGATCGGCAATCGAACAATAAATAGGGTTCGGCTTGTTCTCTGCGAGATCGAAATTGGAGAGCACCGAGAATCCGTGCCCTCGCCTCAGGCTCGTACACGGCGTGGTGAAGGGTTCTCGTATTATCGGGCGATCCGCGAAGGTCGAAAAATGTCACCACGCCGTGTACGAGCCTCAGGCGAGGGCACGGATCCTCAGTGCGCTACGTTTCACGAATCAGGTCCGTAGGGTGTGCTTCAGCACACGCGGAATCGATCGACGTACAATCCGCGTGCGCTAAGCGCACACTGCGAAATCTCGTCGATGCGCGAAGAAGCCATCACAGCATTCGCTGCATATACGCGACATCCAGCCATCGATCGAACTTGCGGCCAACTTCGCGCAGGTGGCCGATCTTTGCGAATCCCGCGCGCGTATGCAGGCGGATGCTGGGTTCTTGGTCGGCGGAGATCAGTGCCATCATGCTGTGATAGCCGAGCGCAATCGCGCGGGCGATCAGGTCGTCGAGCATCTGGCGGCCGATGCCCTGGCCCAGCAGATCGTGGCGAATGTAGACCGAATCTTCGACCGTAGGCCGATAGGCGGCACGGACGTGGAAGCGGGAGATTGAGCCCCAGGCGATGACTTCGCCGTCGCGCGTGCCGACGGTCACGGGGTAATCATGGCCGTGGGCGGCAAACCAGGTGGCACGCTCCTCCGCCGTGCTCGGCTCGGTTTGATAGGTGCAAGTGGAGTGCAGGACGTAATGGTAGTAGATCGAATTGATAGTTGGCAGATCAGCCGCAGTGGCCGGGCGGATTTGGAGGTCGGGCATGCGGAGATTGTCGATTGCGGATTTCAAATTTCAAATTTCAAATTCTAGATTTCAGATTTCGGATTTGAGATCTGAGATCTGAGATCTGAGATTTGAGATTCGCGCATTTCGGATCTGAGTGAGACAGTCTTTTGCGCCGGACATCCGCCACTCTTCATTCTTCGCTCTTCATTCTTCATTTACCGCGGCCATTCTTCTCGAGTGAACTTTCCATTCTCATTGACCTTCACGCCATCAATCTCCACAAACCCACCCGGCCGCAGGTCGACGACCATGTCCCAGTGCAGGCCGGATTGATTGGTGTTTCCCGTTTCGGGGTATCCAGCGCCCAGCGCGAAATGCACCGTACCGCCGATCTTTTCGTCGAAGAGCGTATTGCGGGTGAATTGGCGGACGTTGTAATTGGTGCCGATGGCGCACTCGCCCAGGAAGCGGCTGCCGCCGTCCATATCCAGCATCGCGTAAAGGAAATCCTGCCCTTTCGATGCCGTCGCATCGACAACTTTTCCATCGCGGAATTTCAGCTTCACATCCTGCACTTCGCGCCCTTCGTAGACCGCCGGGAAGCTAAAGTGAATGTTGCCGTTGACGCTGTCGAGCACGGGGCCGGTGAAGACTTCCCCATCCGGGAAATTTTCGTGGCCATCGCAGTTCATCCACGTGTGGCCGGCGACGCTCAGGCGTACATCCGTTCCGTTGTCGGCGACGACGCGATAGTCCGACTTACCGTTGAGAAAATCGACCAGCCGCTGCTGCCCTTCGCTCATCTTCCGCCAGCCGGCGACCGGATCCGGCAAATGAAGCAGGCAGGCGCCGAAGACGAAGTCCTCGTAATCAGCAAGGCTCATCTCCGCATCCTGCGCGCACGCCTGTGTCGGGAATTGCGTCGCCGACCAATGCAGGCTTCCCTCGGCGGCACGCTTGAAGAAAACGTCATACTCCGGCTTGCGTGCCGCCTGCGTGAGGCCGACGCGCTTCGGATCGATGTTAGTCAGCAGCTTGGTGTTCTCCTCCGCCCACACGTTGATCCAGCAATCGATCGTCTGCATCTCATGGATCGCCAGGGGATTTGTGTATTTGAGTTGTTCGTCGGACCCGTGCTTCAGCAGTATCTCAGACAGCTCTTCCGGAGCCATGCGGACCATTGGATACGCGCCGGCGATGACCACCTCACGGTAGAGCTCGACGATGAGCGGCCGCGACAGAAGCGGCCCGGTCAGCCGGACGATCTGACCCTTCTTCACTCCGACGCTGTAATTCACCAATACCTTAGCGAGCTTTTCCAGACGAGGATCGCGCATGGGACTCCCAAAAACCAAGTGCGGGAATGGACGGCGCTCCTTGAGCGGCCGTCTTTGTCACGACGCAACGAGCTTAGCATCGTTTTTGCAAGACGCACAGGCGGATAAACCAGCCGCAGACTGATAGCGGCGACAAAACGATCTACACGGAGGCGACATGTTTCGCTTGATTCGTCTGGCTTCGATGGTTCTGCTCGGTTACGCGATCTATGAATTCGTTCAGGGCATGATGGGCGCCGAAGCCTCAGCATCGCGCGGCGGCGAAAATAATTCCGGTGAAGCAAATCAGGGCCGGGGTCGTAACGCACGCGGTCAATTCACGGGCGGCGAGGGCGAAGGCCAGCTTGAGCAGACCGAGGAAGACAGCGGCGCGCGCATCCCGCACGCTGTCGGCCGCGGCGTCGTGGGCCAATAGGCGACGCCGCCATTTGCAATTCATCGCGGCCTTGCGTAGTACAGTACGCAGGAAGGTAGGTCCGCGATGCCCAGCGCTTCCCCCTGCGCAATTGTCATCTTCGGCGCCAGCGGCGATCTGGCCAAGCGCAAGCTCATTCCCGCAGTCTATGAGATGATGCGGGAGAATTTCCTGCCCGAGAAATTCGTGCTGGTCGGCTATGCGCGCTCGCCGATGACCGACGAGCAATACCGCACCGAATGCCGCGATGCGGTGCAGAAATTCGCGCGCACCAAGCCAGTCGATCTGGAACTCTGGAAGAAGATTGAATCGAACATTTCCTACGTGCAGGGTGACTACGGCGGCAACGAAGGACACGACCGCCTCGCCGCGCAGCTGGAGAAAGCCGACAAGGAAAAGGGCATCGGCGGCAACCGGCTGTTCTATCTCTCGACGCCGCCCAATACCTTCGAGCCGATTATCCGCGCACTAGGCGAGCATCAAAAATCCGAAACATCGCAAGGCGCTGCTAAGGGGTGGACGCGCATCATTATCGAAAAACCATTTGGCCGCGATCTGGCCAGCGCCAGGTCGCTCAACGCGGAACTGCACAAGTATTTTGCCGAAGAGCAGGTCTTCCGCATCGATCACTATTTGGGGAAGGAAACCGTTCAGAACCTGATGGTGATGCGGTTTGCCAATTCGATCTTCGAGCCGTTGTGGAATTACAAGTACATCGATCATGTGCAGATCACGGTGAGCGAAACGCTGGGGGTCGGCTCGCGCGGCGGATATTACGCGCAGAGCGGCGCGCTGCGCGACATGGTGCAAAACCACATGTTCCAGCTCATGGCCCTGGTGGCGATGGAGCCGCCGGCGGCCCTCGATGCCGTCAGCATCCGCGACGAGAAAGTGAAGGTGTTCAAGTCTATCCGCCATATCCGGCCCGAGTATGCCGACGAGATGGCGATCCGCGGCCAATACGGCGCGGGCGAGTTCGACGGCCAGAAAACCGCCGGCTATCGCAAGGAAAAGGACGTCCCCGCCGACTCGCAAACCGAAACATTCGTCGCGCTCAAGCTCTTCATCGACAACTGGCGCTGGAGCGGGATGCCGTTCTATCTGCGGACCGGAAAATTCCTTCCGCAAAAGCTGAGCGAGATCGCCGTGCGCTTTCGCTCGCCGCCCCTGGCCCTGTTTCAGAAGCAATGCGAGACGGCGGTCTACCCGAATGACCTGATCATCCGCGTGCAGCCGGACGAGGGCATCAGTTGGCGGCTCAACGGAAAAGTGCCCGGCGGATCGATGAACATCAAGCCGGTGGCGCTGGATTTTAATTACAAGAGCGCCTTCAAGATTGAGCCGCCCGAAGCCTACGAGCGGCTGATTTACGATTCGATCATCGGCGATCAAACGCTCTTCATCCGCGGCGACGAAGCCGAAGCCGCCTGGGCCGTGATCGATCCCATCGAACAAGGATGGACCAAGGCCAATCGCAAGCCGGAGGTATATGCCCCCGGCACCTGGGGACCAAAACGCGCGATGGATTTAATCGAGCTGGATGGCCGCCGCTGGCGGCATACCACCAACGGGGATGAGTCTGAGCCGATTATCGCCTGCTCACTCTAAGAGCGCGGCTCGCGCTCAGAACCCTCTCCCCTGTACTCAGGGGAGAGGGCAGGGTGAGGGGACAGCGGATTGCAGATGGCGCGGTTCGCAAGTGGATGCGTTCGTCCCCTCACCCCAACCCTCTCCCTGACCAAAAGCGGCGGGCAGTGCCGGCAGTGCCCGCCCTACGCGCACGATTCACCCGTAGGGCGGG
>DATBDZ010000096.1:0-38338 GCA_036276235.1 Humisphaera sp. | reverse complement strand
GCAACAACGAAGGAGTTCGATCATGGGCAAAGGAAACAAAGTCCGCAAAAAAGAAGTAAAGAAACCCAAGCAGGACAAGAAGACGCCGAAGAAGTAAGGCGCGGCCGCGCCGCAGTATTTGAAGACGAGAATTGTGGATCGAGGATAGCGCAGAAATGGTCTGTGCTGTCCTCGATCCACTTTCGTCATATGCCGGATCAAGACGCGCCCCGCTTTCATCGCACAACCCGGCACTCTCACAACCTCACTGACCGTTCTTCCGCTGTCCCAGCGCCAACGCGCTCGACACCACGGCGGGCTTCAGCTTTACAGATATCCGATCCTCGCCGGCGACATTCGCCCACCCAGCCGGCGCGACTTCGCGGATCACGTAATTCCCCGCGCTCAAGCCGTCAAAAGAAAACCTTCCATCGGCGGCCGAAAGCGCCCGCCGCTCGCCGGCATCGAGCTTGCCGTTGTTGTTGGCGTCGATATAGACAACACGATTCGCCAACGCCGCCTCGCCGGCGTCGCGCTTGCCGTTGGCGTTCTTGTCATTAAAAACAAACCCCGAAATTCGGGAGAGATTGGTCGTCCCGAAATTACGGTTGACGATCGCCTGCCCTAAGCCTGTCGAAGGGACCTGTGCTGCCGAAAGCGAAACACCATACGAAGTGACAGTCGTAGGCCGCCACCCGCCGACGGTGGTTTCGCGGACGAGGTAATCCATCGCCGCCAGCCCGGTGAACTGGTACGACCCATCCGCCGCCGTCACCACATGCGGCTCATTCGCATCCAGCCGCCCGTTACGGTTCAAATCAAGAAACACCCTGCGGCCAACGATCCCCGCCTCACCAGAATCCTGCCGGCCATTGGCGTTGGTGTCGTTGAAGACAGTGCCGGCGATGGAGCCGGTCGAGCCGCCGCCGGATTTGTCGCTCGCGAAAACGATGGTGGGGTTGCCCGTCCCGATGATCAGAAGCGTGTTGCCGTTGCCGTTGATCGTGAGATCGCCGTTGGAAGCTCCGAAATTGACGATTGCGTTTGAGCCGGCCGCCACGGTCAGCGTGTCGCTTCCGATTCCCATATTGAGCGTGAGCGGAATCGATCCAGCCATGGACACGGTGTTGTTGCCGCCGTTGTCGGTGTATGTCACGCCTTCAACATTTTGAAGTGAAAAAGTAGCCGGCCCGAATGTGATTGAAGATCCGGCCAAGGCTAAACTATCACCAGCGCCAGCACCAAGAATGTTCACCTGATCCGTGCCCGCGCCGCCGACGTAGCGGAGGCTGGGGACCGCGCCGCCTGTCTCATCGATTGTTAGCGTGCTGCCCGTGTTAGCGCCATTGATCGTGATAGCGCCGATTTGCGACAGGAAATACTTATTGGTTGTTCCGTCGGTGGTCACGTCAAGGCGGTGCCCGTCAGCGTCAATCATCAAAATGAGTGAAGCGCCCGTTGCGGTAACGGGCACGCCAGCCGTTGCAGAGACTTCATCGCTGTGCGGGCTTTCACCCTCGGCGTCGCTTGCCGTCACGAAATAATAATAAATCTGCCCGTTTGTGAGAGGCGCATCGTTAAAGTTTGGATTTGTCAGGCCAGTAGCGATCGGCGTCGGTAATTCTGCGCCCGGCGCTGTTCCTCGATAAATGCTGTAGCTGGCCGCATTCGCAACGGCGTTCCAATTCAGCGTAATCTGGCCGCTGGTCGGAATTGCAGTGACGCCCGTCGGTGCGTTTGGAATCTGATATTCGACGGCTCCAATATCCACGATGCCGTTCGCGAGGCGCGGAAATCCGCGCTGGTCAGAAGTAATGCCTGCGGGAATAGAAGCATTTGAGCCATGATCGATCGCAGGGCTGCCGGAGAGCGGCAACAATGTCTGAGTTGAGCCCCCATTGCTTGAGAGTGGACCGAGCTTCGCATCGTATGGCTGGAACTGCGTCCCGGTTCGGTCGGTCGCAGTCCAACCTCCGCTGCCATCAATTTCGCTTACCAGGTTTGAACCGGAGGATGTAAACTGCCCGTAAGCGTCAGGAGCCAAGCTAGGCCCGCCCGTGATTCGATTTCCCGCCACGACACTATTCACAACGGCAAATGTACCGGCCGAAGTATTGAAATTAGCAATTCCGCCACCGCCCTTACCGCCGGCTACGGTGTTTCCGACCACCGTGTTATTGAAGAGACTCGCTTTGCCGAAATTCGCAATGCCGCCCCCGTCAGCAAAATTTGAATTTCCGAACATGGTAACATTGACCAGAGCCACGGTGCCATTGTTTGCAATCGCGGCACCATCGGCCGATGAGGAATTAGCCGAAAATGTGACGTTCGCAACGTTTCCTGTCCCGGACAAGATATCAATGCCGCCGCCGTTGAATGTCGAGGTGTTGGCGGAAACAGTGTCGTTATAAAGCGATAATGCGCCAGTGTTAGCTATCGCTCCGCCTCCCACGAACCCACCGGTTTGCCCAACGTAGCTGTTGCCGGTCAGGACCGAATTCGACAGGCTCAGTGTTCCGTTGTTAGAAATCCCTCCGCCGTTACTCTGGCTCTTCCCTTGCGTAATCGTGATCCCTGAAATGTTCACGACCACATTAGTGTCAATTAGGAACACTCGGCTGGCATTGTTTCCGCTCACGGTGACGCCGGCGCTGGGACAAGTAACCGTTGTGGGCCACGCTGTATTGCTGAGCTCAAGCTGGCTGCCATTCAGCACAATTGTTTGGCGTGCAGCAAAGACACTCGGATCAAACGTGACCGTCGTTGGGCTTGTACTTGCATTTGCTGTCGCGATTGCATTGCGCAGGCTCACGATGCCGGTATTTGGCGGGAATAGCCCGTCGAGCACCGTGTTTACAACAACAGCGCTGAGAAACGCTCGATTTTCCAGCGCCTGCACGGATTGCAGATGGCGTTGTCGCTTGGCGCGCTGAAACGAACCGCCGAAATGCGAATTCATCCGCCACGCTCGTCTAGATAGAAGTGTCCCCATTCGCCCGAATTATCGCCTGTGGACGGCACCGCTGCAAGTTTGCGATAAGTCACGGACCTTTGGTACCACCCTCTTCCGGTGGGCGTCGTCGGCGCGCTTCCACATCAACCAGTCTAAAACCTTTGCCGTCCGCAGTCAGACAAAGGCGATGTGCGCAGCCGACTTGCCGACGCCACACGTCTACGATGTCGAGCCAACACGCAGCAAGAGCAAGCACCTTATCCCTTACCGGCAGGCGGTTTACCGCCCCGCTAAAAGACACGTGCACAATTCCGAGCTCTTTAAGGATCCGTGGCAACTTTTCCCCTTTGTTGCTCATACCACGATCGGCAGTGATCGGGAACCATCCGTTTTCCTTTACGATACGAGCCCAATCGCGGTCATCACCGCTACCCTGCTTGAAAAATTCCAGCGCGTGCCTCGCCTGGGGTTGCTCGGGCCGATCGCCGAGGAACTCTATCAAGCGTGCACCAATAGCCCGCGGAACGCACTCGTCGAGAAATAATACGAGCTGTTTTTCAGGCGGCGGCGTTTGTGGGGGGTCGAATAGAGTCAATGTATTTGAAAGCTACGAAGGCTTCGTCTTCTGTAACTCCGTAGGCGCCGGCTGCTGCTTTTGCGCTGCCTTCTGACAGGCAGGCTTGCCAAAGAGTCCATGCGGTGTGACCGCAAGATTCCACAAACGGCTCCCCGAATCGATACTCTGGCCGCATGACGATCTTGACCTGACGGGCTTCGTAAGCCATGTACTCGCGTGCCAAACCATCTGAATTAAACGTCAATTCCGCCAAGTACATTTCCACAATTGGTTTCATTGCAAGTTGGCCGCGCTGCTTCCCACTCACCTGCAGTAGCCCATATCCCTCCACATCCAAATGAATTGATCCGTCCCACCAGTAGGTGCGGTGTGATCTTGCAAATGGGTATTGGATTCCGCGCTCTGCGCAAAAATCGATTGCCTGCCTGATCTTTTGAAGCGGAACAGTCTTCTGTTCACGAATTGCGCGAACTGCCAGCGTCTGTACGAAATCGAGGAAAGTTATCGTCTTCTCGTCGGCCTCTGGCACTTGAGCGCGAATAGCAGCCTCGAACCGTTTGTCTCCGTGGACCCACCGGCTCATGGTCTGCGGCGTAATCCGCGCGTACATCGCGGCTTCCGCCGGGGTGTACATGCCGATGCCAAGAAAGTCTGTCGCGCTCGCTACCATTGTCTGTCTCTCTCCTCTCAGGCTACTCGAAGTAGAATCAAATACCATCAAATCTTATCGGCGATGACCCACCGGTTCCCACAGCCCGTCATCTTTTTTTGTTGTCGAATACTGGAAATCGGTAGCGGCATGGGGAAGGGTAAAAGGGCCCATGGGTCGATCAGGGGCGAATGAGCCTGTGGTCCGACTCGCGCACCCACCCCAAGGATTCAGTGGCGACGGCAACCCGCATCGCTCGGCTTGCCAATATTGCGCACGAAGCCAGCCGGCCTCGAAGCGGCGAAGTTCCATGGGCGTTGGAAAGAAAGGCACTCTTGGAGAATCCGGGCCGGCGCGGCGGTCGGGGTCTTCGGCGAAACGGACTTCACCCGCGCCGCTTCAACCCGGCGTGGTTGCGCCGATAGCGCGCGTTTAGGTGCTGCATCAGAAGCGATAGTCCGCCTGTCCACGCCGTGGCAGAGCGGCGCGAGGGGGCGGCTTGCGGACGAGTCTGACGCCGCGCCGCCGCGGATTTGGGGGCGCGGTTTGGGGAAGCCAAATGGCGCGGTCGGACCCACGGAGCGGCGGTGTCGGCGGGTGACGCTGTTCGACAGACTGACCACGAATTCGAGGATGGAGAATTGAGGATTGAGGATGGCGCGGGAGCCGATGCGCCGTCTGACCTCGTGCGGCTCAATCACGAGCGCAACATGGAGAATCGCGCTGACAGACAGAAAGTTATAGCGATTTTTGTTTTAAACGCACAAAAGTTCGCCGCCCAGACCACTGAGAACACAGAGACCTGCTCGGAGTTCGCGCGCGTCTCTGCGCTCTTTGCGATCTCCGCGGCTTAATTCTCCGCAACCTCAAGATGTTGCGCCAAATGTTGAAGAATGGTGCGCAAGGAAGAAGGACCGAGTCGTGTGCATCTGCGGCTTACATCTCCTTTGAAGCAGGGCAGTGAAACATGCAACGGGAGTACATGAAACCGAATGATTTAAAATTTGATTCACTTTGTTTCGTCGCCGGCCGAGGCAGCCGCCCAGAGATCTGATCGGCGATTATCCGTGTTCATATGCGGCGTGAATTATTCGGGCACCGCTGAGATAACAATGCAACGTGCAACCCTCGCAGATGCAACCGAATGGTGCGAAATCCGGTGAAAAACGATGCATCGACCAAGGCGAAGGGAGGGTTCGCGAAGCCGGCGAGTGGCGGAATGGGAGAAGATCGAATCCCTCCGCCGCTTGCCGGCTTCGCGGATCGGGATGCGTCGAAACGAAATCACCCGATCGACCACGTCATCGAAACTCAATCCTGATCTGACGCCCGTGGCTGCGCTTCCTTCACAACCTGCGCCGCTCCATATGCGACCACTGAGCTTTCCATCGCCGGCACGCTGGCTCTGCCTACTCCCGCTGCGATCAATCTTTGGGCGAAGGCTTCGGCTTGATCGATCTCTCCGTGTACTA
This sequence comes from Humisphaera sp., assembly GCA_036276235.1. Taxonomy (GTDB): domain Bacteria; phylum Planctomycetota; class Phycisphaerae; order Tepidisphaerales; family Tepidisphaeraceae; genus JANWHF01. The sequence continues at coordinate 32,708 of DATBDZ010000096.1, read as the reverse complement.
CGTAGGCTTCGGTTTGTGCGACGAGCGTGGGTTTGAGGAAGCGGAGCAGTTCGTCGCCGTCGGCGTGGGCGCTTAAGCCGTGGATGGTGCGGACCTGGCAACGCAAGTCGTACATGCGATCGTAAATCCGTACGCGCGGCTGGCGGTCCTGAATCTTTCTTCCCAATGTCTGCGGCGGAATCCAGCCGACGAAGAGGACCATGTCATTTGGGTTCTCCACGCTGCGCTCAAGATGATGCAAGACGCGGCCGAATTCGCAGGTGGGACTGGACGCGATGATCGCGCAGGCGCCGCTCACGTTGTTAATCTGTTTGCTCTCCTGGCTCGAGCAGGCAAACGTGATGCGCGAAAGGCCGAAGAGGCCTCCCTTGCCGATCAGGTCGCGCGTCTGGTCGTCATAGTAGTCGGGGAATTGCGTGTGCACTTTGCTGACTTCCACGCCCATCGGGCTGTCCACGAAAATCGGAATCTGCGGGATCTTCTTCTCATGGATGAATTTCTCGAGATACCAGAGCATCGTCTGCGTGCGGCCGACAGCGAAGGACGGAATGATCAGCCGACTGCGATGCTGAATGCAGAAGTTGACGGCGTCGAGCAGTTGCGGCTCGACTTGTTCGATCGGGCCGTGCGAGACGTTGCCGTACGTGCTCTCGGTGATGATCTGATCGACCGGGCCGGGGAGCGGCTGCGGATCGCGAAGGATCGGCGAGTTGTATCGGCCCACGTCGGCGGTAAACAGCAACGTCCGCGCGCGGCTGGCTTCCTGCCAATCCACGAGCACATACGCCGACCCGAGAATGTGGCCAGCGTCGAAGAAGGTGAAGCCGACGCCTTTGCCAAGATCGACGCGCTGCGCGTAGTTCACGCGCTTGAAAAGCTTCAGCACCGCCGGAATATCGGAGGGCCCATACAGCGCGGTCACCGGCGGATCATCGGGCGTTCGAGCGCGGCGATTCAGATACTCGGCATCTTCCAACTGAATGCGAGCCGCGTCTTCCATGACGATCCGGGCGACCTCGCCCGTGGCGGCGGTGCAATAAATCGGCCCCGCAAACCCCTGCCTGACGGCGGCGGGCAGCTTGCCGCAATGATCGAGATGGCCATGCGAAAGGATGATCGCGTCCGCCGACTTCACATCGGCAGGGAAGCGGCCATTGAGCTCCCGAGCCAAATCGCGCGGGCCCTGGTAAAGGCCCATGTCCAGGAAGACCCGCAAGCCATTGATTTCAAGCAGATGACTCGATCCCGTAACAGTCCGGTCCGCTCCGCAGAACTGAATTCGCATAGCCGGAGGATACCGGCGGAGTTGCTAGTTGTCAGTTGCTAGTTGCTAGTTGCGCGAGGAGATGAGTTGCTCGACTGCGAGCGCAACTAGCAACCAGCAACTAACAACCAGCAACTTCCTCCTGCAAATTGACAGTCAGCCGCGGAATCCTATACTTCCCGCCTTTCACGCACGGCGGAGGTTCCGCACTTGCGGAGCTCGACCCAGCACACATTATTTGCTTTTTCCAAAGAAGGAATTTATGGCCAAATCCAATGGCAACGGTCGCGTCGCTCTTAAAGCGGCCCCCAAAAACAAGCGATTCAAGGTTCCCGCCAGCAGCGCAAAATCCAAGCGCGTCAAGCGGGTTTACTTCTTTGGCAACGGCAAAGCCGAAGGCAACGCCGGCATGAAAGACCTGCTCGGCGGCAAAGGGGCCAACCTGGCCGACATGACGCTGGTCCCCCTTCCGGTCCCTCCCGGATTCACGATCACCACCGATACCTGCGGCGATTACAACGACGCCGGCCAGAAGCTCCCGCCGGGCCTCATCGAAGAAGTTCGCGCCAATATTGCGCGCGTCGAAGCTGCAACCGGCAAGAAGTTCGGCGACCCCGCCAACCCCCTGCTCGTGGCAGCACGCTCGGGCGCCAAGATGTCGATGCCGGGCATGATGGATACTGTGCTCAACATCGGCCTCAGCGACGAAGCCGTGCAGGGTCTTGCCCGCCTTACGGGCAACGAGCGATTTGCTTACGACAGCTATCGCCGCCTGATCAACATGTTCGGCGACACCGTCATGGGCGTCGATCATCATCACTTCGAGCACGAACTGAGCGCCGTGAAGAGCGCGCGCGGCGTCAAGCTCGATACCGAGCTGGATACCGATGGCCTCAAGGATGTCGTCGAGCGATACAAGCGCGTCTACAAGGAACACGTCGGCTCTGATTTCCCCACCGATCCTTATGAGCAGCTGACGGGTGCAATTGAAGCCGTCTTCAAGAGTTGGATGGGCGATCGCGCGATTCGCTATCGCGAGCTGAACGACATCCGCGGCTTGCGCGGAACGGCTGTCAATGTGCAGTCGATGGTGTTCGGAAACATGGGCGAAGACTCGGCGACGGGCGTGGCCTTCACGCGCGATCCTTCCACCGGCGAAGACCGTTTTTACGGCGAGTTTCTGGTCAATGCGCAGGGCGAAGACGTGGTGGCGGGCATCCGCACGCCGCTCGATTGCCAATCCGAGATGGGCAAGTGGAGCAAGAAGAGCTGGAAGGAATTGCTGAACGTCAAGGATGTCTTGGAGGCGCGTTACAAGGACGTGCAGGACTTTGAGTTCACGATCGAAAAGGGCAAGCTGTACATGCTGCAGACCCGCAACGGCAAGCGCACCGCCGCCGCCGCTGTGAAGATCGCCGTGGACATGGTGAAGGAAAAGCTGATCGACGAAAAGACGGCGATTCTTCGCGTCGATCCGGCGAGCCTCGATCAGCTTCTGCATCCGACTTTCAATCCCAAGGCCGAGAAGAATGTGATCGCCAAGGGCCTGCCAGCGTCGCCCGGCGCGGCCGTCGGGAAGATGGCTTTTACCGCCGAGGAAGCCGAGCAGCGCGTCGCCGCGGGCGAGCAGATCATTCTGGTTCGCCGCGAGACCGAGCCCGCGGACATCGGCGGCATGCACGTTTCCGAAGGCATTCTCACCAGCACCGGCGGCATGACCAGCCACGCGGCGGTCGTGGCGCGCGGCATGGGGACGCCGTGCGTCGCCGGCGCGGGCATGCTGCATATCGACGCGAAGAACAAGACGCTGACCGTGGACGGCAAAACGTATGGCGTAAATGACTGGATCTCCCTCGACGGCTCTGCGGGCGAAGTCTACGACGGCCAGGTGCAGACGCAGGAAGCGTCGCTGAGCGGGCCGTTCAAGACGATCATGCTCTGGGCGGACAAGCATCGCACCCTGAAGGTGCGGACCAACGCGGATACGCCGCACGATGCGGAAGTGGCGCGCAACTTCGGCGCTGAAGGCATCGGCCTGACGCGCACCGAGCATATGTTCTTCGATCCGCAGCGCATTCATCACATGCGCGAGATGATCCTGGCCACCGACATCGAAACGCGCAAGACGGCGCTTGCGAAGCTGCTGCCTTATCAGCGGGAAGACTTCGTCGGCATCTTCAAGGCGATGAAGGGCCTGCCGGTTACGATCCGCCTGCTCGACCCGCCGCTGCATGAATTCCTGCCACACCATGAGAAGGATCAGGCGGAACTTGCCCGGAGCCTGGGGCTGTCGCTTCAGCAGGTGCAGAATCGCGTGCAGCAACTGCACGAAGCCAACCCGATGCTCGGCCATCGCGGCGATCGTTTGGCCGTCACGTATCCAGAGATTCTCGAGATGCAGGTTCGCGCGATCATCGAGGCGGCTTGCGAATGTAAGAAGCAGAAAATTGCGGTGCTACCGGAGATCATGATCCCGCTGGCGGGCACGGTGAAGGAGCTGGACTATCTCAAGAGATTTACCGTGGAAACCGCCGACGCCGTCATGAAGGAAAAAGGCGTGAAGGTGGATTACATGTACGGCACGATGATCGAAGTGCCGCGCGCCGCGGTGACGGCTGACGAGATGGCCCGCACCGCCGAGTTCTTCAGCTTCGGCACCAACGATCTCACGCAGATGACGTTCGGCTACAGCCGCGACGACGTGAACAGCTTTCTGCCGGATTATCTGAAGAAGGACATCCTGGAGCGCGATCCGTTCCAGTCATTGGATACCGGCGGCGTGGGCAAGCTGGTGGAGATGGCTGTGAAGCTCGGCCGCCAGACCAACAAAGACCTCAAGTGCGGCATCTGCGGCGAACACGGGGGCGACCCCAAGTCCGTCCACTTCTGCCATCAGGTCGGCTTGAATTACGTCAGCTGCTCGCCGTTCAGAGTGCCAATCGCCCGCCTGGCGGCGGCGCATGCGGCGATTCAGAATCCGAAGGGCGGGAAGAAGAAGTAGGCGGTGACTTCAGCGGACGAAAGTAGCAAGCGGTCGGTGCCAATGCGCCGACCGCTTTCATTTTACCCTAATTGCGCGTAGGAATGCTCGAATCGGCATAACTCCTTGTTCTCGCTCGTGCATTTGACAGTTAACACTTTGATTAATATGCTCACGCCGCCCACCGGGGGCTCCGGGGGTTTGGCTCCGCCAAAATTTCTCTGTTCTGTTTTTCGTGCACTATTGAGTGAATGTGCGGGCAAGTTTGACTACCCTCACGCGGCAAGCACTGATTGTGGCATAAGCGAACGCTTCACGAAAGGAGTGATCGTTTGCCGCCCAACGAAGACCAACAGATCAGCCAAGCGCCAGCGCACGATTTTCGAAAGACAGAGTCGATTGCGGGACGGCGCGATGCAAGAATCGTTCAAACCATCTATAACAGTATGATTGAGGTCGGATGGAAAGGACCTCCGATTGCCGTCGTCGAACACGCAGGCGAAAAATACATCCTCAATGGCCATCATCGAACTTACGCCGCGCGGAAAGCGGGTATAAACGTGCCCTATCGCATCGCGGAGTTGTCGGAATTCGGATATAATTCGATTGAAGAGGTGCTGATAGCCCATGCTGAATCAGGCGTTAATCGCATCCGTTTCCGCCAAGGCTAGAGCCGACGCGCGACTTCCTCGCTTGATCGCTGAATACCAGCGGTTGGCCAGTGAGGCCGTCGAGGCGATGAAAAGGGCCTACAATCGCGCAGATCTATTGCGCGCGTGGCGCACCGGCGCGATTAAAAAGTCGGGAAAGCTGGCAAAACGCCACATCGGCTACGAATTTCACGGAGCGGGCTGTCGATTTCAGGTCGCAAAGCAGATCGTTGATGTTGACTTCGGACCCAAGGGGCAGCATGACGGGTTTGATGCCTGGCGGCTATGGCTCCTTGCCGACTCAAGCTCCGGGTATGCCGATCTCGATCTTCCTGCCATTGAGCGGGGCCTGGCAGCGCTGGAGGCGAGGCGCATCATCAAAAAAATCGGCCACGGCGATCGTGAATGCCTTTATCATCTAACGAAGGTCAAGAGCGCCGCAATCGCTGGCTAGTACGCTGCTCCCATTTCCCATCTCCGTGCGAAGTTGGAGCCGATTCATAACTGTGGCGTCGCCGGCAAAGGGCGAACTCCTTCGCATTGATCGCAGCGAACAGTGTTCTGAGAATTTAAATTTCCGTATCGGCGTTCTCAATCGGCCCCACCAACCGCACCTCCACCCCATCCACTGTCGGCGTACATCGATAAATCCGATCCGCAAACCGCTCAAAGCTTGTCGTATCGTGATGGCTGATCATGAGGACCTGAAACCCCAGGGCCGCGCCGGCTTCGTGGACCATCTTGACCAGCCGCGCGACGAGCGGCGGGGCGAGCCAGCAATCCTGCTCGTCGAGAACGAGGAATCGTCGGTGCTTGGCTGGATCGAGCGTCGTCAGGGCGAGCATCCGCAGACCAACGGAGAGGATATTGGCCACCGATCCGCCCTGCCCGCGCATGATATCTTCGCGCTGGCCTTCGCGCTCGATGTGGAATGAAAGAGTTGCAGCGCCGCGGGAGAATTGACGATCGACCTTCAATTCGATCGGCTGCTCGAGGATTTCCTGTACCGCGCGCGTTAGCTGCGACTCGATGATCTGCACCAGTTCGCCAAAGAGCTGCTCGCCGAGCTTTTCGAGAGCGTGGCCGACGGAATCGGAGACGGCCAGATATTCCCCGAGCTGCGCGAGCCGCGCGGATTTTTCGGCGTGCTGCTTGCGCAAAGTTTGCTGAGCGCCGGCAAGCCGATCGCATCGCTTTTGGGCGTCGGCGGGCGAGCGAAGCGGCCGAATGGTCGAATTGTTCAACGACTGCATCGCGTCTCATTCCTTCGAGAACTTCTCATCGACTTCCTTGAGCTGTGCTTCGATCGTCTCCAGATGCTGCTGATACTCGACGCGCTTGCGCTCGTTCTCCTCGCGCATGGCCGCCAGCTTTTTCTCCAGGTCTGGAACGTCATCGGTCCCCCATAGCCGGCGCGCTTCTTCCTTAAGCTGCTCGAGATTCTGGTTGGCGGTTTTGAGATTCGCGCCGGCCTCGATCCGCTTGTTGCTCAGCTCCTGATAACGCGCGCGCAGCTCCTCGATGTTTTGTTTGATCTTCTTCTCAGGCATGGGCCAGCACCTCCCTGGCCAGCGCGATCACCTGCTGACGCACGCGCGGGTCTTCGAATTGGGCAAGATTGCGGTCGAGAAAATCCATCAGCCCTTCGCCGCCGCTGGTCTTCGCCTGCTGGAGGGATTTGAGCCCCTCGATAAAGATCGAGCCATCCTCAATGCCCGCGACATCTGAAGTGATCTGCGGATGAAAAACCAGATCGAACGCTTCATGCGGCACATCAATGCGCGTCCGCTGCCACGCGCCATCGGCGATCGTGAGCTTCAGCACGCCCGGCATGTGGGCGCGCGTCGCGTCGCCGCGATTGACGCGTGCGATGTTTCCGGGGTTGCACCAGGTCGTCGTGCCGCAGATCACGTCGGCGAGCGTTTTGTGAATGTGCCCATTGATGACAAGCGACACGCCGCCAATTTCGCGGCAGGCGATTCGCGCAGCGATCTCATGGCCGGGAAATCGCACATCGTGATGAGCCACCCACATTACGAGTTCGGCGTCGTCCAGTTCCGTCGATGAAACCGAATCCGGCAACGCCTTGCCCCAGCTTGTTCCGCCGATCGCAGCACGGATGCCATTGATCTTCCCGACCCACGGCTTCTCGTCGAGCAATCGCACTCGCCCCGCCGAAACCAGCACCATCATCGTGTCGTCGTCGCCCAGCGCATTTTCGTTGCAATCATGATTGCCCCAGATCGATAAGACCGTTCCCTGAAACAGCTCGAGCAATTCGACGATCAGCCAGTTGGCGTTATCGCGCGGATAATGAAACAGATCGCCCAACAGCACCGGCAGCAGATTTTCGCGTTGCGCCAGCGACATCGCCCAACGCAGCTTCGCGAGTATCGCGCGGGGATAATCGTCTTTGCGAAAGCCGGGCACGCGGCTGCTCAAATGCGGATCGCCGATGCAGAGGACGCCGTCGTAATTTCGCTCAGGCATGGGCGTGCCCTCCGGCGAGCATGGCGGCGACGCTGGTTTCGCCGCCGCATACGGGGCAGACTGGGTTTTCCGCCGCCCATTCGGAAAGCTGCTCGGCGATGGCGTCGATATCCGAGGAGATTTTTCGCAGCGCAATATTTGTCTGATTGATCCGCTGATTTTGCTCGCGCAATTTCGCGATCGCATTCTCCAGCGGCGCGGCATCGGCAATCGCCGGAGGCTCTTGGAGAGCTTGGATTGCCATCCGGCGTGCGTCAGTCTTTCGAGATCGCGCGGCCGCCTTCTTCAGCTCGAAGATCATTCGCCCAAGCGGCTCTTCCGAAAGCTGCGATGGCGCCTCTTTCAGGTCGGCTAAAACATGCGCCCTGCCACCCTGGCGATCTACCTTCGCTCGCCCATCGCGCAGCTTGCGGATCTGCGCCGACAATCCAATTTCATCGTCCAACTGAGGTGGCCGTGGAACCGTTTCCAGAATCTCGACCGATCGGAAATGATGCTTGCGCCGCCGCTCGACTTGATGCCATTGCCGCGCGTGTCGCGCCGCCGATTCGATCGTCGATTCGGCCGCACGAACGGCGGCGAATTGTTCCTCGAGTCGCTCCAGCTCCGAGGAAATCTCATTCACCGGCTCAAGCGCTTCGAGCCGCGCTTCGACGGCGGACAGATCATCAATCAGATTCCGCTGCTCGCGCCGGGCCTGCTGCACGTTTTCGCGATGAAGCCGCTGCATCGCCAGAAGCTTCTCGGCATCCGATGAGCTGGCGAAAAAAGTCGCCGCCCGCGCCGGCGAATCATCCAGCAGAAAGATCGGCGATTTCTGCAATCCAAAATGCACGAAGAAGTCGCCATTGCCGCTGGCGGATGTGATGGGCGGCATCTTCAGAATCTGATGCAGATCCTCCGGCACGCCGCCCCCCAGGCGATCAATCTCGCGGCCGTCGATGACATAACTGACCGCATCCCCCCGCCGCCGCCAAGTGACGGCGTGCCCGTCATGGGTTTCGACAGTGACGCTGCTTTCCTTCTGCCCATGCCGCACCGCATACGCCGCCGGCCGGTTGTAGCAAAGCGTTTCCAGCGCATGAACGATGGCGGATTTGCCGCAATTATTCGGCCCCACCAACGCCGTCAACCCAAGCACCGGCTCAATGACGGTGTGGGCGTGGGACATGTAGTTGATCAAGGTGATTCGCGTGATCATCGGCGCTCCATCATCAACCGATGATCTTCGCGCAACGATTGCGATGCAAGCGAGCGGCAGGAAGTGAGAGGTGACGAGATGCGTGGAAGACGCGCCAATGTGCTTTGTCCCCTCCTCCGGTACTCCGGGGGAGGGAGAAAATGCGGCCGCCCAAACCGTTAACGAAGTCTGCGTATCCGCGCGACTTCATTCTGAGGCAACCCACCCATTATCGCGAATCCATTTGACAAATGAGCGAAGAATGGAATTTTCATCCCTCTGGCTCAACTGCTCGATGAATTGTCCGAGCTTCGCCGGTTCGAGAAACGCAAAGACCTTGCTGTGCTTGCGCACGCGATATTCACGGCCAACCAGATGCAGGCATTGAAGCTTCAGTCCATCATATCGCCAGACTTCCGGCACCCCCAACGCCGCGTAAATCGGCTCGCGCGGAACCGAACGGCTGGTGATATCAATCTCGACGACCAACTCCGGCGGCGGATCCTTGCGCAAATCCAGCCGCTTGCGGCCACGCATTTTTGCTTCGTGCTCGAAGTAGTAGCACTCGTCCGGATCGACGCCGACAGACAAATCGGCGCGCCGAAGGGTTGTCGAGCCTAATGATTCGATCGGGCAATTCAGTTCGAAGGTCAGCATGTCGACCAGTCGCCCGACCAGCTTTTTGGGCCGTTCCTGCTCTGCAACCGGCGACATGATTTCAAGCCGGCCCTTGTCATAAGTCACCCTGATCTGACGGTTGCCGACCTCGCGCAGTAGCTGAACGTAGAACTCCCAACTCGCGTCTTCCAGCACAAAATGCTGAATATCGTCGAGCGATTCGGGAACCGAGGTGGTGGCATGCGACAGCGTTCGAGTCATGACAGACTTTGATGTTTAAGCCTACCATATTGTATCTGACAGCTTATCCTCGAATAATCGGGCGCAGACATGAACTCATATAGACGGTGACGATTAATGGGCGCGATCGAAGACAAGCTAAACCGGCTGATGACCGACGGGCAGGCTGCGTCAGACGGGGGCAATCTGCCGGAGGCAATCCGCCTCTGGCGCCAGGCAGCTGACGGAGCCCTGGCGGCGTCACCGTGCCGTCCCGAGACAGCCTGCAGTGCGTTGGTACGTTGCGGGCGAGCGCACGCATGCAATAACAACAGCGATTCGACGAAGCAGGCATTTGACGCCGCGTCAGCCGTCATTCAACGCTTCAAGCTTTTTAACACGACGACGCATGCCTTGTTTCTGGCGGGACTGGCAGAAGCGAAGTTGTATTTCGGAGATATGCCCGGCCGTGGATCACTGCTTGAAGAAGCCCGAAACATTCTGCTTCGTGCTGCCGATCCAAAACAAGCATTCCTACTAGCGGAGCTCACCACTCAGTTGGCGTCGTTCCGCGAGGGCGAGCGCAAACATCGCGAAGTGATTGATTTGATTGCCGAAGCATATGGTGCATTCCGGCAATCAGCCGTGGCGCTCCAGTCTTCGCCCCACGGACATTCGCTCGAACATTTGCAGCAAATGATCCTGGCAAAGGCTCATTTGGAATTGAAAGACCACGTTCAAGCTCGGGCGTGCGCGGATCGAGCAATCCGGACCGCTGAGGGAGCCTTTGGGAAGGATAGCTTTTATGCCCTGGAGGCGCATCTTTGCATGTCGAGGGTGCTAATGGGTCCAGATCCAGCCGAGGCTGAGCGCCATGTATGCATCGTGGTCGACAGGCCGATACCATCCGACCCTCGGTACGCCGCTATCATCGCAGATGCCACTAATTACCTCGGTTTGATTCGGCTTCGCCGCAGCGAATTCGCAGAGGCTCAAAACCTCTTTGAGCGCTGTTTGGCATGTGAAAGGCTGCGGCTGCCGCCACATCACCCGACTATCGCAACAGCACTGAACAACATCGCATTTGCATGCCGTGAGCAGGGAAAACTCGTCGAGTCTGAAACCCATCAGGATGCGGCGTTGAAGATGTACGAGAAGACAGTGGGCGTCGAGCATCCGTTGTATGCGAACGCCCTGAAAAACCTCGCGCTATTGCGCCATCGGCAGGGAAGCTCAAGGGAAGCGGAAGAAGCAGCCAATCATGCACTTGCAATAATGGCGAAGGCCCTTGGCGGGGAACATGAAAGTACGCTAAAGATGCGGCAACAACTAAGCCCCATTCTTGGCGCGAGTTGAGTGGCCGCTCAATCCGATGTTCTATTCCACCACCACATCCACCGCGGCGAAATGTTCGTGGTCGCTGGCGCTGTGCTCTGATTCAGCGCGGACCAGATAGATGCCGGGTTTGTCGATGCGGAGTTGCTGGCGGACGCCGACCTTGCCGGTGTTGGGCTTGAAGTCCATCACGAAGCGGCCGCGCAGGACGGCGTCATCGCCGATCGGCGGCTTGGTGGTTTGGCCCGCCTTTTCCTCGGGGACGATGTAGTACAGCACGCCGACGTTTTTGAGCGGATCGTGTGGGAAATTACTGGTCATGAAAAATTGGAAAACGATCGGCTGTCCCCGTTTGACATGAACCACTTCGCGCGGCTTAAGGCCCATCGCCGGCGGATCATCATCCGATGACCCGCGCGCCTTCTCATGTCCGTTATCGACGGTCAACTCATATTCAAAGTGCTCCGCGCGCGCGGGAACGCAAACGACCAGCACCAAAAGAAACCCGATATATTTTGCGAAACGTTTCATGATCCCTTGCCGAATTATGGACACCCCACGCAAACCCCGCGTAGCGGTCGGACCGAAATCCACCACTCCCGCGCGCTCCATTCATTTCACGATCAAATCAATCTCCACAAAACTCTCATCCGACTCACCATGCGCTTCCAATCGCACAAGATAGACGCCCGGCCCCAGCGGGCTGAATCCCATTTCCGCGCTGGTTGTGCCGTTGGATTCGAAATCGAGCGTCTGCGCGCTTTCGAGCAAGACGGCCGCCGGCGCAAGGGCAGGAGGAGCCTGATTCGTTCGTTCTGTCCGCACCACAAAGAAATGAACGAGTGCATCCTTCGTTGCCGGCTTGGCGGTGTAGATCACCTTCCATTTTGCGGTCAGTTTGGAATCCAGCGAGACGGTGAGCGACGGGCGCTGCGGAAGAATGGGCTGCGTGGCGGGCATTGTCGTCGGACCAGCGACGGCCTGCTTATGCGTCCCGTCTGATACCGCCAGGTCCAGTTTGTAGTCCCCGGCCCGTGCTGTCTGGCTAACCGCGCCAATCGCCGCCAGATGCAACAAAACCGCCGCCAAGGCATTTCTATTCATGGGAACCTGCTGGGTGAGTCCGGGAAAATCGCCTGATGCCGGGCTGATCTATCCGCCGCTGAAGCTGTGTGCTTTTGATCGGCCCGCGACCGATCATGTTCGCCTGCATAAGCGTATACGTTTGGTAGGCGGGCGCGTGGCATTGTCGGGAATTTGGCCGCACGGCGGCGAATCCTTTTGATTGAATGGGCTGATGTTCGGGTCTATATTAAACCGTTGATTCACCGGGGCTCCCGCTTTGAGAACTGGAGATTGCATGAAGACCTTGATAGCCGTGGCATTTCTTGCGTTGGCGGGCCTCGTTTATGCCGAGGACCCGGTCCCCAGCCAATCGGCCGGCGGAGATACGCCGCTCGCCAAGGATGCGAAAGATTCATCCAAGGCCGACGCGAAAAAAGACGCCGCCGATGACAAGCTTCCTTCCCCCGGCGACCTGATCAAGAAGCTCAAAGCCGCCCAGGAAAAGGACGACAAGAAATCAAAGGTCGCTTACTTTGATTTCACCCGCCCTGTTGAAGATCGCCCTGCTGACTTTTCACTCTTTGGCAGCGACGAAAACATGACGCTCCGCTCGATCGTTGAGCGCATGCACAAGGCGCGCGATGACAAGGATGTGAAAGGCGTTCTCATCACGCTCGGCGCTGGATCGGGCGTCAACTATTCGCAAGCTCAGGAACTTCGCGACACGCTCGCGGAACTCAAGAAAGCCGGCAAGGAGACTTTCGTCTACGCCGACAGCTTTGATACGCCCAGCTACACGATGGCGACCGGCGCCTCGCACATCTGCATGCTCGAAGGCGGCGAGCTGATGATCCCCGGCGTCGGCTTGCAGACGATGTTCTACAAGGGCCTCTTCGACAAGCTCGGCGTCAAAGCCGACTACGTGCAGATCGGCGAATACAAAGGCGCTGAAGAAGAATACACCCGCACCGAGCCAAGCCCCGAGCTCAAAGGCGAACTGGCCAAGCTCACCGATGGCCTGTATGAGCAGATCGTCGATGGCATTGCGGCCAATCGCAACCTTTCCAAGTTCAAGGTTCAGGAACTCATCGATCAGACCATTCTCACCGGCAAAGCCGCCAAGGAAGCGGGGCTGGTTGATGAACTGCTGGATGAAGACGGCCTACGCAAGCTGATGACCAAGAAGCTCGGCAACGAAATTAGTCTGCTGCCCGATTACGGTCGCTCGGCACGGGAGGCGGTGGATTTCAGCAATCCGATGGGGCTGCTGGCGGTGCTATTGAAGAAGCCGCAGCCGACCAGCGATAAGCCGCAGATTGCGCTGATTTACGCCGACGGCGTCATTGTGGACGGCGACGGCGAAGACTCCAACCTCTTCAGCGAAGCCGGCGTCGCCTCCGAAAGCATCCGCAAGGCGCTCCGCATCGCGACGCGCGATGATGACATCAAGGCGATCGTCATCCGCATCGATTCGCCCGGCGGCAGCGCCCTGGCCAGCGAAGTGATGTGGCAGGCGGTCCGCCATGCCGCGGACAAGAAGCCTGTCATCATCAGCGTCGGCAGCATGGCCGCCAGCGGCGGGTATTACCTGGCGTCGGCGGGCGATCGCATCTTCGCCGACCCCTCCGCGATCGTCGGCTCCATCGGAGTCGTCGGCGGAAAGTTTGTCTTCAAGGATCTGTACGGCAAACTCGGCATCGGCACGCAGCAGTTCTCCAAAGGCGCCAACGCCGGCCTCTTTAGCTCCGACGAACCCTGGTCTGATCGCCAGCGGCAGATGGTGACCGCCTGGATGAAGCAGACGTACGACCAATTCACCGAGCGCGTGATGACCACCCGCGCCGGGAAGATCAAAGACATCGACAAAGTCGCCCGCGGCCGCATCTTCCTGGCCAAGCAGGCCAAGGAATTGGGCATGGTCGATGAACTGGGCAGCCTCGATGACACGATCGTCTACGCCGCAAAGAAAGGCGGCCTAAACGCCAACGGCTACGACATCCGCGTCCTCCCCGCCCCCAAAACCCTGATCGACATCCTCACCGGCGGCGGCCCAGACGCCGCGATGCCGTTCCAGCCGCATATTCAGATCAAGGCAGATCAACTGCTAGGCGGAGTATCGCCCGAAGCGGCCAAGCTCTTCAGCCGCGAGTTCCGAATGCTCCAGCTTCTACAGAAGCGCCCGGTGGTTTTGGTGTCGCCGTATACGGTGACGATTAAGTAGTTTCCGGTGCCGTAAGCCCACCGCACAAATGAGTATTTGGCGGGCAGTGTCCATCCTGCGAATATCGTAGGGTGAGCACTGCCCGCCGCGTTTTGTGGTGTCGCTTGACATCCCCCCATTCCCCCGTAGGATACGCCGCGCGTTCCCGCACACGGGCGCTCGTTGAGAGGTTCGGCGCGTTGCCGGACGGGTAGACGGAACGGGCCGATTCGCGGTTTCAATCGGCACGGGCCTGCGGGAAATGGTTCCGCGATTGGTCAACACCCCACACAGACGCCGCGGCATCCGCCGCCCTGCTTGGTGTCGCCTTTCGCCTTCTGATCGTTAACATAAATAAGTTGTCAGTTGCTAGTTGCCAGTTGTCAGCAAATGCATCGCGTGTTTACTGGCAACTGATAACTGGCAACTGACAACTGCTTCTTACTGCCGCCGATCTACCCTCGGCGGCCGATTGGCCCGTGGTGTAACGGTAGCACAGCAGATTTTGGTTCTGCTTGTCATGGTTCGAATCCATGCGGGCCAGTGTTGGAAGTGCTGAGTGCTGAATGCTGAATGCTGAATAGGAGAAGGATGAACCCGGCTCTGCATCTTATTCAGCATTCAGCAATCAGCATTCAGCATTAGGCTGCTTCGCATCATGGCTTTGACTGCAATCATCCTCGCCGCTGGCAAGAGCACCCGGATGAAATCCCGGCGGGCTAAGCCGTTGCATGAAATCTGCGGCAAGCCGATGCTTGATTTTGTCTTGCAAGCCTGCTTTGGCGCGGGTTGCGACAAGGTGCTGGTTGTCATCGGACATGGCAAGGATGAAGTCATCGCGGAGTTTGGGGATGACAAGCGGGTCGTCTGGATCGAGCAGACCGAGCAGCTTGGCACCGGGCATGCCGCCAAGATGTGCGCGCCGTGGTTGGCGGAGCATCATCGCGGCGATGTATTTATCCTCGCCGGTGATGGGCCGCTCATTCGCGGCGAGGTTTTGCAGACGCTGCACAACGTGCACGTCGAAGAGCGCGCCGCCGCCAGCATGGCGACGGCGGTTCTGGATGATCCGACCGGCTATGGCCGTGTCGTTCGCGATGGCGAAGGACGTTTCCTCGAGATCGTCGAGCAGATCGATTGCACGCCGCAGCAGCGCGAGATTCATGAGATCTTTCCCAGCTATTACTGCGTGAAGGGAGAAGAGCTGCTTTTCGCGCTCTCGAAGCTGAAGAATGAAAACAAGAAGGGTGAGTTTTATCTGACGGACATCTACGCGATCCTTCGCACGGCGGGAAAGAAAGTGCTCGCCGTGCAGGCGGTGACCGCCGAGGATGTGCTGTCGGTCAACAGCCGCGAACAGCAGGCGCAGGTCGATGCGATCATGCAGGATCGCATTCAGCGGCAGATCATGCAGGCCGGTGTCAGCATCGTCAGCATGACCAACACGTACATCCAGGCCGGCGCGAGCGTCGGTGCCGACTCGATGATCCATCCGTTCACGTTCATCGGCTGCGATTCGATGATCGGGCCCAATTGTGTGATCGGGCCGTTTGCCAACATTCCGGCCGAGAGCATTGTGCCCGAAGGGACGAATGTGAGCGGAAGAGTTTCGGCTGAAAGCTTTGGAGGCTGACCGGCTGTCGGTCATTCGTGAATCGAATGAGAGAAAGCAAGAACCGTCATGCTGAGGTACTCCGAAGCATGACGGCCTTTGAGGTCAGTATATTAGTCGATCGGCGCACAGCCCCTGAAAACTGATTGCAGTGAGCGAAGCAACTACACAACCTCAGCGCAGCGCCTCGGTCGAGCCCAAGTCGATGTCGCACATCGACGCCGATCGGCTCAAGCTGTTTACCGGCCGCGCGCATCCGCAGCTGGCGCAGAAGATCTGCGATTATTTGCAGATCCCCCTGGGGCGCGGCCGCACGGAATTGTTTCCTGATGGGGAACTGATCGTCAAGGTGGATGAGGACGTGCGCGGGCGCGATTGCTATATCGTGCAGCCGACCAGTCATCCGGTGAACGCGCATTTGATGGAGCTGATGATCTGGATCGACTGCCTCCGCCGCGCCAGCGCCAATCGCGTGACGGCAGTGATCCCCTACTTCGGCTACGCCCGCCAGGATCGCAAGGACGAAGGCCGCACGCCGATCACCGGTAAGCTGGTGGCCAACCTGCTGGAGCGCGCGGGAGCCGATCGCGTCGTGTCCGTCGATCTGCACGCGGCACAGGTGCAGGGCTTTTTTGACATTCCGGTGGATCATCTGAGCGCGTCACCGGTGCTGGTGAAATGGTTCAAGGGCCTCAAGCTGGCCAACCGCGTGTTTGTGTCGCCGGATGTCGGCAACATCAAGCGCGCTCAGGTTTACGCCAACCTGCTGGGCGGTGAAATCTCGATCATCGACAAGCGCCGCAAGAGCGGCTCTGAAACCGAAGTCGCCCATATGATCGGGGACGTAAAAGACAAAAACGTGCTAATGGTCGATGACATGATCACGACCGGCAGCACAATGCAGAAAGCGGTCGGCATCCTGCGCGAGGAAGGCGCGAAGGATATTTACATCGCCGCCACGCACGCAATCTTCGCCCCGCCGGCAATGGAGCGGCTAAGCCACTGCGATTTCACCAAGATCGCGGTGACAGACACGATCCCCATCGGCACCCGCACAGAACCGATCAAGGATCGCCTGGTGGTGCTCGGCGTCGCCGACCTGATCGGCGAAGCGATTCATAGAATTCATCATAACGAATCGGTCAGCGCCTTATTTCGCGGAGACGTAGGAACGAGAGGATGAAGAAGAGTTGCCAGTTGCCAGTTGTCAGTGATGGAAGGACGAGAAAAAGAGTTTTCGGTGCTCCCGTCGCGCTGGGATCAGTTGCCAGTGAAGGAAGGAACAGCATGGCGGTCCTTCATTACCGAGAGCTGATTGCATGGCAGAAGGCGATGGATTTAGTCGAGAACGTCTATCGGATCACACGGGCTTTTCCGCGTGAGGAGTTATATGGATTGACGAACCAGATTCGACGAGCAGCCGTCTCGGTTCCGTCGAATATCGCGGAAGGGCAAGGTCGAGGAATCGGACAGGCCTTTGCTCACCATCTTAGGATTGCAAACGGATCGTTACAGGAAATAGAAACGCAGATGCTGATTGCACAGCGGCTCGGATACGTAAATGAAGGCGAAGTCATCAAAGTTCTGGAACTGGCCGCGGAGGTCGGAAGGATTACCGTGGGTTTGCTCCGATCGATCTGTGAATGACTTGAGTCCACACTGGCAACTGGTAACTGGCAACAGGCAACTTTTCTCCAGCCCGCACTGGCAACTGGCAACTGGTAACTGGCAACTTTGCACGGAGTAATTATGGCTAAAACAGTTCAAATCGAAATCAAGCAACGCAGCGAGCTGGGCTCGCGGGCCAACAAGCGGCTGCGCGATACGGGGTTCATTCCCGGAGTCATTTATGGCCACAAGAAAGATGTCGTGCCGGTGACGCTTCCTAAGAAGGAAGTGACCGGTCACCTGCATCACGGCGCTCACTTGTTTGATCTTGGCCTCGACGGCAAGCGCGAAACCGTGCTGGTCAAGGAAGTGCAGTACGATCACCTGGGCATCGAGATCCTCCACGTCGATTTCACCCGCGTCGATCTTCACGAGCGCGTGAAAGTGACTGTACAGCTCGAGCTCAAAGGCACGCCCAAAGGCGAAGAAGAAGGCGGCGTGCTGCAGCAGCTTATCAGCGATCTGGAAATCGAATGCGTGGTGACGGAGATTCCTGATGTCATCCGCCACAACGTTTCGGAGATGCCGCTCGATAGCGTGCTGCACATCCGCGAGATCCAGCTTCCGCCGGGCGTGAAGGCGCTGCAGGACCCGGAAGTGATCGTGGCGACAGTCCGCGAAATTCTCGAGGAGGCCGCCGTCCCGGCCGCCGGCGAGGAAACCGCCGAGCCCGAATTGATCGGCCGCAAGCCCGCCGAAGGCGAAGAAGCCGCCGCCGCGGAAGCGGAGAAGAAGTAGGGAAATTGTCATTTGTCATTTGTCATTGGTCATTTGTCGGATGGAATACACGCTTCGTCTCAGAGCAAATGACTAATGACCAATATCAAATGATTAATGACAACTTATGCGATTGATCGTCGGCCTCGGAAATCCCGGACGCGAGTATGTCGGCACTCGCCACAATATTGGTTTCGAGGTGATCGATCGGCTGTCGCAGCGGCTCGGATGGACGTTTTCCGCCGGCGAATTTGATCGGCTGGCGAAGACGAAGTTTGACGGCCTGGCGATGGATGGAGCGACGACCGCCGCCGACGGGCAGAGTTTGAAGCTGTTGTTGCTCAAGCCGCTGACGTACATGAATCTGAGCGGCAAGTCGGTGCAGGCGGCCATGGCGTTTTATCAGTTGTCGCCGGCCGATGTCATGATCGTGCTCGATGATCTGGCCCTCCCGTGCGGCCGGATTCGCCTGCGGCCCGGCGGAAGCAACGGCGGCCACAACGGCCTGCGCGATATCGAGCGGGCGCTGGCGACAAGCGAATACCCAAGGCTGCGGCTGGGCATCGATGCTCCGCCGCCCCGGGTGCCCGGCAAGGATTATGTGCTCGGCCGCTTCAGCGACGAGCAGCAAAAACAGATCGGCCCCGCCGTCGATCGCGCCGCCAGCGCGGTGTTGTGCTGGGCCGAAAACGGAATCCAAACCGCGATGAACCGGTTCAACGCGGACGAACAGTGACGATTCGAGGAATTGAAAACATTGGGTTCGGAATTCCGAAATCCGAATCCCCGAAATCCGAATCAATGACGAATGACCAAAATCCGGAATTCGGATTTTCGGATTTGATTCGGGTTTCGGATTTCGGACTTCGGAATTTCAGCGGAGTATTTGAAATATGGCAGAAACAAGCACAACCCCGGCCGGCAACCAATACGAGGCTATGTTCCTCTTTGGTCAGTCGGCGGCATCGGATCTTGAGCATGCGATCCAGACCGTCCGCCAGATGATCGAGCGGCACGGCGGAAGCGTCATGGTTCTCAAAAAGTGGGACGAGCGAAAGCTCGCCTACGAGATCAACGGCAACAAGCGCGGCACCTATGTCATCGCCTACTTCAAGGCGCCGGGCAGCGTGGTGACCCAGATCGAGCGCGACGTTAACCTCAGCGAAGAAGTCCTTCGCGTGATGGTGACGCGAGCCGATCATCTCAATCAGCATGAGATGGAACTGGTCGAGCCGCAGCCGATCATCCGCGAAGAGCGGCCAAGCTGGGAACGAGACGACCGAGGCGGCGGCGGCGGGTACCGTCGCGATGACCGCGGCCCCCGCCGCGATGATCGCGCCCCACGCCGCGAAGAAGGCGCCGAGGCGGCGCCAGCGCCCGCTAGCGCGGCAATGGCCGACAAAGAATAGCGATAGGAATAAGTTGTCAGTTGTTAGTTGTCAGTTGCCAGGAAATGCAAAAGCGAAGCGCATAAGCATTCACTGGCAACTGGTGGCGGGCAACTGATGGCTATTCGCTCCCGAATCGCAAATCCGGAGATCTCTCATGGCCAGCTTCAATCGAGTCCTGTTGATGGGCAACCTGACGCGCGATCCGCAGCTCAAGTATCTTCCGAGCCAGACGGCCATCGCCGAGTTTGGCCTTGCGTGCAATCGCAAGTTCAAGACCGCAACCGGCGAAGAGCGTGAGGAAGTCACGTTCGTCGATATCACCGCGTTCGGAAAGCAGGCCGAGCTGATCAACCAATACTTCACCAAGGGCAAGCCCATCTTCATCGAGGGCCGCCTGAAGTATGACTCTTGGGAAGATAAACAAGGCGGCGGCAAACGTCATAAGCTCACCGTCGTCATCGAGAACTTCCAGTTCGTCGGTGGCCGCGATGGCGGAGGCGGTGGTGGTGGCGGCGGCCGCGGGAGCGGAGGAGCAAGCGGTGGCGGCGGAGGAGATTCATACGAGCCCTCCAACGAAGCCCCCAGTCGCCCGGCGCCGCAGCGTCCCGCGCCCAGTCGCCCAGCGCCCTCGCAACCCCAGCCGCAACCTCCGTTCGGCGAAGAACAACAGTTTAAGGAAGATGATATTCCGTTCTAATTGATGAGTTGCCAGTTGCCAGTTGTCAGTTGCCAGTAAATGCCTGGCATCCTGCCTTAACTGGCAACTGGCAACTGGCAACTGACAACTGGCAACTTTTCTGCACACGAGGCAATTATGGCAACCGTCAAACTTCTTCTCAAAGAATCCATCAAGCACGTTGGCCGCGTCGGCGATATTGTTGAGGTCTCGCCGGGCTATGCCCGCAACTATCTGCTGCCGCGCGAGCTGGCGGTTGAGCCGACGCCTAACAACGTCAAGAAGGTCGAGGCCCGCCGACAGGAAATCGAGCGGCAGGAGCGCGAACGCCGCGAAGAGCAGGCCCGCCTGATCGACCAGCTCAAGGCGATTGAGGTTCATCTTGAACGCCGCGCTAATGAGCAGGGACATCTGTTTGGCTCGGTCACCGCGACCGACATTGCCAAGCAGCTGCAGGCGCAGGGTTTCAATGTCGTCGCCGAGGACATCAACCTCCCCGGCCGCCTCGATCGCGTCAGCGATTACGGCGTCGTGATCAAGTTCGCCGAGGATCTCAAGACCGACATCAAGATCTGGGTCCACGCCGACGCCGAAAGCAAGGCCGCGATGGACGCCTACGCCAAGAGCCAGCCCAAGCCCGAAAAGCCGGAAAAAGCCGAGAAACCGGAGAAGGCCGAAGCCAAGTAGGACTTGTCCACAGAGTTCAACACCCGCCGCGGGGATAAGCGGTGAAGAAGCTGTTGGCGCGAGACGATTCGCTTCGCGCCAGCAGCTTCTTTGTTTAGTCTCCGCGAAAATCCGAAGCCCGAGTTCCGAAATCCGAATCAATGACGAATGACCGAAATCCGAATCAGTGATTACACGATGAGAGGTCACGCGAAGCAACGAAGACACGAAGAGCGTCCGCTTGCCTCTTCGCAACTTCGTCTCTTCGCGTGACGTTCTTTCGGCGATCGGACAGTAAAAATGGATTCCGATGACGAAATCCTCCGTAGGGTCCGCCTTGGCGGACGGAATTCGCGTCCCTGCGCAACGACGTCCGCCAGGGCGGACCCTACGAAATCTCCATTCGGATTTCGGTCATTCGTCATTGATTCGGATTTCGGGAATTCGGACTTCGGACTTCACCCGGATTCGCAGTTTTGCGGCGATTCAACAGCAAGCTTTGGATTAGAGCGCCCTTGGATTATCCTGCGGCTTGCTTAACGGAGTAAGGCATGAGTCAGTTGATCGATCCCGCCCTCGCGCGCCAGTTTGACCGGCTGCCTCCCAGCGACATCGACGCCGAGATGTGCCTTCTCGCGTCGATGATGCTCGATGAATCGCGCGAGATGATCGGCAACGTCGTGCAAATCATCACTCGCGACGCCCTCTTCCAGGCCGACCATCAGATCATCTTTGACATCCTGCTCAAGCTCTACGAGCACAATCGCCCGATCGATTCCATCATCCTGATGGACGAGTTGAAGAAGCGCAATCTTTTGGAGGAAGTCGGCGGCGCGCCGTATCTGGCGGCGATTCTCAACAAAGTCCCCTCGGCCGCGCACGGCGTGCATTACGCCGGCATCGTCCGCGAAAAGGCGCTGCTGCGCCAGCTCATCAGCGCCAGCAACGAAATCCTCCGCGACGCCTACGCCCCGCACGAAAAGGCGGAGCTGGTCCTCGACAAGGCGGAGAAAAAGATCTTCGAGATCGCCCAGCAAAAAGTCAGCGGCCACATGGTGCCGCTCGAGCCCGTGCTGCACGAAGTCTTCGACATGATCGAAAATCGGGGCCAGCGCGGCGTCGAAACCGGATTCTTCGAGCTCGACGACATGCTCAACGGTCTCCAAAACGGCGAGATGGTCATCGTCGCGGCGCGGCCGTCAATGGGCAAAGCCCAGCCGCTCGACGCCAGCGTCTTGACCACGAGCGGCTTCAAACGAATGGGTGATCTTCGCGTCGGAGACGACCTGGCCTCCGTCGACGGCAAGCCCTCGCAGGTCGTCGGCATTTATCCGAAAGGCCAGCGGCAGGTCTATCGAATGACCTTCGCCGACGGGCGATCTACTGAATGCTGCGCCGAACATCTGTGGCGCGTTCATTTCCGCCAGTGGCCGGAGCCGCGCGTGTTATCGACCGCTCGTGTCATCGAACTGCTTCAGCGCAAGCGATACAAAAACCGCCTCTGGGTGGAAACTTTCACCGGCGCTTTCGGATCGGACGAAGCATTGACGATCGATCCCTGGTTGCTCGGAGTTCTCCTGGGCGACGGAACGATATGCGGCGGGGCTGTTCGCTTCTCCACGGCCGATGAACAGGTGCGCGAGCGGGTCGCCGTCGCAATCGGCTCGGAAATGACGCTCACGCACGCGGGCAACTACGACTATCGCATCATCCAGCGCGGCGGCGCGAACCGCGCCGGCGTGCAGGGAGTCAATCCCAATCCCCTGAAGGTCGCCTTGCAGCAACTGGGCCTGTGGGATCACTCGGCCGAAACGAAGTTCATTCCACCCGCATACCAAACCGCCTCTAACGAATCGCGGCTGCGACTGCTCGCCGGGCTGCTGGACATGGATGGCTGGGTCGAGAAGTTCGGCGCATTACGATTCTGCTCCAGCAGTCAGCGTCTCGCCGGCGATGTGGTCAATCTTGTTCGATCGCTCGGTGGCACCGCCTGCTATTTTCCCAAGCGTACGAGCTACTCCTACCTCGGCGAAAAACGATGTGGACAGCTCGCCTACGTCTGCAACATTCAACTGCCGGATTCATCGCGGCTGATGCTGCTTCAGCACAAGCAGGACCGGCTCAAGACCCGGACGCGCAAACGCCGGCTCAATATTGCCGCGATCACACCCACGCGCGTAACCGAAACGCAGTGCATCGCCGTCAGCCACGAATCGCGTTTGTATGTCACCGATGATTACATCGTCACGCACAACACCGCGATAGCGATGAACATGATCGAGCACATCGCCGCTGACTCGCGGTTGCCGGCGGCTGTCTTCTCCCTGGAAATGAGCAAGCAGCAGCTTGCCCAGCGATTGCTCTGCAGCCGCGGGCAGATCGATGCCCACAAGCTTCGCAAAGGGTTGCTGCAATCGCACGAATATGCGCATCTGGCCAACGTGGTCGGCGAGCTGGCCAAGGCGCCGATCTGGGTGGACGATTCTCCCGGCCTCACGATCCTCGATCTCCGCGCCAAAGCGCGGCGGCTCAAGCTGCAGCACGACGTCAAGTGCATCATGATCGATTACATGCAGCTCATGGATAACCCCGGCCCCGACAGCCGCCAGCAGCAGATCAGCGAAATCTCGCGCGGCATCAAAGCCGTTGCCCGCGAATTGAACATTCCGGTGATCGCTCTTTCGCAGCTGAATCGCGCCAGCGAAGGCCGCGACGGCCATCGCCCCCGCATGAGCGACCTGCGCGAATCCGGCAGCATCGAGCAGGACGCCGACGTCATCATGCTCCTGCACCGCGAAGATTATTACCGCATGAGCGAGCCCGATTTCCAGCCCGACAACATCGCCGAGATCATCATCGCCAAGCAGCGCAACGGGCCGACCGGAACGGTCAAGCTGACGTTCCTCAACAAAGCAACGCGGTTCGAGAACCTTTCGGCGCAGAGCGATCCCTTCTCGTAAAGGGGCCGCCGTCGCGGGCGAACCGCCGACCGACTCACTGACTAAGCCGCGACGATGACTTACATGAAATTCGGGGTGTTTTTGGCCGCGCGACCGCCGAGCGGCTCAACCCAGTTTTCGACCCCGCCAGCAGGGTCTCGCGCGACTCCGCGCGACTCCTGGCGCGATTTCCGTCGAGTCGCGCGGCTCATAATAACTGACACAAGTCAATCTCGATTTTGATGTCAAATTCCTGCCGCTTCAATTGTTTTCTTTGCGCCTTTGTCTCTTTGCGTCTCTGCGCAATCGAATCGCGCAGAGACACAAAGAGGCAAAGACCGCAAAGGAGTGCATATTTCATCACGCGTCGCGTCGAACTTTCCGGCGCGGGAACAGATAACGACGAAGGGCAAAGACTCATTCTCATTCCAACCTCTGCGCCTTTGCGCCTCTGCGGGAGACTCCGTGCTCCTTCGCCGAAAAATTCGGACAGTGTCGCATTTGTCGCATTCCCGCAGACGACCATTACAGTCGTAAGATCATTGCTGCCATGGCCTTACGCGACATCATATCGTTTGCGAATCGTGCGACACTCTTCCTGTTTTAGCAGGCGCGTCGCCGCGAACCCACGAGAAGCGATGAACATTATCTCACGCAGAGGCGCAGAGTCGGAATTCTTCTTTGCGGCTCTGCGCCTTCGCGTGAGACCTCTGGCCCGATCTGGGTTGGCGATGTAATGTTTTGCATCAAAAAATTAATCATTTCGTTGCATTCGCACTGGTTGCACGTTGCATTGGGCGATTCAACTCTTGTTTGGCCACCGCTAGGACGAGCAGTCGCCATGCTGCCGGCAGGGCTCTACTCACCCACATGACGATGCAGCCGGCGATGATTATGAAAGAGTCTTTCCTCAAAAAAACCACGTCCCTCTATATATAGCACACTTTGTCAGCTTTTTATTTGGTAACTGAGGTTGCTGCAAGGATTTACGGATGTGCACCGGGGGTATGCGCATTCGCAGCGCATAAAATCATGCAGTTTAAGGAGTTACGAATCGACAGGTTCCGAAACCCCTTACACGAAAAAACAGAAATGCAAAGATTTTTTCCGCGCGGAAAAGCGGAGTGAGTTAGGCTTAAGTTAACTGGCGTGGCGGCGAGGAGTTGCACGCGATCACCGGTCGTCGCCGGCGCGCGAAGATTTTTTTTATACTCGAGCCCCGCGAGTGGTCATAACTCGATATCACGAGCGATACCCTGACACCGCGCGTCCCCCGACTCGCACGTTGAACTGCCTGCAGAGTTCCAACGTGAATCGCTCATAATGATTGCACGCCGCTAGCAGGTTCCCGGCATGGGCTCGTCTTACGGAAGGTAGAACCAGCCCGCGATACATTTCGTCGTATGTACGCATTGCGTCAGGATGAAGCGATATCAATGCACAAAGGCGAGGGGCAAATCGATAATACTCAGCCACCAGCGCTCTTCCATACTGGCTTTGCATGAGATAGGAATCGCGCACCGCCCTCAGTGTTTTAAGCTCATCGCAGTCATCAGAAAGGCCGCGAGCTTCCGTGCATGCCGTCGTTAAAAAGCAACCCTTAAAATCCCCGAGTTCAATCGGAAGCCCATACAACGACACCTGCGAGGGACTTACAATCGTATTGTTGGCGACGTTTGTATCGTCAAACGTGTCCTGTGGATCGATGGCGACAGTGGGATAGACTTCCACATAGGCATTGCGGATGTACTGGAGCGGAATCCGGATCGTCTGCGATTTTGCCGGCGCGATGCGCACATGCGTGGTGACGTCTTGGAACGGATGAATCACGGATGAGTCGGAAACTAGATTGCCGCCAACGACCAAAGTTAAAGGACCCTCTGCCGTCGTGGTTCCCAAGTTAGTCACCGTCACGATCATGGGTCGGAGATTGTTGTTGCCGTCAGTTGTGGGAAGCTTCTTAAATGCCACCGCCAGGTCGATTTGACTTGCCGGCAGTGCGTTGGGGCTGATGGCGGTGTTATTGCCGAGATTGGATTCGCCAATCGTATTTTGCGGATCGACCGTGACCGTAGGGAAGAACGACTCCGGGCTGCGCCAGCCGCGCTCGGCGACCGCGATTGTCTTTGACCTTCCAGGCTTCAGGTTCACATTTTTGGTCACGGACGCCACTGGCGCGATCGGCTGCGATGACGAAACCAGTTGGCCGCCGAACGTCAGCGTCAACTGTCCCCTGGCCGGCGCGGTCCCTTGGTTGCTGACGATGACAACCACCGGCTTGCCGGAATTGAGATCCTGCAGCGCCGGCAGAGCCTTGAACGCCACAGTCAGATCAACTTGACCCGCGGCTGCAGCCGCACTGCTCATATGAGCGCGCGGCTCCAGCGGCTCGATGAAAGAATGGGAGCAGATGCGCGAAGCAGAACGCCCGTCCTTCCCTGCGGAACGTCCCTAAGTTTTCCTGGACATGTCGTTTCCTTTTCGAGCGTCCAAGGGACATGCGATGGTGCGCACTTAAAGTGCGACATTCCCTGGCGCAGATTCAGCCCGAAACATAAGCCCTGGTCGCTATCCGCTCGCGATTTTACCCGAAGGGATATCGCAAGCTTGCTCACACCGTCGCATATTGTTTTGCGAGGGGTCAAGCAGATTCACTTTGGGTCCGTCGTCCAGTGTGCGTGACAATATCGGCGACGACTCTTGTCCCCTCGTCCGGTACTCCGGGGGAGGGTTAGGGTGGGGGCCGATTGCGAAAGACGCTTGTTCGACACAACCCCCACCCCAGCCCTCCCCCGGAGTACCGGAGGAGGGAGAAATGTAGCCGCCTAAAGTGTCACGCACCCCTCGTCCACAATGAGAGTTCCCATAGCCCGTTTGCAAAGGCGCAGGTATAAATCGACGTGGTTCGGGCAGCTTGATCGATCGTGCTATGAACTTCACCTCTGGCTCCCCTATTTGGAGAAGGCGTAAACGCTCTGAGTTAGCTCGCATCATGACAACTGCTTTCGCCGAATCTCCCTCGCGCCTCGCGCTCCCCGCGGTCCTGCGCGCGCCGCTCGATCAGATCGTCCGCCGGCGGCGGAAGGTCGCATTCGGCATGACGGCGCTCTCGACGGTCTCTGTTGCACTGCTGATCTTGTTAGTTTCGGCGGCGCTGATCGGCTTTATGTTGCCGCCGTTTTGGTTACGGTTGCCGATCGCGGTTCTTTTTTGGGTGGGCGTGATCTATATGGCTGCACGATTCGCGCGGCCGTTGTTCGAACGCTGGACGCTGGCCCGCGCGGCTCGGCATGTCGAGCGGCTTTTCCCGCAGCTTCAGGAACGATTGAGCAGCGCGGTCGAGCTGACCTGCGACGAGCCGAATACGATCTTCCGCGGCTCGCCGGATTTGCTTGATCATCTGGTGCAACAGGCGTCGGAGCACGTCGGTGTGATCCAGCCGCGCGTTATTATTCCTACCAAACCAATCTGGCATCGCCTGTGGCTTGTGTGTTTTGCGCTCTTTGGGTGGGTCGTGTTAACGACCAATTCGTTCACCGCGGCGCCGATGCTGCGCGGGGCTTATGCGACATTTCTGCCGTGGAAAACGCATTTCCCCGCGAGCATTGCGATGCTTGCCGTCATGCCCGGCGATATCACAATCGGGCAAGGCGATTCTTTGGAAATTTCCGCGAAGGTTCCATCGGGCAGCGCGTCGCTCCTGAGGCGATTTGCCGGCGGTCGCAATTTGAGCGAGCCGATGAACGCCGCCGGCGCGGGCGTGGTTCAGGCGATGCTGGAAAATGTTCAGCAGAGTTTTTCCTATCGCGTTCAATCGTCTGAGGGAGAATCGGAGTGGTACGCGGTGACGGTTCATCCGCGGCCCACGGTCGCGCGGCTCACATTGCATTACGACTTTCCGCCTTACACCCAACTTGGCGCGACTGATGCAGCCTCCGATGACGGCGCGATCAACGCCCTGGCGGGCACAAGCGTGGCGATGAGGCTTGATACTGCCGAGCCGATCGATCGGGCGCAAAGCACTGTCGTGATTGACCCGGACGGACGCGATCCACACACGATTCGGCTGACGGAAACCGGGCGCGCCCAATATGAAGGCCGGTTCACGATCCAGCACAGCGGCGATTACCGCATTCGCCTGCTGAATTCTTATGGCCTCGCCAATCGGGACGATCAGCCGCGGCCGATCACGGCGCGATTCGATCAGGTGCCGTCGATTGTCATTACATCGCCGACTTCGACGGTCACCGTGCGGCCCGACGACAGCGTGCCGGTCACATATCTTGCCGCCGACGATTTCGGGCTGGCGGCGGTCGATGCGATCGTATCGATCGACGATGCCGCCGATCAGGTCATTCATCTTCCGCGTCCGCCTGATGCTCACAGCATTAAAGGAGTCTGGCCGATCGAGTTGACACAAATCCTTGCGGTGACCGGCGCCAAGAGCGCGAACAAACTCGCTTATCAACTTCGAGCGACCGACAATCGCGACCCCGATCCGCAAACTGGTTTGTCATCGCGGCAAACCATCATCTTCGATTCGAATCAAGCGCGAAGTTACGCCGACCAGTTGAACGACGAGCGCAAGCGCCGGCTCGAAGATGAAATCCGCAAGGCGATTGAGCGATTGCGTCAGGCGGATTGGCGCAGCAACAATCTGAAGAATGCGGATGATCGACATGTGCTGACTGCCGACGAACGACGCGATGCGGTGGATCTGCGGCAACTGCTGGTATCAACCAGCCGCGATCTGGCATCGGCGGCTGGGGAGTTTTTTGGGACGCCGTTCGATGGTGTCGCCCGCGCGGCTCGGGATATCGCCGAGCATCCGATCGCGGACGCCGCCGCCGACGTGGCGAAGATGGAATTTGCGGCCGATGCGCCGGCGCAGCGCCAGCAGCAGGCCGGGGCGGCTCATGAGCAGATCGTCATCGCCGCGCGCGAATTGGAGAAGTTGATCGCGCAATCCGAGCAGGCGCAGCGCAAGGCCGAATCCGCCGAGGCGCTGCGCCAGGCGGCCCGGAAGCAGCAGCAGGCCGCCGAAGGAATGACCGATCATCCGCAACTGCAGGACGAGAATCTGCGCGCTCAGCATCAGGCGATCGACAAGCTGAGTGATGCGATGAACAAAGACCCGTCGCTGCGCGACGAACAGGCCCGCGACATGGCCAAGAAGCTCACCGATCTGGCGCAGGGAATCGAAGATGATGCGACGCAGCAGGAGAAGCTGCGGCAGCAAGCCGCCGGACGCCAGTCGCCGGCAGCGGAGAATCAGGCTGCGCAAAAGCAGATCGAGCTGGCGCGCAAAACCGAGCAGCTTCGCTCGGCGGCAGAGCAGTTGGGCGAGCGCGCCAAACAGGATCGCGACGCGGAACTCACAAACCGCGCACAAGCCGCGGAAAAATCACTTCAGCAGGCGCGCGACGCCCAGCAACGCGCCGCCGATGCACAGGCGGCCAAAGAAAAGGACAAGGCGCAGGAGGAGCAGAAGAACGCGCAAGCGGCGTTGAACCAGGCCGACCAATCGCTGCGGGACAGCGCGGGTGCGAACGAGAAGCAATCTTCGGAGGGAACATCCAGCGCCGCAGCGCAGAAGCCCGACGGAAGCAACGCAAAAGAAGGCGAAGGCCAGTCATCGCAAGGGAACGCCGGCGAAAACTCTCGGGCGACCGCTGACGCGGCACAGGAGGCCGCCGCCGCACAGCGGCAGGCATTGCGGCCCAATCCCGCCGCCGCCCGGGAGGCCGCCAAGGCGCTCTCGCGCGCCGCGGCAGCGGCGGCTCGCGCACTGCAAAGCGGTAAAGACTCCGGCCAGTCCTCCGGGCAGCAATCAGACGCTCAGGCCGGCGCGCAGAATGGGACCGACGCCGCCAACGCAGAGAAATCGGAGAGTGCCACTGGCCAGGCGAACGGCTCGCGCGCAGGAATTCGCGGCGAGGCAACCGGCGCATCCAACACACCCCCCGCCGCCGTGCTTGATCTGGGCATCAGCGCCGGCGACTGGGCGCGGCTCCCGCCGATGATGCAGCAAAATCTGCTGACCGCCTCCCAGCAGACCGGGCCGCCGGCGTATCGGGAAATGATCCGCAACTACTACATTCGCGTGGCAAAGATGCAGAGCGATGGGCGGGTGGAGCGATGAGTGTGAGCGACCTTGCAGACGGCTCCTTTTCGGCGGGTAGTCCGGGGATTCTTGACGAGCCTCGTTACATCGGCGGTCATCTGCAACTCAAAGCCATGTTCCACGGTCGCCGTCATGCTGAGTGGCCACGTGCCATCGGCACCCCCACGACGCACGAAAACGGCGGGCAATGCCCGCCCTACGATTGGGTTAGGCGCGTAGGGCGGGCACTGCCCGCCGCATTTTTAGAGCAGGTTCTCCGACGTATCTGGCCCGTTCCCGCAATCCGGCCAGATGCTTCGGAATACCTCAGCATGACAGCTCGCGCTGCAGCTGCATTTACGATTATCGCGTTGTTGGCAGTACCATTGTTTGCGCAATCAAGGGTCGCGCGCGACGAGTTGCTGCCCCCACCGCTGGTCACTCAGACATGCTCAACTTCCAAGACTGCCGATGAAGCCGTCCCTCCAGACGTGCGCGACGCCGTCGATAAGGCTATCAGTTGGCTCGCCGCCCATCAGCGGCCGGATGGCACCTTTCCGCAAGGCGGCAGCGCCGGATCGACCGCCGTTCCTTCGCTGGTCGTCATGGCGTTTCTGGCGCGCGGGCATGTGCCGGGGCAAGGGCCTTATGGCGATCTGCTCAACACAAGCATCGATTATGTCGTCGAGAGCCAGCAGCCCGATGGCCTGCTCTCGCGATCGCACGGCGGCAATCATGTCATGTATGAGCATGGAATCGCCACCGTGATGCTCTCGGAAGTTTATGGAATGGTGGATGATGCCCGCCGTGCGCGCGTTGGAAAAGTTTTATCGCGCGCGGCGAGGTTGATTCTCGATGCACAAAAGGCGCCGAAGACCGGCCCGCAATATCAGGGCGGCTGGCGCTATCAGGTGAACAGCCCCGATTCGGATATCTCCGTTACCGGTTGGCAGCTCATGGCGCTGCGCGGGGCCGCCAACTGCGGCGCGGCTATCCCGCGAGAAGCACTGGACGACGGACGCGAATATATCCGCCGCAGCGCCGTCCCCGCCGGCGGCGGGTTCGGATATCAGCCCGGCGGCGGGCCCAATCAGGCGCGCACGGGAACGGGCATCCTCTCGCTGGAACTTCTGGGCGAGCATGGATCACCTGAAGCAATCGCCGGCGGCGATTATCTGCTGAAAAGCTGGCCGCGCGATGCATCGGCCGTGTCGATGGAATTCTACTATTACGCCGTCTATTACTGCGCGCAGGCGTTGAATCAGCTCGGCGGAAAATACTGGGAATCGCTCTATCCGCGCCTTCGCGAAAGCTTGCTTACGCAGCAACAGCCGGACGGCTCATTCGGCGGCGGCAGCGGGCAGGAGGAAGACGCCGGCCCGTCTTACCGCTCGGCGATGGCGTGCCTGGCGCTGTGCGTGCCTTACAGGTATTTGCCGCTTTATCAAAAATAGCTGCTCCGCCTGCGGGCGATAATTGAACGCCACGACTATCGACTTGTGTCATGTTGAGTCGTCAAGTGCCTTGGGCACATCCGCGAAGCAGGGAAATCCCCACGGGCACGGTGTCGCGAGCCCATGCCACCCGATTTTGCAGTAGCGCTCCGATTGGGTGGCATGGGCTTGCGTTAGCATCCCCGTGGCGTTCGTAGGCAACCGCCAACATTTTCAATTCGTGTAGGGTGGGTGTACTCGCCCACCATTTGCCGCTCGTGGTGGGCGAGTACACCCGACCTACAACAAAGATTTCATGTTTCGCGGCGCAGCTGCGCAGGCATTCCACATGACAATTGTTTGCGGTTCCTTGCGGCGATGTTCCCAAATCGACGCCGCTATTTATAATGAAATGATGCGCAAAAAAATCCTGTTGGTCGTCATTTCGCTGACTCTGTTTTCCACCACGCCGTTTGTCGCCGCGCAACAGGCTCCCGCCACGCCGGCGGCAATCCCCTTCGAGAATGAGATCAAAGCGTACGAGAACGCCGACAAGACCAATCCGCCGCCGCGCGATGCGAACCTGTTTGTTGGCAGCTCGAGCATCCGTTTGTGGAAGACACTGGCCGAGGATTTTCCCGGCAAGACTGTGATCAACCGCGGGTTCGGCGGGTCGCAAATTGCCGACAGCGTGCGCTTCGCCGACCGGATTGTGATTCCGTATCACCCGGCGCGGATTTTCTTTTACGCGGGTGACAATGACCTGAACGCCGGCAAATCGCCCCAGACCGTGGCGGCGGATTTCACGGCGTTTGAGAAGAAGGTGCATGCCGCCCTTCCCGATGTGGATATTTATTTCATCGCGGCCAAGCCCAGCCCGTCGCGCGCCAAGATCGTCGACAAGGACCGAGAGCTCAATCACCTGGTCGAGCAATACAGCCATGATCATCCGCATCTGGGTTACGTCGATGTCTTCACGCCGATGCTGAAGGATGGAGAAATGCGGCCGGAGCTGTTTGTCAGCGACATGCTGCATATGAATCATCAGGGGTATGAGATTTGGGCGAAGCTGATTTCGCCGTTGCTGAAGTAGCCGTCTCTGCTCACTGTGATAATCGGGTCCAAGGATGGCGCTGAGTCACAGCCGACGATGTGGGCTATATGGGCGCTCACGAGGAAAGTTCAACATCTGAAAGCGCGTTCGCTCTTGCGGTAAGGCAACATCGGTTCGGCCAGCTTTCCGAGGCGGAGGCAGGCTATCGCGCGGTGCTGGCCGGGTCACCAACGCACGCCGGCGCCTTGCAGATGCTGGGCGTTTTGATGGTCCAGATCAAACGACCGACAGATGGCATTGAATTGCTGCGTCGAGCGGTACTCCACGCACCGGAGGATTCCAATGCATGGTACAACTTCGCCAATGCGCTAAAAGGGTCGGACCAATTTGAGGAGGCGATCGATGCCTACCGCCGCGCGATTCGATGTGATCCTGCCTCTTCGGTAGC
>DATBDZ010000095.1:0-6283 GCA_036276235.1 Humisphaera sp. | reverse complement strand
CAATCGTAGGGCGGGCACTGCCCGCCATCTTCGTGCTCCCGGGGCGTGTCGATGGCACGTGACTACTCAGCATGACAGTTATCGTCCTCTGAAATCTGAGGAGTACCGGTGGAGGGAGAAAATCGCCCGCTTGAGGCTGTTGCGTGCTCCTGCTGTCATCACGTCGCTATTCCTTCTCGTGCTTATCGGCGGCTGCACCGTTCATCCTTCCGGCGAACGCGCCGAGCGCAGCGCGGCGACCGAAGCGGGCAAACCCTACGAAACGGCCATCGAGCAGCGGCATCCGACGACGCTTCCGTCCGAACCAACTGTCGATGATTTGGTCAATTTCGCGCTGCTGAATAATGGCCAACTTGAGCAGCAATACTGGCAATGGCGCGCGGCCATCGAGCAGATCGTGCGCGACGGCACACAGCCGACCAATCTCGCGCTCTCTGCCGCCGCGACTGGATCGCATGGAACGTTTTCCTGGGACCGCACGACGTTCACGCTGTCCAACGATCCGATGGCGGATATTGTTTGGCCCTCGAAGCTGTCAGCCGCGGCCGAGCGCTCTCTGGCAGAAGCCAGGGCCATCGGAGCTCGATTTCGCAAGGCGCGAAACGAGCTTCGCCGCGATGTGCTGAATGCCGCCAGCGAACTGACTCTGGCGCAGGAACTTTTGCGCCTCGAGCAGGCGAACTCCGCGCTTCTGGATACGGTCGCAGACCTAGTTGAAGCGCGGCTACGAACTGGCGCTGCAAGCCAGCGCGATCTGCTTGTTGCGCAGACCGACCTGGAAACCTCGCGCAGCCGGGTCGAATATCTGGAATCTCAGATCAAACAAAAGCGAGTCGCGTTGAATGTTGTCATGGGTCGACAACCAGCCGATCTTTTGCCATCAGACTTGAACATCGCATCACGGAATCCAGTGATTCCGGGCAACGAGGACTTGCTTGCGGTAGCGGCGCACGAGAATCTGGAACTCACCGCCGCCTCGCATGAAATCGACGCCAGCAAGTTCGATCTGCAGCTTGCAAAACTCGGTTACGTTCCGGACTTTTCGCTGAGTGTGTCGGCAGATCCCGCCGGCATGGCACAGTCACTGGGCGGGATGGTCACGATCCCACTGCTGCGGCATGAGGCAATTGAAGCGGCCATCTCGCAGGCCGATGCGAACCTCCGCGCTTCCAAAGCCGCGCGCAAGCAGATGGAAAGCGACGTTGGCGGCCGTCTGTCAATCGATTTGCTAACACTCCGTGATGCGCAGCGCCAACTCAATCTGCTGGAAAATTCCATCGCGCCTCGTGCCGCGCGATCGGTCGAACTGGCGCGCGGCGAATACGAAACCGGCCGGGCAACACTGGTCGATCTGCTCAACCAACAACGCGCGCTGATCGATCTAAAACGGCTGGCGGCCCATCTTCACGCAACCACGGCTCAACAATCGGCGGACATCGAAGCGATCGTCGGAAGGCCCCTGTAAGCGATGCGGCCTTCATGGCGGCCGTCTCAGCAACCTTCCGTGACCTGGCGTCGGCGGCGCGGGATCAGGATTAACGCGGGCCTCTCGCACAAGATGCGCCGTCTGGACACACACCCCACCCCGACCTTCCCCCGACCTACCGGAGGAGGGAGCAGGGACCGCGGCCGAAAACGTTGTGTCACAAGATTGGACATCCACAGCCATCTCGCTATCATTCCGTCCCCAATAGTTGGGTGCCCATACAATAGATGCCCAGGCGCACAGACAATCCCCAGAATGACACGCGGCGAGTCCTAGACTCGATCCGGCGCATCGTCAAGGTGCTTCGGGTCGCTTCGCGGGATTCGGAAAAACGTGTCGGGCTTTCCGGGGCACAGCTTTTCGTTCTGCATAAGCTCGCCGAGGGCGGCGTGCTCAGCGTCAACGAGCTGGCGGAGCGCACGCATACACATCAGAGCTCGGTATCGGTTGTCGTCCATAGGCTCGCCGAACGCGGAATGGTCGATCTCGAACGGTCGGCGGCGGACGCCCGCCAGGCGCAGATTCGGGTGACGCCTGCCGGGAAGTCCGTCCTTCGATCGGCACCCGCGGCCGCCCAGGATCGTTTGATCGGTGCGTTAAAGCATCTGCCGCGCAAGGATGTCAGACAACTGGCCGACTCGCTGGAACGCCTGCTCAAGGGAATCGGCATCGATGGCGTCGCCGCCGCCCCGATGCTCTTCGAAGATGAATCGCCGCGATCCCGTCGCTCTGCCAAAAAAAAGCGCAAATGACACAGAGGGCATTGTTTTTGTCAGGCTTCACTTATCACTCTTCATGATTTATATGGTCCCCCATACAATTTCTCAAAGCTGTCATCCCACAGGAGCACATTCGTGACCGATCTTCCGCATCATGTTGAACGTGCCGCCACGACCGGCGGCCTGCCGGTCTCTCCTTCGATGGGGCCGGCACTTGAGCAGGCGGACATGTCCGCCGACCGGCTCCTGGTCGATCGTCGCGTCATTCTTGTATCTGTGCTTTCGATCCTGTTGGCGCTGGCAGCCGCCGTTATTGCGCAGATTTTGCTCTGGCTCATCCAGGTGATCACCAATTTCTCGTTCCATCACACGCTGTCGGCGGCGTTTCATGCGCCGGTTGATCGCGGAGCTGACCCGGGGATATCAGTCTTCTATGTGCCGGTGATCGGCGCGCTGATCGTCGGGTTCATGGCTCGCTATGGGTCGGCGGGGATTCGCGGGCATGGAATTCCCGAAGCGATGGAGAAGGTGCTCAAAGGGGAAAGCCGCATCCCGCCGCGATTGACGTTTCTCAAGCCGCTGTCGGCGGCGATCGCCATCGGCACCGGCGGGCCCTTTGGCGCTGAAGGCCCGATCATCGCGACCGGCGGCGCATTGGGCTCGCTGATCGGCCAGATCATCCATACGACGGCAATCGAGCGGAAAACACTGCTCGCCGCCGGCGCGGCGGCGGGAATGGCCGCGACGTTTGGCGCGCCTGTCTCCGCGACGCTCCTGGCGATCGAGCTGCTGCTCTTCGAATTTCGCCCGCGCACATTCTTGCCGGTGGCGCTGGCGGCATACGTCGCCGCCGGCGCGCGCTTCGCGTTTCATCAGCCGTATCCGCTCTTTGAGATGCCGACGATCGGCATGCCGACGCAGGCGGCGGTCTGGGCCTATATCGTCATCGGCGCGATCATCGGCGTCGCTTCCGTCTTCGTCACCCGCGCGGTCTACTGGATCGAAGATCTCTTTGATCTGTTGCCGATCCACTGGATGTGGTGGCCGGCGATCGGCGCGGTCGCCGTCGGCGTCGTCGGACACTATGCGCCGCGCACGCTTGGCGTCGGCTACGACAACATCAAAGACCTGATCTCCGGCACTGAGGCCGTCAAGGTGATGGTCTTCCTCTGCGCGCTGAAGTTCATTTCCTGGTCGATCGCGCTGGGCAGCGGAACGTCCGGCGGAACGCTCGCGCCGCTGTTTACCATCGGCAGCGCCATGGGCGGATTGCTGGGAATCGCCGTCAATCATCTGATTCCCGGCGGGCACGTCGATGTGCGCGTCGCCGCGCTGGTGGGGATGGCGGCGCTCTTCGCCGGCGCGTCGCGTGCGATGCTCACGTCCGTGGTCTTCGCCTTCGAGACGACGTTGCAACCGTACGGCCTGATCCCGCTCCTGGGTGGATGCGCGGCTTCCTACTTCGTCTCCTGCCTGCTCATGCGCGACACGATCATGACCGCCAAGATCACCCGCAAGGGCGTGCGCGTGCCCGCTGAATACGCGGCCGATTTTCTGGACAGCATGCTGGTCGAGCAGGTCGCCAGCAAGAATCTGATCACGCTCACCGCCGACCAAACCGTCGGCGAAGTCCAGGACTGGATCGCCGCCGGAGGCCCCGATGCGCATCACCAGGGATATCCGATTCTCGCCAAGGACGGCGCGCTGCTCGGCGTGCTGACTCGCCGTGTGCTGCTGAATCCCGCCCATTCCACGGCGCTGAAAGTAGGCGATCTGCTCACGCTCCCGCCGCTGACGATCTATCCGGACAACACGCTCCGCGAGGCGGCGGATGAAATGGTCACGAGAAACATCGGCCGCCTAGCGGTGGTCAGCCGCGAGCAGTCGCAAAGGCTCGTAGGCATTCTCACACGAAGCGACGTCCTATCCGCCCATCGCCGCCGGCTCGATGAGACACGCGTCGCGGCGCCAGTGATTCGGCTCTCCAAACGCCG
Organism: Humisphaera sp.; assembly: GCA_036276235.1. Classification (GTDB taxonomy): domain Bacteria; phylum Planctomycetota; class Phycisphaerae; order Tepidisphaerales; family Tepidisphaeraceae; genus JANWHF01. The sequence continues at coordinate 2,084 of DATBDZ010000095.1, read as the reverse complement.
CGCCGCGATCGCAGAAACGTGAGGCCGATGTTGGAATTCTCGCGCAAAGAACTGTCATGCTGAGGTACTCCGAAGCATCTGGCTGGATTGCACGAATGGGCCGGAGCTTTCGAATACCTGCTCTGAGAATGTTGGGGGTCGTGTACGATCGCCACGGGCATGCTATCGCAAGCCCATGCCACCCAATTTCATGCTACTGAAAAATCGGGTGGCATGGGCTCGCGACAGCGTGACCGTCGCGTTTTCATGCTTCGCGGGTGTGCCCAAGACACGTGACCACTCAGCTATTTCGTAGGGTATGCTTTAGCACACGCGGAATGTCCAATTCGCGGGCAACCCGCCGCGTGCGCTAAAGCGCACCCTACGGAGCATCAGCGGCAAATCACCCGCCGCGAGCAGCAATTTTCCACGCCAATCCAGAATTGGCCAAGAGTGTTCGGCGACTCTCCATTCGCCAGTTGCGTGAGCACGGCAATCGGCGCCGCATGCGAAACCACGACCAGCTTCCGGCCGGCATGATCCAGCAGAAACTCCCGTAATCGTTCGACCAGCTCGCGCGTCGTTTCCTTCGGATATTGCTTGCCGCCGATCGTGGCGAACTCGCCCCATTCTCTGATCCGTTCATCCACAACAAATGACCGTCCGGTCGCCTCGGTAATTGCCGCCGCCGTATGCACCGTGCGGCGATACGGGCTGGTGAGAAACAGAAAATCTCTTAGATCATGCTCGGCAAGCCGCAATCCGAGTTGGCGCGCTTGTTCGATGCCGGCATCCGTCAGCAGGCAATCAACATCAGTCGAGCGACCAACATTCGCCTCACTCTCACCGTGACGAATCAAAAGCAGTTCGGTTGGCATGGCGAGAGGATAAAACAGAAAGCCCGGGCTATGAACCCGGGCGTTTCTGGTTGCACCGAGTCTCCGACTCGGCCCTAATGTCACACGCCGCCGGTTGAAGGCGGCGTGACGGTGATTGACTTATTGCGGGATGACCAGGCTCTGGCCGACCCGCAATGTGCTGGGCGAGACGCCGGGGTTGGCGGAAACAATTTTTTGCCATTGCTTGCCGTCGCCGTATTTTTGCTTGGCGATGCTGTAGAGGGTGTCGCCTTTCTTGACCTTATAGTTGCCGCCCGCGCCGGAGGAGACCGCCATCACCGGCTGCGCCGTCGAGGGTTCTGTCGGCGGGGTGACAGGGGCGGGCTGGTAGGAAGGCGTCGAAGAGACCGCCGGGGCGCTCACATCCAGCGCCGAGGGGCGCGCCTGCGAGGTGGCGGGTTTGGAAGGCGTTTGCTGACAGCCGACAACCGCCAGTGCCAGTGCCGCCGCGCCGCTGAGAATCATTTTCCGCATGTCCGGGCTCCATCCTGCCCGCGCCAGGCGGGCTGCCATCAGGCCATCCATGGCCCGATCAATCTTTACATTGCTTATCGGACGCTGAGGGTATGGGACTTTAATTGCTGATTTAACCGCGGATGAATGCGACTCGACTAAGCTCGCCGGAGCCAGATGGATGCAGTTAAGAGAACGCCTGAGGGTGGGGTTGGGCGCAGCATCGCGCGGCCGCCGAAGAAGGGGCCCCGCGCGCAAGGGGCGGCCCCGCGCGATTCTGCGCGACTCTGGGCGCGACTTTCATCGTATGGCTTCGAGTCGCGCGGGCTCTGTCCGCAGTCCGTGAAACGTTTCGAAACGTTTTATTAATCATTCCGTTGCATCTACTCCTGTTGCATGTTTCATTGCGCGGAAGACGTGGCCGCAGGTTCCCACTCGTTGCAACGTTCCGCACCGGATTTCGCACCAATCGGTTGCATCTACTATGGTTGCACGTTGCATTGGGTCCGGCAGAAAGAGATATGAACCGCAGAAGGAGATATCAACCGCAGATGAACGCAGATGAACGCGGATCATGCAATACCATCTCCTGTATTGATCTGCGTTCATCCGCGTTCATCCGCGGTTAATTTTTTTCCTCGCGCAACATTCTTCAACGTTTGGCGCACCACCTTGATGAAATGTCAGAGGATTAAGCCGCAGAGATCGCAAAGAGCGCAGAGACGCGCTCGAACTCCGAGCGCATCTCTGCGC
>DATBDZ010000094.1:0-9688 GCA_036276235.1 Humisphaera sp. | reverse complement strand
CTGATGAACCTGCTCGAGCAGCTTCGCGAGCAGCGCGCCATTCAGATCACCGTCGAAACCCGCTTCCTCACCGTCCAACGAAACTTTATCGAAGACGTAGGGCTCGATCTGAACTTCCTGTTCAACATCAATGGTTCCTGGTCTAACAAAATCAGCCCGATTGCCATCAATAATCCAAGTTCGACCTTCACTTCCGGCCCGACGACTTCGGTGCCGGGAAGCATTGGCCAAAGCGTCACGTCGCTCACTGCATCCGCGACTTATCTCGACGATTTCCAAGTCACGATGCTCCTGCGTGCCACCCAGGCGCAGATCACCTCGACCATCGTCCAGGCACCACGTATCACCCTGTATAATGGCCAGCGCGCATACGTGCTGGTCGCTTTGCAGCAGGCATATGTGAGCAACCTGACCGCCGCCGTCGGAACCGGCGTCAGCGCCTTCCAGCCGACCGTTGCGTTCATTCAGAGCGGCGTGCTGCTGGACGTTGTCGCCACCGTGTCGGCGGATCGCAAATACGTCACCCTTACCCTGCGGCCGCAGCTGGCGAGCCTGATCGACCTCAAGTCGTTCACGTTCCAGAATGGCGCATCCGCCGCCTCCGGGGCCGCGAGCATCGTCGGCGGGCAGGTCGTCGGTTCAACCGCCGCCCCCTCGGGCACCATTCAGGAACCGGAACTGCAGATCACCGAAGTGAAGACCACCGTCACCGTCCCCGATGGCGGCACCCTCCTCTTGGGTGGCCAAACCATCGCCGGCGAGATCGAAAAAGAGGTCGGCGTTCCCGTCCTCTCCAAGATCCCGTTCCTCAAGCGACTCTTCACCAACCGGTCCACCGCCAAGGACGAGCAGGTTCTGCTCATTCTGGTCAAGCCGACCATCCTCATTACTCGTGAAATCGAGCAGAAGCAGTTCCCGCTGCTGACCAGCAAGCTCGGAGGATAGGTTTGGAATCTCAAATTTGAAATTTCAAATTTGAGATCGGGACTGAAACGTGAAAACGTGAAACGTGACCGGCGATTGCCATCACGTTTCGCGTTTTCACGTTTCAGAACCCACGTTTCAGGACGCGATTGCAGATCGCGAATTGCAATTAGTACTTGGGCGAGCTTGCAATTCCTCTCGTCGTCCCTACAATCCCTCCTCCCTATTTGAGGCTAAAGAGGTAATTTTAATGCCACGCGTTTGCTATTTTACCGGCAAGAAGACCAGCTTCGGTCACAAGGTCACCCACCGCGGCAAGGCCAAATACCTGGGCGGCGTCGGGACCAAAATCACCGGCATTTCCCCCCGCAAGTTCAAGCCGAATATACAGCGCGTGCGCGCGGTGATCGACGGCCGCATCTGCCGAATCAAGGTCAGCGCCAAAGCCCTGCGCATGGGCCTGATCACCAAGCCCGTCAAGCGCAAGTGGAAGGCTCCCGCCGCCACGACGACCGCCGCGGCTTGATCGATCGCCACGATATAAATGAGCACCCGCGACGGCCTCCGTCGCGGGTTTTTCTTTGCGCCAATCGTTCGACGCGCGGGTTTGCGGAATTGCATTGATGCGCCACGAGGCCACACTTTTTGATTTCTTTTCTTCTTGGCGTCATGGCGTCTTGGCCTCTTGGCGCAAATTCGTTGTGCGCAGACTTTGTTTGCTTCGGCCAGTCCCATCTTGTCGCAATCGCTTCCTTCCGCTAAAACGAGCATTCAATGGCCGAGCAAAAGATCACCGCTGAGCAGGTTGTTCATGTCGCCAAGCTTGGTCGGCTGGAATTGAGCGACGAGCAGCGGCGAAAGTTCGCCGCGCAGCTCGAAAGCATCCTCGAATACGTCGCCAAGATCAGTCAGGTTGATGTCAGCGGCGTCGAGCCGATGGCGCATGCGCTGCCGCTGCATAATGTCCTGCGCGAAGATGTGGTGGAGCCGAGCCTTCCGCTGGAAAAGGTCCTGATGAACGCCCCCGATGTGGATGGGCCATTTTTCAAAGTCCCCAAAATCCTCGGCGGCGACGAAGACTCGGCGGGGTAGCGCACGGTCACACAAATCAAGTCCAGTTGTAAATGTGCGTGGGTGTGCTCACCCGCCGCGCGTCGTCGGTTGTGGGAAGGCGCACCGGCTCGCCGGAACGACTGCGTCTTAGGGCGGGCATTGCCCGCCACCTCCCACTCGGGAGCATTCAATGCACCGCGTCCCTTTCTCCACTTCCGTGCTCCTTGTGATCCTGCTTACCGCCGCGCGTTTGCTCGCGCAGGATCAACCCCGCGCCGGCATCGTCAGCCACATCTCCGTCACCTCTGACAAAATCGAAGACGTCTCAAGCCTGGCGGCATGGAAGCAATCATTCATAAAACCGGGAATGACCGATCAGCAGAAGGCGATTGCCATCTGGGAATCGGTCGTAAAGTTCCGCCACCAGGATGTGCCGCCCAACGAATATTTCGAGGCGGAGGATCATGTTCACGATCCGATCGAGGCGTTCAACGTCTACGGCTATGGGCAATGCTGCTGCGCGTCCGCACACATCGAAGCGCTCGCGCGCTACGCCGGCCTCGAAGCCCGCGCCTGGGGCATCGTCGGGCACAGCGTGCCGGAGCTGCGCGTCGGCGGCAACTGGTGCATGCTCGATGCGTCGCTGATCAACTATCTCCAGAAGCCTGACGGATCGATCGCCGGCGTTGAGCAGATCAGCAGGCAGATTGATGCTTGGTACGCGCAACATCCGCAGTTCAAAGGAGACGACGCCAAGCTTCGGCAGTTCTCCGCGCGCGAGGGTTGGAAAGGCGGCCCCGAAGCGCTGTCGTGGGGCAGATTTTACGATGCCAATGGCTGGCTCCCCGCCGCCACGCACGGGTGGTCCAACTCGATGCAGGAGTTCGGCAGCCCCGCCAAAAACTTCATCTATGACTACGGCGCCGCCCTCGGCTACGAGGTGAATATCCAGCTTCGCCCCGGCGAAAAACTCGTGCGCAACTGGTCCAACAAAGGCCTGCACATCAACATGCTGGATGGCGGCAAACCGGCGTGCCTCGACATGCCAAACGGCACCGCCGACCTGCGGTACGCGCCCAAATTTGGCGATCTGGCGCCGGGAAGAATTGGCAACGGCACGCTCGATTACACGCTGCCGCTGGCCAGCGGCTTATTTCGCGCGGGAATGCTCGAAACCCAGAATCTGGTCACCAAGTCCGAAGATGCCGATGGCCCCGCGATTCACGTCAAGGATCCGCGCCAGCCCGCCACGCTGATCTTCCGCATGCCCAGCAGCTACGTCTATCTGAGCGGACAACTGAATCTGAAATCGGTGATCGGCGCCGGCGGATCAATCGAGATCCTCTCCTCCGACAACAACGGATTGGATTGGAAGCCGCTCGCGACGATCAACGATGGCGGAGAACAAACAATCGACCTCACGCCGCTGGTCTTTCGGCGATATGACTATCGCCTGAAGTTCCAGCTCAAAGGCAGCGGCACGGGGCTGGATCTGCTGGCCGTTCATCATGACATCCAGCATTCGCAGCGACCGCTTCCCGCGCTGGATCAGGGCGAAAACCACATTCACTTTGCCGCCGGCCCGCGGGAAGGAACAATCACGATTCTCGCTTCAACAAATCCGCACGCGGAGGGCAAGGCGCTTTCCTACGGCGATTTCCATCCAACGCTCTCCGGCATCGATGTCGCATCTTTGCGACTTGACGGACCCAGCGGCCAGATCACTTTCCCCATCCAAACTCCCGGCGACATCACCCGCCTGCGCGTCGGCGTCAATTACCGCGCCCGCGATCTTCGCGATGGATGGACAATCGAAGCCTCCTTCGACGATGGAAAATCCTGGAAGCCCATCGGTGACCTGGAAGGCGGCCACGCCGGCTTCAGCACGTATCTTGTCTTCACCGGTGTGCCGCCGCATTCGCGTGCCGCGCTCGTGCGATTCTCCGGCAGACAACGCAACACGACGCTGATCTTCAGCGCAAGAATCGCCGCGGATTATCTGGAACCTAATGGCGGCTTCGCTCCGATCAAAGTCACCTACGAATGGACCGAAGGTGGCAAGGCGAAGCGCGAGGAGTTTGTCGCAAAGGGAACAGACGCGAATTACACGATCAGTTGTGCCGAGCGACCAGTTATGAAATCGATCACGCTGGAATTCCCAGGATGACAGTCATGAGTATTGCGCCTTCTCCCTCTCCCCTGTACTCAGGGGAGAGGGTTGGGGTGAGGGGACGAAGCGTCAATCTTGCGAACCCCGCCGTTTCGCAGCACGCTGTCCCCTCACCCTGCCCTCTCCCCTGAGTACAGGGGAGAGGGTTCTGAGAGGCGCGACAAACACGGGCGATTCACCCGCCTTGCAAGAAGTCGCGACAAGCGCCCCAGTAGGTATTCCGCATGACACTTTCCAATCACCGCCAAGGCATCCTCATATTTTGGCTTGCAACGTTTTATTGCTTGAAGATTGCTCGCATCGCACTCGCCGGTGACGCCGCCGCGCCCATCGGTGATCCCGTTCTCGAACCGCCGACGCTCCGCTGCCTCGGAGCTTATTGGCTCATTCGCGGCGACGATAATCAGAACGCGCAAATTCAATTCGACTATCGCAAACTCGGCGCTGATTCCTGGAAGAAGGGCCCGCCGCTCTTTCGGGTTGAGCGTCGAACGACGCCGTATCTTGATCAAGGCGGCAAGCCGCGCCCACCGAGCGTCGTGCAGATCCCATCGGATGGATCGCTCTTCGCCGGCAGTCTTCTGCTGCTCGAGCCGGATACGGAATACGAAATGCGTTTGCGCCTCATCGATCCGGATGGCGGAAACGCCGAGAAACTATTGCGCTCGCGCACGATTGCGGAGCCGCTCGCTCCAGCCGATGCGATCGTTTGTCATGTCGTTCCCGGAGCCGGCGGCGGCAGCGGAACTTCATCCGATCCGTTCCGCGGAATCGATGCCGCCCAGAAATCGGCGCGGCCAGGTGATCTGTTCCTCCTTCACGGCGGCACCTACGCCGGCATGATCCGCATCACACATAGCGGGGAGATTGGCAAGCCGATCATCTGGCGCGGCGCCGGTGATGGCGAAGCGACCCTGGACGGTAAATGCCCGATGGATCATCTCACCGGAGCCCTGATCGATGCGCCGGGTGCTCATGATGTCTGGTTCGAGAATCTCTCGATAGCCAACGCGTACAACCTCATCCGCGCGCATGAGGCGGCTCGCATCGTTGTCCGGCGTTGCCATCTTCATCATGCCCTGTACGGCGTCGTCGCGACGCAGAATCAGAGCCACAATCTCGGCGGGTTTTTCATCAGCGACAACCTGATGGAAGGGATCATGCCCTGGCCGACCACGCAGCAGCAGTGGAATGATTTGCCTGAATCGCGCGCGGTCTGGATCGGCGGCAGCGGGCATGTCGTCTGCTATAATCGCATCCATCACTGGAAGGATGGCACCGACACCGCCGACGGCCCCATCTGCTGCGCCATCGATTTTCACAACAACGAGATCAGCGAGATGTTCGACGACGGCAGCGAAATGGACGGCTCGGAGCGCAACACCCGAAACTTCCTCAACCGCTACACCAACACGCTCACGGGCGTCTCGCTGCAACCCGTCTACGGCGGCCCGGTCTACGTCTTCCGCAATGTCATTTACAACTGCCAGACCGAAGCCTTCAAACTCCACAACAGCCCCAGCGGCGGCGTGCTCATTCACAACACGATCCTCAAAAACGGCGCGGCACTGCAACTGCACACCAATGCCCCCGTCACGAATTGCATCTCCCGCAACAATCTGTACATCGGCACCGCCGGCCGCGCCATCGATTTCAGCCCGCAGATGATCCATTGCGATTTCGACTACGACGGCTTTGGCGGCTTCTCGGGCCCAGTCTTCATCAAATGGAACGCCAACGCCTACGCCACGCCGGCGGAGGTCCACTCCCGCGCCCCGATCGAGCGGCGTTGCGTCGCGCTCGATCCCGCGCATCTCTTCGCCAATGGCCTGGCGGCTCCGGAAGATCCAAAGAAAGCTTACGACTTCAAACTGATCGATCCCCGCCTGAGCAGCGCTTCACAAGCCGTCGATGCCGGAGAAATCCTGCCGGGCTTCAACGATGACTACCATGGCAACGCCCCAGATCTCGGCGCATTGGAGGCGGGAACGGAACTGCCGCATTATGGGCCACGCCAGTGAGTAAAACGGTACTGGGGCGATTACGATTATCGGAGATGACCTTTCGCCGCATCATGCTTCTGCTCATCAAGGCGGTGGGTGCGCTTATCATCTGGTGGGCGGCGAGTTTTGTAGTCCTGATATTGTCGTTCAACCACCAGTTCACGACGCGCCTCGACGAGATCGCCACACTTGTGGGTGTGCCGCTGATCACCATGATCGGCTATGTGTACATTGTCTTTCGCGTCATCCCTCGCATGTTGTCGCGCCGCGCGCCCGGGCTGTGTCGCGTCTGTGGGTACGACCTTCGCGCGACGCCGCCTCGGTGTCCGGAATGTGGAGCGAGTGCCGACCAATCAGGACGCGATTAAGCTGGACCGCTCCTGCCGCGCTCTAAGGAGCCGCGCAAAGATAACTAATCCAATTCTCGTATCGTTCACGTGGGTCTTACGGGTGCCATGTCCCACGCTTGCGTGGGCATGTCTGTCAGCGGGATAGAGGCCATTCGCGATTGCACGACATGCCCACGCAAGCGTGGGACATGGCACCCAAATGAACCGATGAATTTGGATAGGTAATTTGTGTGCGGCGCCTAAGGCAGCGTGTCGTCCATTACCTTGTCCGTTTGCTCCTTGCGATATTGGCGAAGCTTCTCGCGGAGGGCAGGGTCGGAGCCGGCGAGGATGGCGATGGCGAGCAACGCCGCGTTGACCGCACCGGCGCGGCCTATGGCCATGGTGCCGACCGGGATGCCGGCGGGCATTTGTACGATTGAGAGCAACGAATCCATCCCGCTCAGGGCGTGGCTCATCACGGGGACGCCGAGCACCGGCAGAATCGTTTGGGCGGCGGCCATGCCGGGGAGGTGAGCGGCGCCGCCCGCGCCGGCGATGATGATCCGCACGCCGCGCCCTTCGGCCTCGGCCGCGAATTTCGCCAGCCAGAGCGGCGTGCGATGTGCCGACACCACGCGGCACTCATGCGCCACGCCAAACTGCGTCAGCAGCGCATCCGCATGCTGCATCGTCTCCCAGTCGGACTTGCTGCCCATGATGATGGAGACGAGCGGAGTAGGGGAGGTTTCTGGCATTGGGGGAAGAATAAGTTGTCAGTTGCCAGTTGTCAGTTGTCAGTGGGAAAGAAAGACATCGTCAGATTTTTTCTTCACTGACAACTAATAACTGACAACTGACAACTTATTCAAATAATCCTACCATACCCCTGGTCGTGCCGGAAATTGCTTCCATCTTCGATCGGCAACTGGATTTTGATCCGGCCGGGAACTTTGAGGAGTTTGTGCGGCAAGCGCCGGCGCGTTGGGTGGTTTATCTGCTGTCGGACGCCGACGATCGGCCGGTCCAACTGCTCTGCGTCAAGAATCTGCGCAACAGTCTGAAGCGCCGATTGGGCGAAGGTGAGCCGGATGCGGGGCTCTCCAAACGAGTGAATTATCGCGAGCTGGTTCGCCGCGTGCGATGGCGGCGGGTGGATAGCGCCTTCGAGGCCGATTGGATTTACTACGAAGCCGCGCGTGTGGTCTTTCCGCAAAGCTATCGCGGCATGGTTGGCTTCCGGCCGGCGTGGTTTATTCACATCAATCCGCAGACGCAGTTTCCGCGATACACCAAGACCATCGATCTGTCGGTTAGCACGGGCGAACTGCTTGGGCCGCTGGAAGATAAGCACGCCGCCGCGCGGCTGTTTCATCTGATTGAGGATGCGTTTGATCTGTGCCGATATCACCACATTTTGGTGCAAGCGCCCGGCGCCAGCGCGTGCGCTTACAAGGAGATGGGCAAGTGCCCCGCGCCGTGCGATGGGACTATTTCACTGGATGAATATCGGCGGCTCGTTGAGCTGAGCATGCGGGCAATCATCGACCCAGCAGAGATCATCCGCGAGCAAACCAATCGCATGCAGCAGGCGGCGGCGGAGCTGCGCTTCGAGTTGGCGGCGAAGATCAAAGCCTACGTCGATCAGCTTTCGCAACTGGGCAAAGGGCCCTTTCGGCATGTCGGAAGACTGCGCGACTTCTGCTACCTGTCGCTCCAACACGGCCCGCGCCCCGGCGAAAACGCGCGGGTTTTCCTGATCACGCCGGGCAGGATCGAGGAGATTCTCGGCGAGATCAGCGAACCACTGCGGCCATCAGAAATCCTGCGCGCCGCGCTGACGCTCGCTGAGCAACATGCAGATGATCGCGTCGATCAGATCGGCGCTGAGCGTATTGGCATCGTCGCGCATCATCTGTTTTCGCCGAAGCAAACGCAGGGCGTTTTTCTGCGGATGGAACGGATCGACGAAAAATCAATCGCAAAAGCCTGGCGCGATTTGCGGAAGCAACTTGCGCCGGAGGAAGAGACCGAAGGGGAAGGCGTGATGAAAGAACTTCAGTCGCTGTGAAGCGTTTTCGTCGTCAACGATCGTCGCGGCATCAGATCAGCGGTTCGTTGGCGCCGTCCTGCTTGCCGAGGGTGATTGTGTCTTCGAGTGAGTTGTAATCGTTGGCGGGATCTTTCTTGATGTCGCCGCGGACGATGAAGTTGTCGGCTCCTGCGCCGCCGAGCAGGACGTTGGTTCCTTTGACGCCGCCGAGGGTGTCGTTGCCGTTGCCGCCGGCGATGCTGTCGTTGCTGCCGCCGCCCCAGATGATGTCGTTGCCGTCGTTGCCCAGAAGCGTATCGCGGCCATTGCCGCCGAAGATCAGGTCATCTCCCGCGCCGCCGTCCACGCTGTCGTTTCCGCCGCCGGCAACAATGATGTCTTGTCCGTCGCCGGTGGAGATGACGTCGTTTCCGGCGCCGCCGTCAACGCGATCGTTGCCGGAGCCGGTGGTGATGATGTCGTTGCCGGAAAAGCCGCGGACGGTGTTGTTGCCGTCGCCGGCGTTGATGACGTCATCCCCGCTGTTTCCGATGATGACGTCGTCTTCAGCGCCGCAGGTCACTGTGTCATTGCCGCCGCCGGCGGTGATGAGGGTAGCGATCGCGAATCCGGCACTGTTCTGGCCCACGGAAATGGTGTCTCCCTTGGGGCTGCCGAGGATCGAGATGTTGGTGATGCCCAGCGAAAGCGGGAACGACTTGGTGAGCGTGTTGGTGACGCCGTGGCGATCGACCGAGGTCGCGATCACGTTGATGCTGAGTTGATCGGAGCTTTTGTCCACGGTGATGGCGCTGGCCAGGTGGAAATCGCCACGAATGGTCAGCAGACCAGAGCGGAGGGCCGCCGCGCTCAAGCGGCGGCGGGATTCGAGGCGCTCAACAGCGAATTGATTTTGCGAAAGCGTGGACATTGCACGTACTCCGTTTAGGCACCCGCAGCGCGGATTTTGGCCGTGGGGCGTTGTTGGAGTATCGGCTGGTAAGGGGGATTGGCTTGAGTTATGGGACGTTGGGCAGTCCACCACATACAAAGTCGTGATGCGGACCCTCGGATGGACCGTCATGCTGAGGTACTCCGAAGCATCTGGCTCATTTGCGCAATCCGGCCAGATGCTTCGGAGTACCTCAGCATGACAATTACTTGCGGAAGCAAAATC
>DATBDZ010000093.1:0-16649 GCA_036276235.1 Humisphaera sp. | reverse complement strand
AATAGGTATTTGCACATGAAGAAGCTGTTTTTGGGAGTGGTGATTCTGTTGGCTGGGTCGGCGGCACAAGCCGCCGACAAGGTCGATTTTGCGACGCAGATCCGTCCGATCTTCGCGGAGACTTGCTACAAGTGTCATGGCGGAACCAAGCACAAAGGCGATTTCAAGCTCGACAGCGTGGCGTCGATCCAAAAGGGCGGCAAGGATGGCAAGGACATCATCCCCGGCGACCCGGACAAGAGCGGCGTCTATCACCGCATCACCCTCAAGCCGGATGATGATGACATCATGCCGCCTTCGGATAAGGCCAAGCCGCTGACCAAGGCGCAGACCGATCTCATTAAGCAGTGGATCGCCGAGGGCGCCAACTTCGGCGATTGGAAGCAGGATGTCGTAAAGGAAACCGCCGACGCCGGCACAACGACACCCGCCGCCGACGCGGCCGGTCCCGCTGCTGAAGTCTTGCCGCAGGTGGCGGCAGCCAGCCCCGCGGTCCTCGAACAGCTCCGCGCCAGCGGCGCGCAGGCGTTGCCTCTGTGCCAAGGCTCCAATCTCCTGAGCATCGAATACACCTCCAGTGCCGCGACGACGACGGATCAGCAAATCAGCCTGCTCGCGCAGGTCGCGCCGCAGGTTTACGATCTGAATCTGGCGGGCACGAAAGTGACCGACAGCGCGCTGTCGGCTCTGGACGGAATGACCAATCTTCATCGCCTGCACCTGGAGAAGACCGCCGTCACCGATGCGGGGCTGAGCCATCTGAAGAATCTGGTGTCGCTGGAATATCTGAATCTGTATCACACCGATGTGACCAACGCCGGGCTCGATCAGCTTCAGCCGCTCAAGAAGCTGAAGAACCTGTACCTGTGGCAATCGAAGGTCACCGAAGACGGCGCCGACGGCTTGAAGAAAGCCATCCCCACCGTAAGCGTCGATCTCGGCTGGAAAGAGCCGCCGGCGACACAGCCGGCCAAGCCGGATGCCGCGAAAGAAACCGCGGCGGGGTGACCGGACAATCGGCAAGACGTCAGCGTCGCAATGCACGTATAATTCCAACAGGAGATTACGGTGACGCGAATCGATGTGGACGACAAACTCTTGGAGCGCGCCCAGCGCGTTGGTGGCTCACTGACGCGCGAGCAGGTCGTTTCAACGGCATTGGAGGAGTTCGTCCGCCAGCATGAGCAGTTGCAGATCGTCGAGCTGTTTGGGACGGTCGAATACGAGCCCGATTACGATTACAAGCAACAACGGAAACGCGCCTGATGGTCACTTCACCCACTCCAGCCCCCGCACAATCTGATCCATCTCCTCGCGCACGGCGGGATACCCCGCCGAATCCGAATCCAGGCTCAGAATATAAACCCGCTCGGCGTGCACGATGAGCAGGGCGACGTCGGTGTATTCGTTGCCGTCTTGCGTCCAGGCGGATCGGACGAGCCGCGCTTTGCAGGCGGCGAACGTCTCGTTCTGCGACTGCTCGACTTTCAACCCCGGATGATGTTTGCGCAGGTCGTCGATGTAGCCGCTTTGAATCAGCGGAATTGCCATCGCGCCGGGGAGATGCCTGGGCACATCGGGGACATCCAACGTGATGGTGCGGCCTTGCGGACCCTTCGCCGGAACCAGCATCAACAAATCGCCCGGGCTTTTCTTCTCCCGCCAATTGGCTGAGTAATGCAGCCGAAGACCGGCTTTGGCACTTTCAAAACTTTGCTCGGATGGAGTCGACGCCAGCAGCGGCACGCCCAGCGCAGGTGTGCCCACCGCAGGTGTGCCCACCGCAGGTGTCGTCGGACTGGCCGCTTCCGCAGCCAGGTTGAACGGCCGCGTCGTGAGCGCCGAAGCCGGCACCCCGTGCGCCCGCGGCACCGCCCGCCGCCACGCCAGGAGCACCAGGCCCAAAGCCGCACACATCACAACCCAACGCGCGGCTCTGCCGCCGCTAAAGCGAGTTCCCATTGAGTGGGAGTGTAACACATTCGGGGGATGGGGTTGAGGGTTCAGGGTTCAGCCATTAGTCCGTTGTGGGTTGTCAGTGGTTGGTTGTTCGTTGTCAGCGGGGAACCGACACAGGGCAACCACGAACCTCCACCCAACGCCAAATCCGTTCGCCACGCCGGGAACGAGCCTAAGCGAGGGCCCGGATCCTCCGTGCGCTGCAAAGGACGCCCGCGGGATGATGTCACGCGAAGCAGCGAAGACACGAAGCAGAACCGAATGAGTCTCCCTTGCGCCTTCGTTCCTTCGCGTGACGAACAAGAGAAGCTCACGCAGAGGCGCAAAGGCGCAGAGAAATCCAACCCGAAACCCGAAACCCGAAACCTCGCACGAAATGATCCCGGCCGCACATCATCGCGTGATTGAATGATACAAATGTTACAGCTGTGCCTGTGTCACAGGGTTGATGCTGATCGCGCAACCAATGATGATACGTAAACTTATGTCCTCAGCGCCCGTGTTACACCACCGAAGGGTGTAACACAGCCTTTGATCCGTTCCGGCCACAAAGTCTCGACGGGTGAGGCTCGCCTTGCTCCTGCCACGCTTGCCCCGACTAGCGTCCACGTGCGGCATTCGGCATCCTCTGCTTTACCCCTTCGTGACTGCATCCTTCGTCCCTTCCTCTGCATTCCCTCCGTGCCTACGTGCCTACGTGCCTTCGTGCCTATATCGGCTCGTCCCTCAAAAACGCGAAAGTGTCGCATTTGTCGCGTGCACCTGTTCAATGGTAAATTCATAAAATGCTGTAAGATAAGATGTTATGAACATAAACATCGGGTCCGATTATGCGACACTTCGCCTATTTTACGCGCTATTCTCACCCACTGTCTCGCTCGAAACCACAGCCGTTTCTGTGGGAATCGGCGACTGCACCACTGGTTCCGCGACGGGCAGCGCCGCCGTCGTGACGTGACTGGCGATCCTCCTGGCCGGCGGTGGGGCGGCTTCTTCCAAGCGCAAGTTCGAGTTGCTCCAGCTCCATCTGACGGCGGACGCGCACCATTTGAGGGGTTTGGGGTTTCTGGTTTCTGGTTTCGGGTTAAAGGCCCGCATGCAACCGGAAACTTGAAACCCGAAACCTGAAACCCACGCATCACTCCCCTCATTCGCGATAGCCGTGCCCGGAAGGGCCGGACTCGCCGCCCTCTGCTCGCCGGAAGATCGTCATCCGGCGTTGCGCTTTTGGGGAGACAGGAGCCAGCCTGCGATGAGCCTGTCGAACCGGAGCAACGAGGCACGCGCATTTCTGACAACTGACCACTGACAACTGACAAGGCACGAAGGCACGTAGGCACGAAGGGGGGCGGGAAGCCAGAAGCCAGAAGCCAGAAGAATGCTGCAACGGACAACTGACAACGGACCACGTACAGCATACAACTGACAATCAGCTATGAGGATCCGCTTTCACCGCAACGCCGACGGCGAGCCGCACATCCATGACCATCATGTCGAGGTTTCCGAGGTGCTGGATGTGCTGGACAACCCGCTGGAGCGTGCTTCCGGCGGTGCGGATACGACCATCGTCATTGGTCGGACGCGCGGCGGGCGCGTGTTGAAAGTAATTCATGCGCCGTCGCGCGACGGTGATGGTATATTTGTGGTGACGGCATTCGACTTGCCCGCCAAGCAGGTGCGGGCGTTGAATCGTCGGCTTCGACGGAGAAATTCATGACGAAGAAAAAAGCCAAACCTCGCCGCGCCGCGGCACGCGCCGTGTCTCGGACGCCGACCTCCCATTTCCCCAAGGGGTGGGACCAGAAACGCGCGGATGAAGTTGCCAAATACTACGAGAATCAGTCCGACGAGGAAGCGATTGCCGAGATGGAAGCCGGCTCGCGTGGCGGCCCCTTCACCATGATGCAGATTCCGACCAAACTGGTGCCGCAAGTCAGGAAGCTTCTGGCCAAGCGAGCTGGATAAAAAGCCCGAAGTGAAAAATGCGGGCACGAAGGGGTGGAATCCGGCAACCGAAAGCCGAGTTCTAATTCCACACTGACAACTGGCAACTGACAACTGACAACTTATTAATGAGCTTAGCCCGTCCCTTGCGGGTTAGCTCGTGCTCCCACACCCGTACTACCCGCCACCCGCGCCGGCGGAGCGTGCGGCTGACCAGCCGATCCCGCCGGCGGTTCCCCTCCAATTTTTGTTGCCAGAATTGGCGGTTGGTCGCCGGCATGTTGGAGTGCCGCGGGCAGCAGTGCCAGAAGCAGCCATCCACGAAGATCGCCACCTTGAGCTTGGGAAAAACAAAATCCGGCTTCCCAAACAGCGGCCACCGCCGGCGCCAGCCGGTAATGCCGTGAAGGCGAAACAGCTTGATCAGCGCCAGCTCGGTTTCCTTGTTGCCATGCCCGCGAATGCGGAGCGATCAAAGGCCAAAGCGATCGAAGGGGACGAAGCGATGGAAGGGACGTACCCCTACATGGACGGGTGCGTCCCCTTCGATCTTCGCCTCGAAAAGCTATTTGCCGTCGGTTTCAGTCGGCGGTCGCCGCGATCCAAAGAGCCTCCCAAATTCATCGACCACCGAGCCATCAGGAAGCACGGTCACTTCCACGACATATTCCTCAACCGTGATGGCGTCCTCGAAATCCCGCTGGTTGTCCATGAATCTCTGAAGCCGATCCATCAGGTCGTCGGCGATCTGAAGCTCTGCCTCACGTTGGGTTGCGAATACAGAAGGTAAATCGTTGAAGGCCCGCCACAACGGGACCGTGCCTTCACCGATCGTATCGATGAAAATGCAGAAGCCGCGTTGAGGTGCGGGGGCAGTCGGACTTCGTGGCGCGGTCTTTGGAATGTTGTTCGCGGCGGCCGGTGCCCGATTTCTCCTCGTTGGCTTTGACACTTTGCGCAATCGTAACGATTGTGGACACGGTCAAAGAATACCCTTTAGCGGTGAGTCGCGATCCGTCAGGAAACGGTTGGAACACCTGCTTCGGCAATACGCTCCGCCGTTGCGTCGAGCCAGCTCGGGTTCTTCGCGGCCTCGCGGCCTTTTGGAATCCAGATGATCATTCCACGGCGCGCCCTCGTGAGGAGCACGCGATATTTGTTGGCGATGTATTGCTGCTTTGTCACGTCATTCTCATGCTGCCACGAATTCCCGCGAAACCGCCAGTGGTCCCATTTTCCCGTTTCCGAATTGATAATAAAATCGCCGCCCCAGCAAATACCTGCCCAATCCACTTCGAGTCCCTGGCAATCATATTCAGTTGCGGCAATCTCGAGCTTGCACGAGGACCTGATGTCGCGCGGGTCGTTTAGGAACCACCGCGGGTAGGAAATTCCGTCGCGGAAAGCCTGAGAGACTTCAATGCCGAAGGCGCGCAAGCGCGTCGCTCCCGAACTGGTTAGTAGGCCGGTTCGTTGTGACTTTTCTTCCCTCTCGCGGAGCCAATCGCGCGCGAACTCCGGATCGCGCGTCATGACGATTGGGAAGTCGCGGTTTGTCTCGGGGGTTTCGGCGGTCACCGGACCATTTGCCAGAAGCTGGTTCACCCACGCGCCAATAAATTTCGCGCGGTGACTACGCACATTGCACGCGAGATGCAACTCTGCCGACTCGATGGTTCTCAGGTCAGCCGGTACATCGTGTGAAAACAACTTTTGTCCCGCTACGGATTCACCTCCCGCCAGCGCGTGTGGCGACATCAATACCTGCCAACGATCTCCACGGAGCGCCAAGGCGCGCCCCCATTCGGGCAACCCCGCTTCGCCGGTGTTTATTTCTTGCCCGCCTCCAACCAGCGCGATGATTGTGGCCCACCCAGGAACCCGCTCCATGATGTCAAGAATAAGTGCTGGCTCTGAAAGGTCGCCGTGCAAGTTACCAATCTGCGCCTCGGTCGAATCCTGCGCCCCGTCGGACTCTGGGGCTTGGGAACGCGCAGGGCGCGATCGCCTGTTTTTGCGGGATTGCTTCACTTTTTCGGCGGACCATGCCCGTTGGGCCTCGTCAAAGACGATCACGTGCTGATTCGGCGCCGTCTGCGGTTTGTTAATTCCAAATTCCCTTAGAAAGCCATGTATGTTCGCAATGAACGACGAGGCGCGACGATCGGCCTCCTTCTTGTGAATCTTCCGCTTACGGATTTGATCACGAGCGAGCGCTTCGCGAATAACCTGTATCAGAGAGCCATTGCCAGACAGGAATATCGCGCTCGATTGGTCGTCGTTGAGAAGAAGCGGGCTGTGCACCGCATTGAGCCCGACTAAAGTTTTTCCTGACCCTGGTATCCCCGTGACGAAACAGATTTTTCGACAACTTTCCGCTCGCGACTGCGCAATAGCGTTGATAAGCGCGGCGGATGTAGTTTCGAGGGTGTCGGAAAAAGCATGCGAGATTTCCCGAACACTGTGCTTGCTGAATAGCGCCTGCGCTGCCTCGATAATCGTTGGTGTTGGCGAGTACACAGCTGATTCCCACTCGGCTGGATTGACCGTCCCACCGTCATTATTCGGCGCAGCGGAGAATTGGCAAAGATATGAGCCCAGCGTGGTCGGATTTGCCAACAACACAGGAAGAGAAGCCGGGAGTAGGCTCGGATCAAGCGTTTTTTGGGAAAATGTCTCGCCTGCGGCATTGGTCGCGACAAGTATTGGGACGATGAGTTTGTCGCGGCATCCAGGGTGAAAGTCACGTAAGTCGAGCGCGTAACTATGCGCTTGCCACACCGCCGCTGATTCGTGCGTCGTCGCGCCAACCTTAAATTCGACGACGAAAATTACGCTGTCTGTAAGGATCACCACATCAGGACGCTGATTGCGCAGCGGAATCGTGTACTCAAGCAACACGTGCCAAGGCGCCGTATTGATTCGCCCACAGATTAACTGCCGAAACGCTCGCTGAATGACGTCGAGTTGTATTCGCCACGCGTCCACGCTATCGGCCCAGAAACTTGAAAAGCCAAGTTCCGCATTATGCTGGGCTAGCCGACCGAGAACTTCGTCAACCGACGCAGTTACCAGGGCATCAAGCGTGTATCGTACGGATGACATCAGTGCTACCTCTTCGCTTTCGAGGTAGCGAGCAGCGCCATCACGGGCTGCCCAAGCGCGTTCGCAATCTTTTCAATGTTGTCGATCGAGACATTGCGCTCTGCACGTTCGACGGAGCTGATGTAGTTGGGGTGAAGACCCGCGAGCCCTGCAAGCTTTTCTTGGGAAAGCCCTTGGCTCTTGCGCAGGCGCTTCATGTGCGCTGCGAAAAGCTGTCTCGCTGAAACTGGCCGATCCCGTCCCGTAGCCACTGAGACCAGGTTCGCGCGTTCGCGCCATCTAGTCTACACACTTTACGTTGGGTTAGGTTTAGCGGTGGGCGGTAACATGACAGAACTAAGCGAAGAATTCATCTGGAACCGCGTAACCCGCTTGCGTCAGCATAACGCCAACTTCTCGCGGCAAAAAGAAAACGCCATCGCAGTCGCAGAGTTTGCCGTGCTCGAAGAACAGTCCTATCTCAGCATAGATATGGTCACCGATCACCTCGGCGCAGCAAGGATCTGTTTCCCCGTTGCGCGTGTGGAGTATTACCTCGACGCCGGGCGTCGAAGGGCCGATTTCGGAGCCGTTCTGATGAACAATACCCGCTTCGCTCGGCGCGAAGAATCGACTGGCGGTTTTGGTCTTCATTAGTGACATGATTGTAGCAGAGACGCTGGGACTGAGGTGAGGATAAGGGCACACCGCCGCTTTCGAGCGAAAACGGCGACACTACGCACCCGGACCCACGGAGCGGCAATGTCGGCGGCGGGCGTCGCTCGAAGGAACACGATCATTTCGCAAATGCGGCGGCCTCGCCATGGCGAAGCTCCATGGGCGTTCGATCAAGCCGCGCTTGGAGAATCCGCGGACTAAGGAAGGTAGAGAGTAGCCGGGAGAAAGTGGGCTTGCGAAATCGAAGCCGACCATTGAGATGAAGGTTGACGCGGGGAGGCCTGTCCACGCCGCGGTATCGCGGCGCTAGCCGGATTATTCAGATTAACCGCAGATGAACGCTGATAAACGCAGATGGGAACAGAACTGCAGAACTGTTTTCATCCGATGATTTTAGCGCAGGTTGCGCAGCTCACAAATGTCCTTATCTGCGTTCATCCGCGTTCATCTGCGGTTTATTTCTTTGTGAATAATCCGGGCTAGAGAAGGTAGAGAGTCGCCGGGAGAAAATAGACTTCGGAAAGCTCGCGAGGGGCGATCGTCGTCCTGGTCGTTCGATCACCTGGGCGACAGTGCCGCGCATGGATCCAATCGGGTTTCGATTTCATCGACCTGTTGGCGGTAGCGTGGGCTGCCGACGCCGCCGTAGGCGTGGCGGAATTGCTCTACCGTGAGATTTTCGGGCAGATCGGCGACCGGCGGGAAGAAGTCGTCCAGGGCGAAACCGTTTTGGAGCCGCGCTTGCATGGCTTTGGCGGCGGGTTGGGATCGGGTGGCGTTGACGGCGAAACGGACGCCGGCGCGGTCGGCGGCGAGGTCGCCGAAGGAGAAGCCGCTGCCGCCGGTGAGGGCGTCCAGTTGTTCTTTCATCGCGCCGGCGGCGTCGCTGATCAGCGGATTTTCGAGCACGGCCAGCGCGGCGCTGAGTGCGTAGTGTCGCGACCAATCGGCGCGGCCGCGCAAGGTTGTTCCCTGGCGCAGGGCGGCTGCCTGGCGCAGCAATTCGGCATCTTTCAGGCCGACAAATCGCGCCAGCCGTTCGTCGCCGACGGCGATGCCCCATGCCAAAATCGCGGCGCGGTTGTTCTGAACCTCGTCGTCATGCGCCGAATCCGCGGGGACAGGAGCAAGGGCGATCTGCAATAGCGCGCCGAAGCGGTGTTCGTCGGCGGGTATTTGATTTGCCGCCGCGACGAGGCGTTGCAGGTGGGCTTTGGTGGCGAGGGTCAGCTCGGCGGATGTGCCGCCGAGCAATTGCCAGAGCGTGACGCCGATCAATGCTGCTGCGACGAGCAAGGTAACCTTCGCCCGCCGATAGAGCATGCCGAGGCCAAGGCCGACGCCGACCAGACAGGCGGCAATCGGAACGGCGGCATTGATCCAAAGCGGGAGATGGCCCAACTTCAGAGAGCGAATGAGCAATGCAACGCCGACCACGACCAACGGAAGGATGCCGATTTGAAGCAAGCGCCTGCGTGGCGTCGGTGCGGGATTGACCGCGAAGGCGGCCAGCACGCCGAGCGCTCCGTAGAAAACCGTTTGCAATCCAATGGCGGCGACAAAGTAGGCCTTCGCCCAACCGATACCGAGCACCGATTGTGCGGCCCGGGCGACCCGATGGGGCGGCAACAACGGGGCCGGCACAATAAGCAGCAACAGCAACACCGCGGCGGCAACCATCGTTTTGCGATTGGAGAATATCCGCGCCCAAGCGCCGGCGCGCGCGGGCGGGCTCAGAACATCGACAGAGGTCGGGATCGTCAGATTACGGGCGTGATCACCTCTGGTGACCACGAACTTGTTTCTGTTTTCGCTCATATCGGGCATAGGGAACCTCTTCGAGAAACGCTTTGAGTTCCACCGCGCGTCGAATCGCCCGATCGCGCTCGATCTTTACGTGTGTATCCGGATAGTCGCGCCAATCTTTGACCAGTCGGGCCCGTACCGCTTGCATTAGTGTGTATCTGTATGCGCGTTGAGCTTGCAGTACGTCCCGGATGCATCCATCGAAATAATCACGATTGCTCCGCTCCCGCCAGAAGGGAACGTGCCGAACTTTGATTTCCTTCATCGTGAGCCATGCGACCGATCCATGAAGCTTGCGCATCATTTCGCCCAACTGCTCGCCGACCCGCAGATATCCGAGCGTGTGATAGTGATTGTTCATCAGGGTCGTCACCCAGGGAACGAATCCGTGCTCTTTCGTGTAATGGTCAAAGCGGTCCCAGAAAATGCGTTTGGCGGCGTCGGTTTGAAATGCGGTGAAACCGTCACGCGTGCGGGAGGTGATGAAATAGACGGTGTTGTCGCGATACCAATGCTCGAAACGGTGTTGCCCGTTGAAGAATTCGTGGTTGGTGTAGGAGGATTTGCGAAGGGCCATGGATTCTTCTTGGTGCGGGTCGTTCATGGTCACCGGAGGTGACCACGCCAGTATAATACTGGAATCCTGGAACGCGGGTCCTATCTGACCTTTGATTTCTCATTGGGTCTGACACTTCGGACAAAAGTGCGTCGATCTCCCGCCCAGCACAATTCGTACGATCGGAGTTTTACATACTCGACACGGATCTTCCTCATGTCCGTAGACGCTGTGCAGCGATTGAAACCCCCCGGCGTTTCCTTCGGCATCGCGATAATCGCGGAGCGTGCTTCCGCGATGGCGGATGGCGCGGCGGAGGATGGTTTTGATGGCTCGATTTAATTTGCGGACTTGTTCGCTCGTTAACTGATCGGCGCGGGTGAGCGGGTGGATGCCGGCGGCGAAGAGGGATTCATCGACGTAGATGTTGCCTAAGCCGGCGAGCACGCTTTGATCGAGTAGCGCGTTTTTGATGGCGCGGGTTGTCGTCCCCAGGCGACGCGATAACTGTTTGGGGCTGATCATCAGCGGCTCGGGGCCCATGCCGGAATCGATTTCATCTGACCCTTTCCACCAGATTCCGCCGAAGCGGCGGGGGTCTTGGAAGCGGAGCTCCAGGGCGCCGCTCGCGGCGAACTTCTCGGCGGGCTGAACGTCTAAAATGAGGTGGGTGTGGGCTGCGAGAGGATCGGCGGCGCTGTTGACCGAGAGGCGGCCGCTCATCCCTAGATGAATGAAGAAACGATTGGTATCATCCAGCGTGAAGATGATCCGTTTGCCGCGCCGATCGATGGAGCGAACAAATCGGCCCGTGAGCAGGGCGGGGAGGTCGGCATCGGGCGGATCGAGCACGTCGCTTCGGGATAATTTAACGGCGGTTATTCTCGCGCCGAGCAACCTCTTCTTGAGGGTGTCAACCACGGTCTGCACTTCAGGAAGTTCAGGCATGCAACTTTTGATCGCCGATCGGCTAGCTAACGATGGATCGGGATAATAGTGCATGATATAACGCCCGGCGGGCGTGGGGAAAAGCGCACCCTCCTTGGATCTCCCTCCGCCGACCTCTCTTGCCTTCATCCCCAGTGGGGCACAATGCCCTGGAAAGCAGAAAGCAGATGACGCAATCGAATATCGGGCTGGTTAAGCCGCAGGCGACGGATCTTGGCGCCGAAGAGCTGGCCGCCGTCGAAAAGCTGCAGCGCGGCTACCACAACATGAAGGCCGAGCTGGGCAAGGTGATCGTCGGCCAGGAAGCGGTGATCGAAGAACTGCTGATCGCGCTGTTCTGCAAAGGCCACGCACTATTGGTCGGTGTGCCGGGTCTGGCCAAGACGCTGATGATCTCGACGCTGGCCAAGACGCTGGGGCTGACGTTTAACCGCATTCAGTTTACGCCGGATCTGATGCCGTCGGATATCACGGGCACGGAAGTGTTTGAGGAGGATAAGACGACCGGCAGCCGCGCGATGCGGTTTGTGCGCGGGCCGGTTTTTGCGAACATGATTTTGGCGGACGAGATCAACCGTACGCCGCCCAAAACGCAGGCGGCGTTGCTCGAGGCGATGCAGGAGCATCAGGTGACGGCGGGGGGCAAGCTGCATAAATTGCCGCAGCCGTTCTTCGTGCTGGCGACGCAAAACCCGATCGAGCAGGAAGGCACCTATCCGCTTCCCGAAGCGCAGCTCGACCGGTTCATGTTCAACATTTTGGTCGGCTATCCGACCGAAGAAGAGGAATTCCAGATCGTCCGCCTGACGACGATGGCGCGGCAGATCGATCTCAAGCCCGTGCTCGATGCGGAGGAAGTCATTCATCTTCAGGACATCGTCCGCAAAGTGCCGGTGGCCGATCATGTCATCCGCTATGCGCTGCAATTCAGCCGACTCACGCGCAAGACTGAAGGCAATCAGGTTCCCGATTTCGTGAATGAGTTCGTCGCCTGGGGCGCCGGCCCGCGCGCCAGCCAATATCTCATTTTGGCCGGCAAAGCCCGCGCGCTGCTCAAAGGCCGCTATCATGTCAGCACGGAAGACATTCGCCAGGTGGCGATCCCCGTGCTGCGGCATCGCATCGTGACGAACTTCAACGCCGAGGCCGAAGGAATTAAGAGCGATACGCTGGTGAAGAAGCTGATCGATTACATCCCGCGCCAACAGTACGACGAGCTGGATAAGACCGCGGCGAGGCTGTTAAGGGACCAGCCGGCGGCGTAACGAGGGGAGCCTTCGGTGGCGAGCATTTTCGATCGACGGCGACTCACGTCGCGGCAGATGCGAAGCGTCGCCGATCGTCGATTCGATGATGCAGTGTGTCTCTGCGACAGCGGGCTGAATGCGAGAGCAAATGGCGTCTTTTATCTCGGCGGTTTTGTCATTGAATGCTTGTTGAAGGCGAGGTTGCTGGATCAATATAAGTGGATTGCAAATGCTGTTGCGGTTGACAAGTTGAGTCCAGCGGAAAGGCGAATATGGAATCTGATCTATCGGTCGCATGATCTGGATGAGATGCTCGCTCATTTGCCGGGTATCGACTCGCGATTAGGTAGTGCCGATCGCAACGACGGCCGCGATCGGCTCCGGAAGCTAAGATTGATCTGCAGTGAGTGGACGATCTTTGCGAGATATTCACCGCTCTCGTCGACAATGAGAGAAGCCAGCGAATTCCTGAACGATGTAAGGGAGTTAAAAGAATGGCTCAAGCTGTAAAAGTGCCAAAATTTGTTCAAGACCTGGTCGCTGCGTTAACGGCGCATTATCCCGGCGCGGAGATCGATGTCGAGCGCGTCCCTCGCACAAATCGCTATCGTCTGTTGATGGTCTCGCCCCGCTTTGACCGCATTGGCCATTTGCGCCGCCAGCACAAGGTGTGGGACATCGTGCAAGAAACGCTTGAAGACAAAGATCTGGTGCGCATCAGCATGATCGTCACGCTGTCCCCGAAGGAGTTCGCGACGCCGTAAGAATTGTTTCTCTTATTCACTTTGACGAGACGAAACCTTGTCCGAAACCCCCACCAATTATCGCAAATACCTTGACCCGCGGACGCTCGCGCGCGTGGCTTCGCTGGATCTTCGGGCTCGTTTGATCGTTGAAGGTTTGATGACGGGGATGCATCGATCGCCGTATCAGGGGATTTCGGTTGAGTTTGCGCAGCATCGGCCCTATGTGCAGGGGGACGACACTCGCCACATTGACTGGAAGGTTTACAGCAAGACCGACAAGATCTACCTCAAGCAGTATCAGGAAGAGACGAATCTCCATTTGCTTTGCATCGTCGATGCGAGCGAGTCGATGAACTTCAGCTCTGTCGGGCATGGGCCGGAGCGCTGGAGCAAATACGATCAGGCGACGGCCATTGCGGCCGCGCTGTCGTACATGGCAATTCAGCAGCAAGATTCTGTTGGCCTGGCAATTTTCGATACGGACCTCAAGCACTTCATCAAGCCCAGCAACTCGCCGGCGCAGTGGAAGATCATCACCAAGGAACTGACGCTGGTGCCCAAGCTCAAGAAGACGAGCACCGGCCGCATTCTCGATCAGCTTGCCGAGAAGCTGACGCACCGCAGCCTGATCGTGCTGCTCAGCGATTTCTTCGACGACATCGAGAACATCAAAAAAGGCCTGCGGCATCTTCGCTACAAGAAGCATGAGATGATCGCGTTTCAGGTGCTCGATCCGGAGGAAGTGGATTTTCCGTTTGAAGACACGACGATGTTCAAGGGCTTGGAAGAGAGCGGCGAGCTGCTGACCGAGCCGCGGGCGCTGCGCGAGGCGTATCTGGAGCAACTGTCGCTGTTCACCGCAGGCATGCAGAAAATCTGCCGCGGGATGCAGATCGATTTTCAGCGCATTAACAGCGGCGAGCCGCTGGATGTGTCGCTCAGCGGATTCCTGGCGACGCGCGCGGCGAGCATAAAGTGATCGCGGAGATTTTCCCGTAGGGTCCGCCTTGGCGGACGGGATTGCGTCCCCCGCGCGAAGACGTCCGCCAAGGCGGACCCTACGAAGACCGGGCGTGAAGTGAACGTGATTTTGTTTTGAGGTTTTTGGATTCAGATGCCTTTCAGCTTTCTCACTCCTGCGTTTGCCATAGCCGGGCTGCTGTTGATGGCGTTGCCCATCATCATTCACCTGCTCAATCGCCGGCGATTTAAGACGGTGAGCTGGGCGGCGATGGAATTTTTGCTGCGGGCGATGCGAAAAAATCGCCGCCGACTGCGGTTCGAGCAGTTACTCCTGCTGGCGACGCGATGCCTCCTGCTGCTTCTGCTGGGCATGGCTTTGGCGCGGCCGCTCGGTTGCGAAAACAGCGCGCTGGCCAAGCTCGGCCGTCGGACATCTCTTAATGTATATGTCATCGATACCAGCTACTCGATGGCGTACGAAGTGAATCAAGCCGGCGCGAAGACTCATCTCGATCAAGCCAAGCAGTTGGTGAAGAAGCTGCTGAGCCGGCCTTCGTCGGGCGGTGAGTCGGCGGTCATCATCGCCGCCGGCAAACCTGCGACGGCGGTCGTCGGCAAGCCGCAGTTTGATATGGAAGAAGCCAAGTCGGCGATCGATCGTATCGAGCAGTCTTACGATGGGACCGATCTGGCCGGCGCGCTCGATCTTGCCCTGAAAGTCGCCAAGGAAGAGATCAATCAGCCCAACAAGAATCTGTTCATCGTCACCGACGCGACGCGCGGCGCCTGGGAAAGCTCGCAGGCGCAGGCGATCAAGCTCGCCGGGCCGGAGCTGGCCAAATATTTCCACATTACACACTTCAACTTGTCATCCAATCAGCAACAGTGGAACGCCGCCGTCCTGGATATTACGCCGTCGAGCAATCTGGTCAGCACCAAGTTTCCGGTTGATTTCAAGGCGGATGTGAAGGGCTTTGGCCCGTCGCACGATGGCACGCTTCAGTGGAAGCTGGACGATCAGCTTCTGGAAAGCGGCGCGATTGTGCATCTGGATTCGACCACGCCCGGCCAGGTGCAATCCAAGGCGCGCTTCGCGACCGGCGGGCCGCATGTCATCAGCGTTCAACTTAATGACGAAGATCATCTCTCCGTCGATAACACGCGACACCGCGTGCTGGATGTGGCGGCGGAATTGAACGTTCTCATCGTCGAAGGAAAACGTGGCAACAAGCTGGAAGAAAGCGCCGGTGGCCTGCTCGCGCAGGCGCTCTCGACTCCCGCGGCGGTTGAACCGGGAAAGCCGCCGCGCAATGACGGCATCGCCGCCACCGATCTGATCACCGATTTTGAGTTTGGCAATAAAGTCCTGTCCGACTACTCGGCTGTGGTGCTTGCGGATGTCGCGACCGTCACCGTTCAGGAAGCGGATGCAATCGCTAACTATGTGAAAAAGGGCGGCACGCTGATGTTGTTCATGGGCGATTCGGTCGATCGCCAGAATTACAACACGGTTCTCCTGCCGCGCAAGCTGCTGCCTGGGCCGCTGGTGAAGAACGTACTGACGGCAGATGACAAGCCGTTCTATTTCGACTTCAAGCCCACCGGCGTTCTGCATCCTTATCTGAACGTCTTTGCCAATCAGGAGAAGACCGGCCTCGATACGGCGCCGTTCACTGGGTACATCCAGACGGAGATCGATCCGAAGCTGGGCGTCGAGCGCGTGCTGAACTATCTGCCGCCCGATCCAAAGACGCCGGGTGATCCGGCGATCACGGTTCATTCGCTGGAGCAGGGGCGCGTCGTCTTCTATTCCTCGACCGCCAACAGCGATTGGTCCAAATCATTTTCATCCAAGCCTGCTTATTTGGAATTGATGTGCGAGCTGCTGGGCGGAAGCGTAAAGATGGGTGATGGCTGGCTCAATCTGCTGGTCGATCAGCCGCTGGAAATTCCGCAAAGCGTGCGCGTCACGTCGGCTCCGGTGCTGACCGATCCGAGCGGCTTACCGGTCATCGTCGATCCGCAGACACGTGAAGGCCGCATCGTCTACACCACCGCGCCACTGAAAAAGCCGGGCCTTTACAAGCTCTCGCTGGGCGACAAGCAGATGCCGGTTGCGGTGAATGTGCCGGCGAATGAAGAAGCCAACGTCACGACGATCACCGACGATGCGATCCGCCATGCGATGGGCGACGCCGAGGTTTCGCTGCAAGGCGGCGAAGTGCCAATGGAGGCCGCCGCCGGACGCGAAGGAAACGATTTCAGTTGGTGGTGCATGATGCTGGTGCTGGCGCTGGTATGCTTCGAGTGCTTTATCGCCATGAAGTTCGGACACTATCATCGCAGCGAAGCGCCGGTGCGGCCGAGTGCCGCTGCATGAGGAGCCGAACGAGAATTGGATTGATGACCGAAAGAGAGTTCAATGTGTAAGAGACTGTCATGCTGAGGTACTCCGAAGCATGACAGTTTGCGAGAGCATTTTGTAGGGTGGGTGTACTCGCCCACCCTGACGCCTGGTGGGCGAGTACACCCACCCTACAGAACTGAACAGGCTTGCGAGTTGAGGCTTTGCCGTAAGGAACCGTCATGGTGAGATGGCACTGCGAAAATGTTGGCGACCCGCAAACGCCACGGGCATGCTGTCGCAAGCCCATGCCACCCCATTTGATGCCCTCCACCAGATTGGGTGGCATGGGCTCGCGTTAGCGTGCCCGTGGC
>DATBDZ010000092.1:0-6980 GCA_036276235.1 Humisphaera sp. | reverse complement strand
AATCTCCCACCAATACAGCGCCGCGAGCGCCAGGCCCGTACCGATTTCCAGAACCATCGGCCGCCACCAATACCGCGGCCCGAAAACCGCCGCTTCGCGGTTTAGCTTGAACCACCCGAGAATCGGCACGCGATCGCGCCGGCTTCGCGGCGCCATGCCATCCGGAACTTGCGCCCACGGCGAAATCGGCCGCGAATTCCACGCAAACGTGTAAATCGCCCAGTTCGCGATCGAACCCAGGCCCGCGCCGCCCAGAAAAACAAGAATGAGGCGAATAGCGAACAGCAGCATTGATCCATCCATGCAGTGCGCCGCGAGCTACAACCGGGCGACAATCTCATCCGCGACTTCGGCCGCGGTTTTACCCTCGGTATCCACGGTAAGCGTAGCACATTCGCGATACAGTGGCGTGCGTTTCGCCAGCAGCTCTTCGATTTCCGCCCGGCCTCCCGTCGCGGTAAGGTTCGGCCGCCGACTCGCAGTCGATTCATCCGCCGCCAACCGCTCAAGGATTCCGTCAACACTCGCAGTCAGCCACACGACAGGTCCCGCCGCGCAAATCGTTCGCCGATTCCCAGCGCTCAGAATAGCCCCCCCACCCAGCGCCGCAACCACTCGCCGCTCGCGGCTTAGCGCCGCGACGACCTGCGCTTCCAACTCGCGAAACGCGGCCTCGCCCTCGTCCGCGAACATCGCTGCGATGCTCTTTCCAGCCAACGCTTCAATTCGCACGTCCGCGTCCACCCATAAAAAGCCGAATCGCTTCGCTAGCTCCCGCGCTGCCGTCGACTTGCCCGTCCCCCGGTATCCGATCAAAAAAATAGGCGAGTCATCACCCCGTGTCATTTGCTGTACCTGAAGTCGGGCCTTCCCCCTCCCCCCTCCGCCTTCGACTAATACTTCACCGGTCCAATTGCTCGCTTCAATGTCTCCCGCATCCGCTCTTCGCTCGCCTCCATGCCGGTGAACAATGCAAACTGAAGCTTGGCCTGGCGAATGAACATTTCCACGCCCGTCACGATCCGGCAGCCATGCGAGCGGGCTTCCTTCAGCAGCAGCGTCGATTCGGGATTGTACACCGTGTCAAACACAACCATCGCCGGCTTAAGATTGGATTTGTTGAATGGCGACTCGTCGACATTGGGATGCATTCCCACTGGCGTGCAATTTACCAGGATCTCGGCCGGCACATGTCGCGCGCCCCATTCAACCGATTTGGCGCCGAACGAATCGGCCAGAAACTGCGCTCGCGACCGAGTTCGGCTGGCGATGGTCGTCTTCGCTCCACGCCGCTGCAAACCATACATGATCGAACGAGCAACGCCGCCGGCCCCCAGCACGAGCACCTTTTTGTCCTGCAGCGGACTGGGCGTTCCCGGCGGGGCCACGCCGCCGAGCGCATGTTCCAAGCAGTCCATCGCGGCTTTGTAGTCGGTGTTGTACCCCAACACGTCCTCGCCTTTGAACAGCACCGTGTTCACCGCGCCAATTCCTTTGACCGCGGGATCCACCTTCGTCAGAAATTTCGAGATTGCTTCCTTATGCGGAATTGTGACGCTCAACCCCTTAATACCGAGTCGCGTAGCATCCTCCATGAATTGCCCCAGCACGTCGAACGGCACGCGAAACGGCACATACACCGCGTTAATACCTAACCCGCCGAACTCCACGTTATGAATCTGCGGGCTCAAGCTATGACCCACCGGGTCGGCCACGACGCCGTAAACGTCCGTCTCCGGCCCGATACCGTTGTGGCGATACACGTGCATCATCTGCTCGAAGCTGAGCTGCCCAGGCGCCAAAGCCCGTTCATGATGGAACGTGGCGTACGTGAACGGCGCGCCAAACTTTGGACCCAAAATGCGCGAGGGCGTCCCGACGTCGCCCATGCACATGCCAATCGTTGGGCAATCGCTTTCCTGCATCATTTCCAGCACGCGCATATTATCGTGCGGCTGATTCGCCATCGTGGCGATCTTCACGATGTCGGCATCGAGCGCCTTCATCTTGTCGTGCACTTCGCGCAAGTTATCCGGCGTGTTGCGGAAATTGTGATAGCTTATGATCCGCTTCGTTTTGCCGAACCGCGGAATCTTTCCCGCGATGTCATCTTCCAAATCAACGTACTCAACGCCATTCGCGATCGCCTCGCGCAGCATCATCAGCCGCGATTCTTCGCTCCCCGTGAATTTGCCCCCATCCTGCTCGCGGCGCACCGTGATCACCGTCGCACAAGGCCGATCCTTGAGCAATCGCTGGATATTCACCCGCGAGTTGATGTAATCCAGTCGCAGCTCGACGAGTTCCGCCCCCTGCTCCACCAGGTGCGCAAACTCGGCCAGCATGTGCTTATGTCGACTGCGGCCGATACTTACGCAAATCATCGCTTGGTTAATCGAGAGAAATGAGGAACGGGCCGGGGAAAGTTCCATTCTCCCCTAATTTTGGGTACGAATCAAATTCGCCTGAACTGCCGATCCAGGTCTTCTCGCGTAAAAACCAGAGCCGTTGGCCGACCGTGCGGGCAATGGTGCTGGTCCTGGGCCAAATGGCGTTGCGCCAGCAGCGCATCAACCTCTTCCGTTGTGAGTCTGTCCCCGAATTTAACGGCCGCCTTGCAGGCAATCATGTGAAGTAGCTCATCCACCAAATCGCGGGCCTCAGGCTGCCTACCGCCGGCCAGCAGCTTCTCAACTAGCTCCCGGAGCACTTCGGCCGGGCTCAGGTTCGCGAGCATCGCGGGGTAACACGACACGAGTACGGTCTCTCCACCAAACGGCTGAATCTCGACGCCGAGCTGCGCTAAAACGTCGGCGTGCTCCAGCGCCGCCGCCGCTTCCGTTGCCGTCAGATCGACCGGTTCCGGCACCAAAAGTCGTTGCGATTCCAGAGACCCGGAAAGCACCTTCTCCCGAATTTGTTCGTACAGAATCCGCTCATGCAGCGCATGCTGATCGATGACTTCAATCCCCACTTCCGTCTCCACGATCAAATACCGATCGTGCACCTGCAGGGCATTTGAGGGCAAATCAAAATGCGGCGCCGGTACTTCCCTCGCAATCGCATTCGCGCTATCACCAGCCGCTGCGAATCCGCTCACCTCATCAGCCCCCGGCTCTGCCGGGGGTCGCCCAATATCAAACCGCAACGAAGCCGGCGCGTCGATCCGATGAAGTCTCAACGGTTCTCGATCAGTCGCAGGCCATGACCCATCCGTCGAACGATCCGTGACGCCGCCAATCGGCCCGCTAATTTGAATCCCTGCCGCCTGCCGCCCTAATTGTTCCTTCGCCCAACTAACGAGCTCGCTCGCGTCCGATGAATTCGCGGATGAGCCAAATCGAGCGTCCGCCGTTGCCACCGGCGTCGCGCCGCGAGCTTGCAGATCCGTCGTCAAGAATTTCGTTCGCAGCGTACCCAACAGCAAACTGTACAGCCGCCCCGAGTCCTGAAATCGCACTTCCTGTTTCGTCGGATGCACATTCACGTCCACCAAATCCGCCGGCATCTCCAACCGCAAAAAGCAAATCGGCTGCCGCCCTGTGAGCAGCAGCCCTCGATATGCTTCGCCCAGCGCATGCTGCAGCGCCCGGTCGCGAATCGCTCGCCCGTTGAGGAACAAATACTGCATCCGCCCCGTCGCCCGGCTGTGCATCGGGTTCGCAACAAACCCGCTCAGAGCCACCCCATCGCTCTCGCTTCCAACTTCAATCAAGTCTTCCGCAAGCTCCTCGCCAAAAAAAGCGGCAATTCGACCCCGGATATTCGCGACCGGCGGCAGGTCGTGTACCATTCGCCCGTTGTGGGCGAGAGTGAAATGAATATGCGAATGCGCCAGTGCCAGCCGCGTCACCGCCTCGATCGAATGCCCCATCTCCGTCTGCGGCGACCGCATAAATTTGTGCCGCACCGGCGTATTGAAGAACAGATTACGAACTTCAATCGTCGTCCCCACCGGGCAGCCAATCGGTTGAACCGCACTCGCCGCGCCACCCACAATCTCCAGCTCCGCCCCGCTATCAGCCTCCGCCATCCGGCTCCGCACAACGAGCCGGCTCACTTCCGCAATCGAAGCCAGCGCCTCGCCGCGAAAACCCAGCGTCATCACCGAGAACAAATCATCCGCCGAGCGGATCTTGCTCGTCGCATGACTCGCCACGGCGAGTGAAATTTCTTCGCTCGCAATTCCGCACCCATTATCAGCCACCCGAATGACGTCGCTGCCCCCTTTTTCGAGCGTCACATCAATCCGCGTCGCCCCGGCATCAACCGAGTTCTCAAGCAGCTCCTTCAGCACACTCGCCGGCCGCTCGATCACCTCGCCCGCCGCAATCTTATTCACCACGCTCGGCGATAGCTGCTGAATATTCGGCATCCTGAAACCATCCTGATCAATATCCAAAAGGTCTCACGCAACAAACTTTCACCACTACGGCACGACGGACACAACGAAGACAACTGAAATTTAATTCACCTTTCGTCGTGTCCGTCGTGCCGTCGTGGTAATTGGCTTTTCCCGAACTTCGCGCCTTTGCGTGAAACCATTAACTCAATCCGTATTCTTTAATCTTCCGATACAGCGTTCGCTCACCGATGCCCAGCATGCTCGCCGCCTCTTCGCGGTTCCCGCCCGTCACCTTCAGCGTCTCGCCGATGAACATCGCCTCAATCTCGTTCATCGACTTACCAATCAGTTGATGTAACCCATCCTCGCTGGCCACGGCAATCGTTTCACCCGCCGGCGGCGCCAGCTCCGAGGGCAAATCGTCTAAGTCGAGCACTTCGTCAATATCCACCACAACCATGCTCTCAATCACATTACGCAGCTGCCGCACATTGCCGGGCCAGTCGAACGCCAACAGCCGCCGCCGCGCCGCCGTCGAAATGCCGCGGATCGTTTTTTGATGCCGCTTCGAATGTTCTTTCACGAAATAATCCACCAGCAGCGGAATATCCTCGCGCCGCTCCGCCAGCCGCGGCAACACGATCGTCACCACCTTGAGCCGATGGTATAAGTCCTCGCGAAACGAGCCTGCCGCAATCGCCTTTTCCAAATCTCGATTGGTGGCTGACACGATCCGAACATTTACCTTCACGGGCTCATTCGACCCTACCCGTGTGATCTCGCCGCTCTCCAGGACGCGCAGCAGCTTGATCTGCGTCGGAATCGGCATGTCGCCGACTTCATCCAGAAACAGCGTGCCGCCATCCGCATACTCGAACTTGCCCTGCCGATCGCTCGAAGCATCCGTGAACGCCCCGCGGATGTGGCCGAACAGCTCGCTTTCAAGAATGTGCTCGCTCAACGCCGCACAATTGAGCGGCACAAACGGCCGCTTCTTCCGCGGGCTGTTCTGATGGATCGCCTTCGCCACCAGTTCCTTGCCCGTGCCTGTGTCGCCTTGAATCAACACCGTGGCGTCCGTCGGCGCTATCCGTTGCAGCCGCGTCACGACATCGTGCATCTGCGGGCTGTTGCCGATCACCCCTTCGAACCCGAACCGTTCGTCCAGCCGCCGATGCAGCTCTGCATTCGCTCGCCGCAAGTACTGGCTTCGACCCGCGTTCTCGACCACTGCCCGCAGCTGCTTCAAATCAAGCGGTTTGAGCAAGTAATTGAACGCCCCGCGCTGCATCGCCTCTACCGCCGACTCGATCGTCCCGTGCCCGGTGACCAAAATCACTTCCGCATCCGGCTGCAACTCGCGACTCTTGGCAAGCACTTCCAGCCCGCCCACATCCGGCATCTGCAAATCGGTGATGACAATCTCGAACGTGCCCGATTCCATCAGCGCGATCGCTTCCTTGCCGCTGCCCGCCACCGTGCACTCAAACCCAATGCTCCGCAAGCTATCCGCCATCGCCTCGGCATGGGCCAAGTCGTTATCAACGACCAGCACCTGAATCGGCGGTCCGGCGCTGGCAGTAGTTGAAGCTTTCGGCGGCATGAACCGATGATACGTCCCCGCATCGGCAGTCGAAAGGGGTTGCCTCGCCGCCGCGAAACTCGGCTATTCCCCCGCCAATCGCGGCGGCACCGGCAGCTCGATCGTAATTTGGGTACCGCGGTTCACTTCGCTCTGCACGCCAATTCGTCCGCCGTGCGCTTCAACGATCTTCTGCGTCGTCGGCAGACCCAATCCCGACCCGCCCGGCTTCGTTGTATAAAACGGCTCGAACATCCGCGAGGCCGTCCGGTCATCCATCCCAAATCCTGTATCAATCAGATAGACGACTACCACGTTGCGTTCCGCCGCCGTGCGAACCACCAATTGCCCTCCTTCGGGCATCGCCTGCTTGGCGTTGATGATCAAATTCAACAGCGCTTGCCGAAACGCCTCTCGATCCAGCAGCACCCGCGGTAGCTCAGGGTCGAGATACCGCACAATCTCGACGCCCGCCTCCTTCGCCTCCGGCGAAAAAAACTCGAGCACATCCTCAATCTGGTGGTTCAAATCCGTGGGCAACAAATGCAGCCGCCGCACCTTGGCGAAATTCAGAAAGTCGTCGAGCAGCGACTGCAACCGCTGGCATTCGCGACGCACCACGTCGACTCGCTTCAGCGAGCGCCGCGCCGCCGGCGATTCCGCCTCGCCCAAATCCTCGGCCAACAAATCCATATTGAGCCGAATCGTCGACAGTGGGTTCTTGATCTCGTGCGCAAGCCCCCCGGCCAATCGAGCAATCTCCGTATACTGATCCATCAGTCGCTGCACCGTGGCAGCGGAATCATCCAGCATCGGCTGTACCTCGGAGGAAGCGGCCATTCGTTCAATGATAGCCGACGCCAATCAATGAAAAAACGCCCGACCATGGCAATCGCCACGCGTCAGGCGTTTTAAATTCGTATCGAAATTCGGACGGAACGCTTTTAAGCTTCCCCGTCGCCGTTCGATTCAGCGGCGACCATCTCCCGCATCGCGGCCTTGCGGCTCAGCTTCACGCGGTCCTGCTCATCAACGGCAATCACCTTTACCATC
>DATBDZ010000091.1:0-20484 GCA_036276235.1 Humisphaera sp. | reverse complement strand
GGGTGGCATGGGCTCGCGACAGCGTGCCCGTGGCGTTCATTTGACAACCGCCAACATTGTTACAGCAGGTACTCGCAGCTCTGGCCCCGATAGCGCGAGCGAGCCAGATGCTTCAGGGTACCTCAGCATGACGGTGGCTGGAGATTGCGAACTCCTGTTAGGCGCGAGCGCGCGTCGGCTCGATCGTGGACATCACACCCTTGGTATATCCCACCGATTCGGCCAAACCCGGCAGGGGGTTTTTGGCGGCTTTCTCGAATTCAAAGCCTACGTGGCCGGTGAAGCCGATGTCGAGCAGCGCTTGCAGCATGCCTCGGATATCGAGGATGCCGCGGCCGACTTCTGTGCCGACATTTGTGTTGCGGCCGGATGGATCGACGATGATGTCCTTCATGTGAACATCGTAGAGGCGATCCTTGAATTTGATGATCGCATCGACCGGCTCCATGCCGGCGCGCTTGGTGTGGCCGACGTCGATGCACAGGCCCATGCGCGGGTCGAGCTTCTCGACGGCTGCCCACACATCGGCCGGCGATTTGAAATCCTTGCTTTCGGGGCCGTGGTTGTGGATCGCGATTTTGATGCCGCGCTCCTTCACGTACTTTTCCACGGTCGCCAGCATCGCGGGGCTGGGGTCGGCGACGATCACCGGCACGCCGATATCGCGGGCATAATCAAACGCCTGCGCGATGGCGGCTTCGTTCTTCATCGCTACCACGCCGCAACTGATCGGGAGGATCTTCGCGTCCTTGAACTGCTGCACGACCGCCTTGCGCTCCTCGGTCGTGCTGTCCATTTTCAGATGGGAGTCCTTGATCGAGACGTAGTGCATGTCCACTTGCTTGATCCCATCGATGCACGCCTGTAGCGGCAGCGAATGGAACGTGTAGGAGGCAACGCCGACTTTGAGTCCCTTCCACGGATCCGCCTTGGCGCCGGTGGCGGCGGGGGGCCGCAAAAGCTCCGGCTGCTGCTGCGCCAACGCCATCCCCGCCAAAGGCCCAGCAGCGGCAATCAGAGCGGCGGACTTCAGAAGATCGCGACGGGAATGAAATGACATGCGGGATTCCTCCAGTTAGCTAAGCGTCATGGGTGTGTACAGTTTTTCCGGGCAAATGTTGGAACGACGAAGGCACGAAGGCACAAAGGCACGCAGGCACGAAGGGAAAGGGCGGGCGCCTATGTCTCTGTTCCCTTCGTGCCTCCGTGCCTCCGTGCCTTTGTGCCTTCGTTCGTTACAGACTCAAATGCCCCAGCGCGAGCAAGCCGTAATACGTGTATTCGCAATCGAGCATCTCATCTTCCCAGTTCCCGTAGAACGCTCCCTGGCTGTTCCAGAGTGTATCGATGAAATCCAGAGTCGGCTCACGAATCGTGCTAATGTCGGCGTGGATTATCGTTAGTGCATGCAGTGCGGTGGCGGTGGAAAGAAGATCGGGAATGGGGGCGGCGGGAGTCGCGAAAAAGCCGCCCTCGGCGTGGGCGCGGCTCAGGAGCCAATGGCCGAGGCTTGCATCGATCGGCTGCTCGAAGTGATGCAATAAAGTGATCGCCGCGGCAGTGGATGGCGTCAAACCCATCGGCAGCTCGCGCTGGTTGGCGTAGCCGCCGTCGGTGGCGCGCAGGCTTTGGACGCAGGAGACGATCCCGTTTGCATTGGGGATTTGGCGCAGCAGATCGAGGTATGCGCCGGTGGCCAGGAAGCAGTCGTAGATCGTGCCGGCGGGGGAGTCGCGCCGCGCGTGATAGCCGCCGTCGGTGCTGCGGTGCGATTCGATGTGGGCTAGGATGGCGTCGCGCGTTATGTCGTCGAGCTTCTCGCGCGGCAGCATTGCCCAGCATCTGGCCAGGCAGGCGACATGCACCAGATCCAGTTCGCCTCCGTTGCCGAAGCTTCGCAGATAAGATTCGAGCTTGTCTAAAGGTACATCAGCGCGCAGCGCGAAAAGTCCTTCGATTCCAAAGACGGTGTAATAAAGATCGCTCGCGCCGGCGCGATCTTTGCAGCCGCCGTCGGGGTTCATTTGCGAGCGGAGATAGTCGGCGACGGTTTGCGCGGATTCACCCAGGACATTGGGCGCGAGCCGCGCGACTTGCAGCATTTGCAGACGGATGCTCACGGCTTGCGCCCCCATATCCAGGTCAGTTCATGCTCAAGCTGATCGGAAGCCTCGCGGGTGAGCGCATCGGAATGGCCGGAGGTGGGGACATCGACGCGATGCTTCGGGCCGGCATAGGCGCGCCAAATCTGCTCCTGAAAGCGCGGCGGGATGACGCCATCCGACCCGGACATGATGAAAATCGCCGGCACGTTGCATTTTGGAGCATTGACGAGCGAATCCAATTCCGGCGGTACCTGCGCTGATAGTGGCCCGGCGAGCAGCCACAGATTCCACCAGCCGTAATATCCGAGGATCAGTTGCCGCAACGGCGGCGGGTTGTGAAGCACGATGCCCACGACTGGCCGTTGAGCGGCGACGTAGATCACGACGGATGTTCCAAAACTTCCGCCCTGAAGAAAAATCGGCAGCGACGGGTTAGCGCGATGAGCCGCATCGTAAACGGCCAGCGCATCGGGCGCGACTTGGGAGAGCCGCGCCGGGCCGGTGCTGCCTCCGGAGCCGGGATAGTTCATCGCCCAAACTTCGACCGGTCGATCCTTCCATGACCACGCGACCGCCGACACCCATTGATCGGCGCGGCCGCCCTTGCCGATGAAGTAAAGCACCATCGCCTGCGGCGGTCCCGGCGCGCCGGAGCGCGCGATCCAGCATTCAACGGAGCGGCCATCGACCGTCACGACCTCGCGACGCGCGCCATGTGCGTCGATCGTCTGGTGATTTTCGCCGAGGATCATCTGATCGGCGGAGCATCCGCGCGCCGCGAAGATTAACCACGCCAGCAGTGCAAGATGCACTCCGCGCGAAAGACGATCGCGCGCAGCGGTGGGAGCGGCGCGCCCGCGCCAGGACAATGCGATCCAAGCCGCCAGAAGAATCGCCAGCGCCGTTTGTGCAAGGAAGATGAAGGATTCGATCCGCGTAAATTTGATCCAGCCGAGCGTGACCGCAAGTCCGGCCAACGCAGCCAACAAAAAGGTGCCGAGCACCCAGAGGCGCATGGGCCGCGTTTCGGTTCTCCGATGCAACGCATCGATAATGAGTGCCACGGTACAGGGAATAAAAAGAACTCCCAAAATTGGCCGCCAAGGCAAGAGCGCGGCGCAGAA
Organism: Humisphaera sp.; assembly: GCA_036276235.1. Taxonomy (GTDB): domain Bacteria; phylum Planctomycetota; class Phycisphaerae; order Tepidisphaerales; family Tepidisphaeraceae; genus JANWHF01. The sequence continues at coordinate 17,255 of DATBDZ010000091.1, read as the reverse complement.
TAACACAAACTCCAACAAGACGATTAGCGCTAGCGCCCAGCGACGCGGGCGTGGCGGAAACTCTGTTGGTGGATTGGAACGCATTTGGCGCAATGACGCCGCATTTTATGAGGTAGGCCCATCCCAGGAAATTCGTACCGCATAACGGCGCCGGGTTAACGGGGCCGGGTTGCCTACGAAGAACGCTTCGCTCTTGCTGATGTCGGCCGAGTACGGCCGACGCTTGCGGAGTACCGCAAGCCATGGGTTGGAAACTCATGCCACGAATGCTCGCCGCGCGATTCGCTATTCAGTTCGATTTGGCGGCTTGCGAGAACTGGGCGGATTGTACCGCCTGCGCTTCGCGATGAGCGATTTGGCAGATCAACCAGGGTTCCAGATCGGAATCGATGCCGTCTTCCGCTGTCACGACGGCGGCGTGCATTTTCGCGGCGTCGGCAAAGACTCCGGGCGAATTGGCATGATCCATTTTCTTCAGGGCCATTGAGAAGTAGAACCCCGCGGCGGCCGCCATCGGGCCGGTGTTTTTGTTCCCGTTTCGCGTATACATCAGCGGCTTGCTGGAAACCTCGTAATTTCCCAGGCGATAGTCCACTAACCCGACTGCAAGCGGCAATGGATTGGTTGCGGATACGATGTCGAGATTGACGTTGAGATTCGCCAGCTTCCTGATCGTCGCCGCTTCCTGCGAGTCGATATCCGTGAGCAAGCAGATTGCCGCGATGCGGTGCGCCACGTCGGGATCTTTCACGTCGGCAAAATGATCGAGGAGTTGCGCGCGAAGCCGCCGGTATTCGGCGTCGTCGCCGAGCAGGCAGTTCAGTGCTGCGCCCATGATGAGCCAGCGCGCCTGGGGATTGTCGTAACGGGCGGCTTGAGCGTAGGCATCGGCCGCATCCTTGAAATTGCCGAGCCGCACGTTCACGTCGGCGAGCGCGCCCCAGTGGGAAACCGATTGCGGATTGGCCTCCAGCGCCGCACGCTCGCGCGCCGCGGACATCTCATATCCTTCGCGGCGAAGGGCCACCGCCTCATCATGGCGATTTTGCACGAGGACCATCAGGCCCAGGTCCTGCATCAGGTCCGTGACGAGCGGATGCTGATTTCCGAAAATCCGCAGCTCCATCGCCAGGGCCTCGCGGGTGTACTTTTCAGCGCCGGGCATATCTCCCTGCCGCGCCTTCAGCTTCCCCAGAAGCTTGAGCGTCCAGCCGATATCAGGGTGATCGGCGGGCAACATCGCCCGCTGCAGATCGAGCGCTTTGGTCCAGTTTTCTTCGGCGGCCTTCAGATCGCCGCGGGCCATCTGGATGACGGCGAGATTGCTGAGATTGCGCGGGACGTTGCGATACCTATCGCCGTGCAGCTTGCGATCCAGATCCAGCGCTTCATGCAGAAGCGGCTCGGCTTCCGCGTAGTCGCCGCGATCCATCAGAAGCACGCCAAGGCTCGTGGCCGTCGAGGCCAAGGTGCTGCTGGCGGGCGCCGAAGCGCGGCAAATCTCCAGCGCGCGGCGAAGCTCCCGCACGGCGCCGGCGGTATCGCGCTTGCCGCGAAGGGCCAGGGCGAGCCGATCCAGCGTCCCAACCAGTTCGATATGCCGCGGCCCCAGGATCTTTTCCTGAATCGCCAGCGCCTCGCGCAAATCGGCCTCGCCCGCCTCGTGCTCGGCGCGCTGGGCTTCGGCCCACCCCAGTGCCGAGATGCTGGCGGCTGTTAAACGATCATTGTTGCCGAGCAGGCGCCGACGGATCGCCACCGCCTTGTGAAGCTGCGCCTCAGACTCGGCGAACTGCCCGAGGGAATCGTAAGCACTGGCAAGCGTCATGCGAATGCCCGCCTCGGCCAGCGGCTGTTCCTTGAGCGCGCCGTTGTCCAGTCCGTGGCCCGCCTGCTCGATCACCTCGCGTACCAGAAGCTGACTTCCCTTGGCCTGATCCGGATTGGCCGAGGAGATCATTTGGGAAAGAAACGCGCTGGTCTTGCGGGCTTCGAGCAGTGCGGCTTCGGCGCGGCTTCGATCCTGCTTGGCGCGAACCAGGCCATAGATGGTACCGGCCAATCCTGCCAGCAGCGCCAGCGAAATCGCCGTCACGGCCAGGAGCGGCCCGCGATATCGCCGGCTGAATTTCCGCACGCGATAAACCGCGCTGGGCGGCCCGGCCCGCAGCGGCTCATGCGCCAGATACCGGCCAATATCATCGGCCAGCGCGCTGGCGGTTTCGTAGCGGCGCTGGCGGTCTTTCTCCAGCGCCCGCATGACGATCCAATCCAGCTCGCCGCGAATCGTCCGCCACAGTTTTTGCCCATCCAGCCCGCGGCTGGTTGCGGCCCTGTCGCGAATCACGCCGCGCGCGCTCAACCGCGCGCTGGGCGTCGGCGGCTCGCTCTCGCGGATGATCTTGCGGACCTGGTCATATGAGCTGTGCCGAAGCGTGTTCTGATTGAACGGCGTCGCGCCGACCAGCAGCTCATATAGCAGCACGCCCATCGAGTAGATGTCACTGCGGGTATCGATGTCGCCGTTGCAGGCGCCCGCCTGCTCGGGCGACATATACTGCGGCGTCCCGACGAAATTGCGGATTTCGGTGTGATCTCCCACACAAGCCGTCGATTCGATCGCCTTGGCGATGCCGAAGTCGATCACCTTCATCACATGTGCGCCATCGCGATGTGAAACCAGAATATTCGACGGCTTCAGATCGCGATGGATAATTCCCTTTTGGTGCGCGTGCTGCACTGCGCGGCAAACCTCGATGAATAGCTTCAGCCGCTCCGCGATCGTCAATTTCTGCGCATCGCAATATTCCGTAATCGGCGATCCATGCACCAGCTCCATCACGAAGTAGGGCTGGCCCTCATCGGTAGCGCCGGCATCGATGATGCGGGCGATTCCCGGATGATCCATCATCGCCAGCGTCTGCCGCTCGGATTCGAAGCGCGCGATGATCTGCCGCGTCCCCATCCCCGGCTTGACGATCTTGAGCGCGACCTCGCGGCGGATGGGCTGGCTCTGCCGCGCGCGGTAAACGACGCCGAAGCCCCCTTCGCCGATCCGCTCTACAATCGTGTAACAGCCGATCTGGAGGGTTCGGTCTTCGCAAAATTCGTTCTCGGCCGAAGGATCGGGCAAATCGCCCAGGCCGCTATCGACGGTGGGGGATTCGAGGAACTCGCTGAGATTTTCCTGAACATTCAGCAGCGATTCGACCTCAGCACGCAGCTCGGCGTCGCCGTCGCAGACATCATCGAGAAATGCAGCACGGCGCGAGGGGTGGCTCGTCGCCGCCTCGCTGAATATCTCCATGATTCTGGTGCTGGGGAGTCTTCTCATCCGCTTCAGGTTCCACGGCGGGATAAATCCCGCCCTACGAAAAGATGCTCAATGTAGCGCGGGATTTATCCCGCCGATGCCGGCATGCGTTCGCGAAGCGCGTCTTCTCCCTCTCCCCTGTACTCAGGGGAGAGGGTTGGGGTGAGGGGACGAACGCTGCGACTTGCGAACCGCGCCGTATCGCGGCCCGCTGTCCCCTCACCCTGCCCTCTCCCCTGAGTACAGGGGAGAGGGTTCTCAATCCGACCATTCGTTTTCGCGCACGCGTTGGCCGTTTTCACGTCGCAACATCCCGCGTGTGCTGAAGCACACCCTACGGAAAACAACCTCTTGCCACGGCCGGATTAATGCACATCCTGTTTATCCGGCTCGCTGCCGTACAACTCTCGATAGAGCCAGACCCGGGCATACGCCCATGCTCGATCGACGGAGCGGCGGCTGATCGTCAGCGCGTCGGCGGTCTGGGCGACTGTGAGGCCGGCGAAGAATCGCAGTCGCACGACCGACGCGATATCGGGCGTATGTTCTTCTAAGCGACAAACCGCTTCATCCAACGCCAGAATCTCATCGCGGCTGGCTTCTTCGGCTAGATCGAGCAGATTGATGGGAAGACGTTTGACATCTCCGCCGCGCTTGATGCGTCCGCGGGCGCGGGCGTGCTCGACGAGAATCCGCCGCATCGCCTGGGCGGCGGCATAATAGAACTGAGCCGGGCTGGCCCAGCGGATATTGCGGGTCATGAGGCGCAGATAGGCTTCGTTGACCAGCGCCGTCGCCTGAAGGGTGTGGCCTGGGCGCTCGAGGGCCATGCGCTGTCGCGCCAGGTCTTTGAGCGCCTCGTAGACCAAAGGGAGCAACTGTTCAGGTGCGCCCGATTGATCGGTGACAGAACGATCTAAAACAACTTCCTGCATTTTTCCCACTGCCTCTGGCGGCCGCAACGCCCTCTAAACTTCTTGGTGCCGTCGGATGCAACTGCTGTGGCAGCTACGACTTGAAAGGCGTTCCCCGGTGCTCGCCAGCCGTAAAACTAGCAGACGAGCGGGCATGAAACAAGAAAATTAATCGGAGAAGATGGAGGGGAGAGGGACGAAGGGACGGGGGGAGTAGGGACGAAGGCACGGAGGCACGAAGGGGCGGACGGACGCAGATTAAAATCCGGCTCCCATCTCCGGGTAGCGGACCGGAGGTGAGCATCAACGCCGTGACACAGGCACAGTTGTAACATTTGTATCATTCATCGCACGATGATGTGCGGCCGCGATCATCTCATGCGAGGTTTCAGGTTTCGGGCTGGATTTCTCTGCGCCTTTGCGCCTCTGCGTGAGCTTCTCTTGTCCGTTGTTGGTTGTTGGGCGTCATTCGTCATCTGGGAAGGGCGACCTACAAGCCCCGAATCTGAAAACCCCTTCGTGCCTCTGTCCCTCCGTCCCTTCGTCCCTTCGTCCCCCCCAAACCACCTTCGATCGCTCTCCTACTCATTTCCCCATCCATCCGTTAGAATCCGCGCAACTCGGTCGTCGTTGTGCCGCTCTGGAGGAACGCATCTGATCGTAACGGCCGGCGACCGCACAACTTTTCACCACTCGCGGAGGTTCTTACCGTGACGCATCTCGGCAAGCGAATCGGTGGCTCCCTGCTTCGGCTCACCGCTGTTTGCGCGCTGGCATTTGGCGCGGCAATCGCATCCATCGGTTGCGCTTCCAACAGCCCAGGCTCGGCAGGAGATTCATCGATGGCCAATATCGAAAAATCGGACTTCGGCAAAACCAAGGACGGCACCACCGTCGAAATGTACACGCTGCACAACGGCCACGGCGCCGTCGCCAAAATCATCACCTACGGCGCAACCCTCACCGAGCTGCACATGCCCGACCGCGCCGGCAAGCTCGGCGACGTGGTCCTCGGCTTCGACAACCTCAAGCAATACGAAACCTCCAGCCCGTTCTTCGGCGCAACCGCCGGCCGCGTGGCCAATCGTATCGCCAAGGGGCAATTCACGCTCGATGGCAAAACCTACCAGCTAGCCGTCAACAACGGCCCCAACTCTCTGCACGGCGGCGCTGTTGGCTTCGACAAGAAGATCTGGAAAGCCACACCCAAGGCAACGCCCGAGGGCGCATCAGTGGTCTTCACCTATATCAGCCCGGACATGGAAGAAAACTATCCCGGCACGCTGGCGACAGCCGTCACCTATACGCTTAGCAACGACAACGCCTTGCATATTGACTACACCGCTACCACCGACAAGCCCACGATCCTTAATCTGACGAATCACAGCTATTTCAATCTGAGCGCGATGCAATCACCGACTATTTTGGATGAGGTGGTGACGATCAACGCCGACAACTACACGCCGACCGATGACACGCTGATTCCCACCGGCGAGATCAAGAGCGTGAAGGGCACGCCCTTCGATTTCACCACGCCGCATACGATCGGCGAGCGGATCGACAAGATCGAAAAAGTCGGCGGGTACGATCTCAACTACGTCCTCAACAGCGGCGGCGGGAAGCTCGCCCTCGCGGCGAAAGTAGAAGACCCAACCAGCGGCCGCGTCATGGAATGCTGGACGACCCAGCCCGGTGTTCAGCTTTACACCGCCATCCACTTGGACGGCACGCTGACAGGCGTAGGCGGCTACAAATACCAAAAAGCCGGCGCGCTCTGCCTGGAAACCCAGCACTTCCCCGACTCCATCAATCACCCGAATTTCCCGACGACGGTGCTGAAGCCAGGTGAAACGTATAACCAATCGACGGTGTACAAGTTTTCGACGAAGTAAATAACGTGGCACGGGCGTCCCGCCCGTGGTTTGGCGCAGACACTGGCGAGTGAGCCCATCCCACTTCATACCCAGGAGATACCAACGTGCTAATCCGACGCACCCTGCAGGCAGTGGCGCTTGTTGCCCTCATGACAACACTCGTCATCGGCTGCAACAAGACCGAAAGCTCTTCAACTGAGCGCGTTCACAAAGTCGCGGCGGGTACGCCGCTCAAGCTTGCCTTTGTCACCAACAACGCCAGCGATTTCTGGAAGATTGCGGCGGCGGGCGTGCATAAGTTTGAGCAGGAGGCCGGCGTGAAGGTGGACATCAAGATGCCGCCTACCGGCACGGTTTCCGAGCAGAAGCAGATCCTCGAGAACCTACTGAGCCAGGGATACAACGGGATCGCTATCAGCGTAATCGCGCCGGCGGATGAAACCGCCGAACTGGACGCCGCGGCCAAGAAGACTAATCTCATCTGCCACGACTCTGACGCCGCCGGCAGCAAGCGATTGGCGTACATCGGCACCAACAACTACGAGGCCGGCAAGATCTGTGGCCAGCAGATCGTGCAACTTCTCCCGCAAGGCGGAAAGATGGCGGTTTTCGTCGGCACCTTCTCCGCCGACAACGCCCAGCAGCGCCTCAAGGGAATAGAGGACACGATCAAAGGGCACAACATTGAGATCATCGCCCGCAAGGAAGACAACAAGGATGCCAACAAGGCGCGATCTAATGTCGAAAATGTGATCAACGCGTTCCCCGATGTCTCGCTGCTTTGCGGTTTGTGGTCCTACAACGGCCCGGCGATCGCCAGCGCGGTAGACGCCGCCGGCAAGAAGGGAAAGATTCAGGTCGCCTGCTTCGACGAAGAAGACGGGACGCTCGACGGCATCAAGAGCGGAGTCGTCGCCTGCACCGTCGTCCAGAAGCCGTTTGAGTTTGGATATCAATCCTCCAAGCTGCTTCGCGATCTGGCCTATCAGGGAGAGAGCGCCCTTCCTTCCAATCCGCTGATTGACACCGGCGTAACGGTGATCAAAGCCGACAACGTCGATGAATTCCGCACGAATCTGGCGAAGCTGAAGGGCGGAGCCTGAGGAAATGCTGAATAGGATTGCGGTCGAACTGCTTCCCAATTCAGCATTCAGCATTCAGCGATCAGCATTCACATGTCGCAGTCCCCTCCCCATCTTCTTTTCATGCGCGGCATCACCAAGCGCTTCCCCGGTGTGGTGGCGCTGGCGGATGTTTCGCTTTCGCTTGCGCGCGGCGAGGTGTTGGCGCTGATGGGGGAGAATGGGGCGGGTAAAAGCACGCTGATGAAGATCCTTGGCGGGGCATATCCGCCGGACGCGGGAGAGATTCAGCTTGATGGTCAGACGGCTGTTTTGCATAACGTCGCCGAGGCCAAGCGGAGGGGGATTGCGCTCATTCACCAGGAGCTGATGCTTGCGTCCAATCTTGATATTGCCGGGAATATCTTTCTGGGAAACGAGAAGGCCGCCGGCAGCGGAATTGGATGGCTCAATCGCCGCGCCATGAACCGAAAGGCGGCGGCACTTTTGAAGCAGGTTGGCCTTGATATGCCGCCGACGTGTCCCGTCGCGCGTCTGACGGCGGGGCAGATGCAGATGGTCGAGATCGCCAAGGCGCTCTCGCTCAACGCACGCATCATCATCATGGATGAGCCGACCTCGTCGCTCACGCTGGGAGAAACGCGACAGCTCTTTAAGATCATCGCCGGCCTGCGGCAGGCGGGAATGGGAATCATTTATATCTCCCATCGAATGGAAGAAGTGCTCGAAGTCGCCGACCGCATTACCGTCCTGCGCGATGGCCGCCATGTCGGCGATCTCGACGCACGCCAAACGACACATCAGCAGGTCGTGTCGATGATGGTGGGCCGCCCGCTCAGCGCCTGGTTTCCCGAGCGCACCTTGCGACAGGCGGGGCCGGATGTCCTGGAAATCAAGGACCTGCTCGTGCGCGGCTCCGGCGAGCGCGTGAGCTTCTCCGCACGGCGCGGCGAAATCCTTGGCTTCGCGGGCCTTGTCGGCTCTGGTCGAACAGAATTAATGGAAGCGATCTTCGGCGCGACGCCGGCGCTCGGCGGGACGATGCGGCTTGAGGGTTTGGAGTTCCAGCCCAAATCCGCCCGCGACGCCATCGATCGCGGCGTCTATCTGGCCCCCGAAGACCGCAAACGCAACGGCCTGATCCTGCCCATGAGCATCGCCCAGAATATTTCCCTTCCGGCGATCGGCGAGTACAAACCGAAATTTTGGCTCCAACGCGGCGCCGAATCGCGCGTCGCTACCATCGAGATGGAGCGCATGCGGATTAAAGCGCCGACGATTCGCCGCAAGGTCGTCAATCTCTCCGGCGGCAACCAGCAGAAAGTTGTCCTCGGCAAATGGCTGGCGATGAAGCCCAAGGTGCTGATCCTCGACGAGCCGACGCGAGGAATTGATGTGGGCGCGAAAGCTGAAATCTACCGACACATGGCGGCGCTTGCCGCCCAAGGCATCACGATTCTGATGGTCAGCTCGGACATGGAAGAGGTTTTAGGGATGAGCGATAGAATCGCTGTCATGCGCGAGCGACGGCTCGAAGCCGTTATCGATGGTGCTGAAGCATCGCAGGAACGAATCGCCAGCCTGATGACCGGGGCGGCATGACCCGGTAGACTTTGAACTATGCGACGTGAATTGGGAATGCTGGTGGCGCTGATCTGCTTGTGCGCCGGTTTGTACTTCTCCAACACCAACTTCATCGGCGAATCCAACGTCTTCAACACCACCCGCCAGATCTCGATGCTCGGCATCCTGGCGATCGGGTCGGCGTTTGTCATCGTCACCGGCGGCATCGATCTTTCCGTCGGCTCGATGGTCGGACTCACGGGCGTGGTGCTGGCAAAGGTTTCGTCCACCGCCGAGGGCGGCATGGGCGAGCCACTCTGGATCGGCATCATCGTCGCGATGTCGGTTGCGCTGCTGATCGGGCTTGCCCAAGGCCTGCTCATCACGCGGCTGAATCTTCAGCCGTTCATCGTCACGCTCGGCGGAATGCTCACCCTGCGCGGCGTCTCGCAGACAATCGTTCACGGCGGCAACATCAGCTTTTCATCGTTCCGCACTTTCGCGAACACGCCGATCCTCCGCGTCGATGGCGATCCGATCATTCCCGTTTTGCTCGTGCTGTTTCTCGGCGTCGTTCTGGTGTCCGGCTATCTGCTGCACTTCACGGTCTTTGGCCGCTATATCTACGCCATCGGCGGAAATCGCGACGCGGCACAATATTCGGGTGTGCCGGTGAAGAGGGTGGAGACGATTACGTATGTCATTTCCGCCGGGCTGGCCGGTGTCGCGGGCGTTTGCTACGCCTCCTATATCAACCAGATGGATCAGAACGTGGGCGTGGCGTTTGAGCTGTCGGCGATCGCCGCCTGCGTGCTCGGCGGCTGCTCGCTGCGCGGCGGCGAAGGAACCGTTGTCGGCGTTATCATCGGCACGGCGCTCATGAAAGTGATCGAAGACGGCTTGGACATGTTCCAGGTCAAGTACCGCGACGCCGCCGGGCGGCCGCAGCTTTGGAAGCCGGACGACAACTGGAAATACATCGTGATCGGCGCGGTGATCCTGGTGGCCGTCATCCTCGATCAGTTGGTGCATCTCATCCAGGAAAAACGCCGCACGAGAGCCGCCGGCGCGGCCAAGGCCGGGGGATTGCCGGCCGAAGCGAAGCAAGCCGCCGCTGTCGCGGAATGATGTCTTGTTTCAGGTTTCAGGTGGCGCAAGGAGAGGTGGACCTTCGGTCCGACCGCTACGCAATATTGCTTGCGCGCCACCCGCAATTTCTTTGCTTTCTCCCGAAACCTGAAACCCGAAACCCGAAACTCATTCCCATTTTTCATTCCCATTTTTCACTTTTCATTTTTAATTTTTCATTTACCCTGTACTTCCCTTCAAAGGAGCCAGCCATGTCCAAGCCTCGCTCGGTTGCTTCATGCCCGGATTGTGCGGATCGCGCCGGTTTTAGTCGTCGCGAGTTTCTCAAAACCACGGCAGCCAGTGCCGCGGCGATCTCTGTCGCGGGGGCGTCGATCATTACCGTCGGCTCGCCGAAAGTCGCGCCAGCCGCGGAAGCGGCGGCGGCCGCGTCACCGGAGACGCTCGTTGCGACGCTTTTCAAATCGCTCAACGACAAGCAGAAGGAGGAAATCTGCTTCCCGTTTGATCACGAGCTGCGGTCGAAGGTCGATAACAACTGGCACATTGTCACGCATTCAGTTGATGAAGTGCTCAACCCCGATCAGCGGCAGCTTGTGCGCGAGATTTTTCTCGACCTGCATTCAGAGGAATACGCCGGCCGCGTGCTGCATCAGGTGGATGATGACAACAAAGAGGGCGGCGGCTTCGGATCGTGCGCGATCGCGCTCTTCGGCGAACCGGGCGCGCAGACCGCCGCCGGCAAAACCAACTTCGAGTTCGTCTTCACCGGTCGGCACGTCACCCGGCGCTGCGACGGCAACAGCGTCGCCGGCGCCGCGTTCGGCGGGCCGATTTTCTACGGCCACGCCGCCGAGACTGATAACGAAAGCGCATTCCATCGCGGCAATATTTATTGGTATCAGGCAGTCCGGGCCAACGAAGTTTTCCAGTCGCTCGATGGCCGCCTGCGCAAGCTCGCGCTTCGCCAGGACCCGCGCCCGGAGAAGAAGAACGAAACCGTGAAGCTCAGCGGCTCAACCAAAGACCTGGGCGGCGTGCCGCTCTCCGAGCTTTCGCGCGATCAGAAAGACCTCGTGCGAAAAGTAATGGCGGACCTGCTCGCCCCCTTCCGCAAGCCGGATGCCGACAAGGCGCTGGCGATGATCGAGGCCGGCGGCTTTGACAATCTGCATCTCTCCTTCTTCAACAACAAAGGCATGGACATCGGCGACGACGGCGTCTGGGACGTCTGGCAGCTCGAAGGCCCGTCAATGGTCTGGTACTTCCGCGGCGCGCCGCACGTGCATACGTGGGTGAATATCCGCGATCCGAAATCGGCGTAGGCGTCGCAACGAATGAAAAATGTAAAATGAAAAGTGAAAAATGGTGGAGGCGCGCTGCCTCCGCTATTTTTCATTGCGCCGGCTCGCCTTGAATACGGTATAATTCTAGCAATGACTCGCGCTGACCTTGAACTTCTGGAAGTGTTACCCGAGCAGGGTTCTTGGACCGAGCGACAATACCTCGCGCTAAATACGAGGCGACTGGTCGAGTACGACGACGGCGTGCTTGAGGTTTTGCCCTTGCCTACCAGAACACATCAGTTCGTCGTTGCTTATCTTTTCGAGAGATTAAAGGCGTTCATCGCGATGGATGGCCGTGTCCTTTTCTCGCCCTATCGCTTGCGAATTCCAACCCGCAAATATCGCGAGCCGGACGTTCTTTGGCTCACTCCTGCACAGATTGCGCAAAGCAACGAGGAATTCGCTGATGCCGCGGAGCTTGTGATGGAAGTTGTCAGTCCCGATGATCCGGATCGGGATTATGTGACAAAGCGGAAGGACTATGCCCAAGCTGGGATAAAGGAATATTGGATTGTTGATCACCTCGAAAGCCGCGTGACGGTTCTGCGCTTGGAGGATAATCAATACACCGAGCACGGGCTGTTCGGCCCCCGGCAAATGGCCACGTCCCATCGTCTGCCGGGCTTCAGCATCGCGGTGGATGAGATCCTGGCCCAGGGCCTCTAACCATTCGCTGCCAGTTTTTCCACCAGCATCCGCGCCTTCTTTGCTTCGGCGATCTTTTGTTTGGGATCGTCTATTGGGCCCAGCGTTTCGATGACCAGCGGGCCTGATGTGAAGCCGCCTGTGCGTAGCTCGGCCATTACTGCTTCGAATTTTACCTTTCCATCCCCGGGCGTTACGTCCACATTGAGCGGCTGCTTGAAGTCTTTCACGCACATGCCGGTGACGATGCCGTTGACGGATTTTGCGTCGTTGACCGGATCGAGCGCGCCGGCGGAGTAGAAGTAGATGTTCCCGGGGTCATACCAGAGGCGGAAATTTTTCTTGGCGACTTTTTCGATCGTCTTGCGGCATTGCTCGCCGGTGGAATTCAGGCCGCCGTGCGGCTTGATGACCAGCGCGACGTTTTTCTCGGTCGCATAATCGCAGCATTCCTCGATCGCCTTGTAGTAGGCGTCGTATTGGACGGCGTTGGTGGTGCCGCCCATCAGCAGCGTGCCAACGGTGGCGGCGGCGGCGTTGTCGATCAGCTTGCGCAGCGCGGTGATTCCGTCGGCGGGTCCGTTCTGGACGGGCAGCCCGCCGCCCCATGCCGCCAGCACGCCCAGCCCGCGTTTTTTCGCCTCCTCGCCCGCCTTGGCGGCATCTTCGATGCTCGTGCGAGAAGTAATGATGTAGCTGCCCGGCAGCTTGGTGGTCATGAACCCGACATACTTGAACCCCGCCTCCGCGATCGCGTCGAACGCGACGGGATAGGGATCATCTTTCCACGGTCGCGTGAAGCAGCCGATTTTGTAGCCGGGCGCATCGGCCGCTCGTGATGTCTTGAGAAGACTCGGAGCGAGGGCCGTCGCCGCGCTGGCGGCGAGCATCCGGCCGAGAACCTGCCGTCGGGAGATTGGGGTCTGCATGTTAGCTTTAGTGGGGAAAGGCCCAATTTGTTAATTCGTCTTTTGCGTCCGAAAACAAATCGGCACTTTCCAACTCCTGCGCGTTCGAACCTTCCGGCAAATCGCCGCGTATGTGAACAGTTGCCAGCGACCGTCAAATAAAATCGCGCGAATTTGCCGCGATTGCGCGGGTCGCTGCTCTTGCAATCGCGCGATGACGAACGCAGAATGACGGCTCGGAAGTCGGCGCTTGCATTCAACGCCAAGACCGATAAACCGACGCGCGGCAGGCTTGTTTTGCAGCGCGGACAAGTATTGATCGTCGGCCGATGGAGCGGCCGATAGACCCAGACGCCAGCACTTCGTTTCAGGTGCCGGCGATTCTTCGACCGGGTCATGCAGGCGGCGCGCCGCGTCGTCCTGCGGCCTAAGGATGGGCTCAGATGGATAGTTTTCTCATTCGCGGCGGTACACGTCTCAAAGGCAAAATCGAAATCAGCGGGAGCAAAAACAGCGCGCTGCCGATCGTGGCCGCATGCCTGCTTGCCGAAGGCAAGACCACGCTCAAAGGCGTGCCTCGCCTCAGCGATATCGACTCGATGGTGAAGCTGATCGGCGAGCTGGGTTGCCATGTCTTTCGGCATGAGCCACCCGCCACCGGCAGCGACATGCCCGCCCTCAACGGGCCGCTGGATATCACCGTCACCGACGAAAAGAACTGCGAGGCGCGATACGACATCGTCAAGACGATGCGCGCCAGCATCTGCGTGCTGGGGCCTTTGCTGGCCAAGCGCGGCAAGGCGATCGTCTCAATCCCCGGCGGATGCGCCATCGGCGATCGCCCGGTGGATCTGCACGTGCGCGGACTACAGAAGCTGGGCGCGGAGTTCCGCACCGAAAACGGCAACATCGTCGGCGAGGTGCGCGGGCGGCTCAAAGGTTGCCGCATGTATCTCGGCGGCGCGCAGGGGCCGACGGTGTTGGGCACCATCAATGTAATGTGTGCCGCGACGCTGGCCGAGGGGGAGACGGTGCTCGTGGGCGCCGCCTGCGAGCCGGAGGTGCTCGATTGTGCCGAACTGCTCATCAAGATGGGCGCGAAGATCAAAGGGCACGGCACCCCGGAAATCCGGATCGAAGGCGTCGATAAGCTAACCGGAGCCGAACATCGCATCATTCCGGATCGCATCGAGTGTGGGACTTTCATGATTGCCGCCGCCATTACTAATGGTGAGCTGGAGCTGAAGAACTGCAATCTGGATCATCTGATCGCAGTGCAGGATCGTCTTGACGAAGTGGGCGTGAAGATCGCCCGCGAGAATGGGACGATCTACGCGTCCTCCGCGCGACGGCTCACTCCCGTCGAAATGACCACCCAACCCTTCCCCGGTTTCCCAACCGACCTTCAGGCGCAACTCATGGCGTTGCTGTGTCTTGCGGATGGAATCAGTGTGGTTACCGAGCGGATTTTCCCGGATCGCTTCCTCCATGTCGGCGAGTTGAATCGCATGGGCGCGCGGGTCCGCAAGGAAGGTCCGACCGCCATTATCCAAGGCATCAAGGAATTGCAGGGGGCCAGCGTAATGGCCAGCGACCTGCGAGCCTCGGCGGCATTGGTTCTGGCGGGATTGGTCGCCAAAGGCACGACACGGATCGACCGGGTTTACCACATCGATCGAGGCTACGAAAAGATCGAGCAAAAGCTCGCGGCGGTGGGGGCGGATATTGAACGGATTAAGGAGAAGTAGGCCAACAAGTAAATGGGCACGAAGGCACGAAGGCACAGAGGCACGAAGGGTAAAAACCTTCGTGCCTCATTCATTTCGGCTTCGCTTTACCCTTCATCCCTACGTCCCTACGTGCCTTCGCGCCTTCCTCCTCGTCCCCCTCCCAACACGAATCTTGAACCCAAATCCCCCTCTCTGCCCGATAACGATTCAGTCCCTTCAGACAGGAACATCAGCATTATTGATTTTATTTGCAACGGCGGTTCAATTGGCTTAAACTCGCGCGCTATCCGGTGGCCCGATGCGCTTTCAGGGGCGCTGAGGCGGGCCGCCGGAGGGCGGAGCCTTTCTCTCCAAGGCTCGGATACATGCGGTGCTCTAAGCGCCATGATGAGAAGTTGCCGTGGCGCAGTAGCGGCACCCTCGGTTCTCGGCCCGAATAACTCGGTAGCGGGCCGCAGTGAGTTGACACCAAAGGAACTTGCAGCAACCCGGTTCTCCCGCGCATGCCCAAACGATCCTCCAACAATCCGCGCATGCCTTTCCACGGATGGAACGGCCGCACACTGGATTGGGGTCGGATCGTAGCGCTGGTTTTTGTCGGCCGAAGTGGCGTGTGAAGTACGGGCGCTCAAAAGGCGCAAGTGCTTCGCGATCGGCCCGAACATCATAGTCGCGGAACAACATTCCGCTCCAGGAGGAACCCCGTGTTCTTCGACCGCTCTGGCTCCCCTCTGTCGGATTCCGATTCCGTTGTTTCATCCAATGTCGGCCGCGTGTCGTCGCGAAAGCGTCGGCGTGTGGCGGCGCTGGGCCTGGCGGTCGCCATGGCGGCGCCTACGGTCGGGGCGGTGTCGCGGCTGAGTGCCGCCGACGTGCCGGCCGATCCTTCCGCACAGCCGGCCGATACCCTCTCCGCTCAGCAACAGTATCAGAAGGCGCTGAAGGAGTATCGCTCGGGCGACTGGGTCAGCGCTCGCCGCGATTTCGAGGCGGCCCGCAACTACAAGCCGGGTCTCTTTGAAGGCGATCGCCCCGATGTCTACCTGGCGCGGATGAACAAGAAGGAAGCCGCCGACCAGGAACTCGCGGCGCGCAAGGTGCAGACCGTCAAGCCGATGAGCGCGGGAATCATCGAGCAGGAGGCCGGCGGGGGCGCTCAGCCGGCGACCCAGCCCAGCGATTCGACAAGCCAGCTGCTTCGCAACACCGCTCGCGCCGAGGATCTTTCCAAAGCACAGAACATCGCCCAGGCACAGCAGCTTGTGAACGACGCCGCGGCCGACGTGCAGGCCGGCAATCTCGACGCCGCCCGCGAGAAATACGCCGAGGCCGTTCGTCGCGATCCCAACAATCAGGCCGCTCGCGCTGGATTATCTGACGTTCTTACCCGGCAGGGGCGCAATCCGGATACCGAGCCGCTGCTTCGGCGGGTTGCCGAAGACATCGCCGCCCGAACTGCGGAAATTCAATATCGCTTCGACACGGCAATCAATGAGGCCCGCGCCGCGATCAATGACCATCGATATGGCGATGCTTCGATCGCCATTCAGCGCGCTCAGCTTGCCGCCAATCAGGACCGGACCATCTTTACCCCCGAAAAGTTGCGCTACTTCGACGAGACCATTCGCACAGTGAGCGCTGAGCGCGACCGATCTGAAGTTGAATACCGGAATCAGCAGGAGCAGCTGAACAACGAGCGCGCTCGGCAGATGCTTGCGGAGCAACAAAAGAAGGCTTTGGAGGAAAAGCGCCGCACCATTTCTGAACTCAAAGCCAGCGCCAAGAGCCTGACCGAGCAGGCCCGCTACAAGGAAGCGCTCAACGTCGTCGATCAGATCCTTATCCTCGATCCCACCGACGATTACGCCCAAGGCGTCCGCCAGCTTCTGGAAGACAAAGTCAATTTCCAGACCCAGCGCGGGTTCATGGAGCAGCGCACCAGCAACGTCACCAAGCAATGGAATGCTGCTGAAGAGAAGATGATCCCGTACGATGATATCCTGCGGTTTCCGACCGATTGGCCGGATATCAGCGCGACACGCGACGCAACCGTTGCCGCCGAGCATGGCGACAACCGCGAAGACCGCGCCGCCCAGGCCCAGCTCGAACGCCAGCTCCCGGAAATCACCTTCGACGGCACCGGCTTCGGCGATGTCATCGACTTCCTCCGCGATGTCAGCGGAGCCAACATCTTCGTCAACTGGAAAGCCCTTGAAACGGCCACGATCGACCGCAATGCTCCCGTCACCCTCAAGCTTCGCAACATCAAGTTCTCCAAGGCCTTGGACCTGATCCTGGCCAACGTCGGCGGCGGAACGGCGCAGCTCGGCTATACGATCGACGAAGGCGTCATCTCCATCTCCACCCAGGATGAGCTGGCCAAGAACACCGTCAATCGCGTTTACGATATTCGCGACCTGATCATCAACATCCCGGACTTTACCGATGCTCCCTCGTTCGACCTGAGCTCCCTTAGCAACCAGACGCAGCAGCAGGGCGGTGCTGGAGGCGGCGTCGGTGGCGGCGTTGGTGGCGGCGGGGGCGGCGGGGGCGGAAGCAGCGGCGGCCAGCAGGGCCTCTTCGGCGGATCGGGCGGCGGCGGGCAGAGCGGCCAAAACCGCGAGTCACCTGGCCCCTCACGTCAGGAACTGGTCGATCAAATTACCGGCCTAATTAAAGACACCGTCTCCCGCGAGTCTTGGACTGAAAACGGCGGCACCGTCGGCTCGCTCCGCGAGCTCCAGGGCCAGCTGATCGTCACGCAAACGCCGGAAAATCAGCACAAGCTGAT
>DATBDZ010000090.1:0-43532 GCA_036276235.1 Humisphaera sp. | reverse complement strand
AACATTCAGTTCGGTTCCTATTGGATTCCCTCAAGAAGGCTGCGCCCTTCCAGAGTGGCTTGGTTTTAACCACTGTCCCCCGAGGCGGGCTGCAAATCGCGCAGCCGTCCAATGTGCCCGATGCCCTGCTAAAGAGCTATTCAAAGGGTTTTCATACCGAAGACCGGATAAGCTGGCAGGCAATCTTAAAGCGCAAGGCCATCAAACCCAGTGACGCCTACAAACGCGATGAGTTTGAAGCGACGCCCTTTGTACAGGCCCTGATGGAGCCGGCTGGGCTGAAATATGCCGTCGCGCTCCCGGTGGCGGCTCCCGTTTTTGACGGATATCCGGGTGTCGTACACCTATTCCGATCCGCCGACGAATCAGACTTCAGCGGCGCAGACGTGCAAAAACTGCTCGGCGCGGTCCGACAGTTTGACGAGCGGCGTCAGCAATCTCGTCAGCCTCGCAAGGGTGCTCCGCAAGGCGGCCGGCTCGTGGGCGAGGTGCCCGAAGTCCGGCTCGCGATCGTCGATTCAAAGCTCAAGCCGATCTTCGGCTCGCAGACCCTCAGCGCGCTCGATGCAAAGCTCCGCCAGCAACTGCTCGATCGCGCCAAGCGCCGCATGCACCAGATCAATGGCCACGGCTCCTCGGCCGACCGTGTGCAGTTCCCCGATTCGCACGGCGACATGTGGGTCTTCACGCTCGTGGCCTACAAGCATTATCCGGCGCTGGGCGATGGATCGTTTACGTTCTTCTGTCTGCAGCCCGGCGTGTCGGATTGGAGCGCGGTGAAGCCGCAGGATTTCCAAGCTGACGCGGAACTGAGCCGCCTGATTCCGGCGCTGAAGTTCATGGCGACCGAATTCCGCCGCGGGCCGACACTGCCGGAGATTGCGCGGGAAGTGCAACTGAGCCCGTTCCACTTCCATCGCCGATTTACCGAATTGCTGGGCCTGACTCCCAAGGAGTTTATGTCTGATTGCCAAATCCATGAATGCAAGACAGAGCTTCTGGGCGGCGAAAAGGAACTGGCCGAAATCGCCCGCGAAAATGGTTTCGCCCACCAGAGCCACTTCACCAGCCGCTTCAAGCAGGCCACCGGCCTGACCCCCACCCGCTGGCGCCGAATGGCCGCGGAACGGAAGAAGACGTCGAATAATTAATTCGACATTCGAAAGTAACTGCGAGAATCTGGCATGACTAAGTCATGCCAGATTCTTTTTTGCGCGGATTTCGGGTGAGGTCCGGTAGTGGGTCCGTATGGGTGCCACAGGTCTCGGAGTACCGCCACCATTTGCAACTTCAGACTGACCCACTGGCGACGCCGAACCGAGTCTCCGAAATGTGAATTAGGACCGCATGCACGGCGATCGGGCCATTCCGTTCTGCCGAACGCCATTCACGAATTGCCAGGCGGCCCGGCATCCATTGCCGCTTGGGGAAATCGCGGGAAATGTAGCCGATTTGTAACCGACTGAGAAAACAGAGGTTGCGCGCCATTTCCCTGCCGGCACAAATCTTACTTTAGCGACGCTCGGGACCCACACATCAAATGTCCCGGGTTGGAGCGAAGGCGATGGAATGGCTGCTTCTTATCGGGTTTGTGGTGGCGATGATCACCGTTATCGGGCACGGGTTGTGGAAGCTGTTCTCGATGATGCTCGGCTTTGAGACGCCGCCGCGCACGCGGTCCACCGCTCAACCGCCGGGCACGCGGCAGTCCGCGATCATCGATAATTTCCAGATTGCTCTCGATCAGATCACGGCACTCTTCAGTGTCGGCTTGATCGATGCGAAGACATTTTCGACGGTCAAAGCCGCTCTCGTTCAGTACCACAGCAAGGAGACGCCGGCTGTTGCGGCGATTCCGATCGCGACGCCTTTCAAGCCAGTTCGCGCTCCGCGTGACGCGGTTCCACCTGAGCGGGCGATTCCGATTCCATTTACACCTTCACCGCCGGTTGTGAAACCCATCGTCGAAGTCGCGCCTCCGCAGCGGCCGACGCCCCCGCGCTCTCGGCGAAGCGTGGCGCAAGTGCTCAGCGGCTTCATGGAGGAGCGAAATATTCGCTGGGGCGAACTAGCCGGCGGGCTGCTCATCGTCGGCTGCTCGATCGCGCTGGTGCTCAGCTTCTGGGCTGAGATCTCCCAGCGGCCGGTTTTCAAATTTGGATTCTTTACGAGTGTGACGGCCGCGCTCTTTGGGCTGGGTCTGCACAGCGAACATCGCTGGCGGCTGCCGACCACCAGCCGCGGGATTCTGATTATCGCGACGCTGCTGGCGCCGCTGAATTGCCTGGCGTTTGCGGCGCTGACTCCGGTGGGATTGCCCGGCGCGGCGATCGCTATCAGCGACATCATCTCCCTTATCACTCTCACTCTGCTCACCTGGCGGGCGGCGAAAGTCATCGCGCCACAGTGGCCTTTGCTGCTGACTCTCGCGACCTCGAGCTTGTCGGCCTCCTTGCTTGCCCTTCGCGGATTTGCACCGCCCGCACCGTCGGGCAACCTGCTGCTCGCCTTGTCGATCATTCCGATTGGTCTCTATCTGATCTTCAGCATCTCGATGCTCAACAGAGCACGCCGATGGGAAACGATTCGCGCAAGTGCCGCCACGGGAATTCTCCTCACGCTGGGCATCTTCACGTTCGCGGCGGCCCTCTCGCTGGGTCTGCTCGTCGGGCAAAGCGCTTCATCGGGCCGGCCGGACCTTGGGCAGGTGCTGCAAACGATCGCGCCAGTCATGAGCCTTGGCGGCTTGCCCGCGCTGGCGACGGGCCTGTTGCTCTTCCGCCGAAGCACGGGCGATCGGCTTGCCCTGGTTCGCGTCGGGGCGGCGTTTGTTGCCGCGATCGGCTCGATGATCCTGCTGAGCGGAATCAGCCTCGCTTGGCCGCGCCCGGCGGCGCTGGTTCCGGTCGCGCTGATGGATTTCCTGATCCTCACGATCGTCGTGGTCGTTTGCGATATCCCCATCGCGCATCTGCTGGCGCTGCCTTGCCTGACGATCGCGTGGGCCGTCGGTTTTCATGTTTTGGCGGGACACGTCGCATGGCATGCTGATTCCGCCGATCTCTTCGCATTGATCGTGACGCCGATCGCCGGCACCGCACTCGCGCCGCTCTCGCTCATCCTCGGCGCGCTTGCCTGGATCTACGGCCGCGCGCGGCAAAACGATCATCGCGACTATCACCGATTTGTCGCCGCGCTGATCGCGCTGCTGAGCATCGTTCTGTTGAACACGCGCGGCTTTGCCGTCGCCGGAGATCCGGATCATGCGAGCCTGGTGTATGCCGTGTTTGCGATCGTCATGTTCGCGATCGGATGGCGAAGGAGTTTCGGCGACGAGTCTTATCCCGGAGTACCGGAGGAGGGTGAAAGAGGGCAGCCAGGCGTGTCGCGCACCCGACCGATTCTCGCGTGGGTCGGCTGGTGCCTCGCAGGCGCAGCAATCGGCCAATACGTGCTGAGCCATAATTTCAGCGCCAATCCTTCCTCGACCGCGCTGCTCATCTGGGCGAGTCTGGCGGCTGTAGTCTACGCGGCGCTGATTCGCACTCCGGCCGCGCTGCATGGCATCGGCGGCTCCGGCATCGCATGGCTGGCGCTTGGCGCATCTGCCGCCGCGCTTGTGCTGCGGCTTGGCACCGAGCAGACGTCGATGCTCGCGGGCGTTGCAAACATGCTGCTCTGGATGGCGGGCATCTGGATGATCGTCGCGGTTAGCGACAAGCGTCCGCTGATCTCATCCGTGGCAATGTGCGCTGCCGCCAGCGCGTTGTTCCTGAAATGGCTGGGGCCAATACATGATCTGGCGATGTTCGACATGGCGCGGCTCGCTGATCTCAATGCAACCGTGCTGGCGTCGATGGCGCTGACCGCGGCACTTCGAGAGCGCATTACGGCGAGCGAAAGAAGCGCCAGCGCAGCGACACGTTACATCGACGTGCAGTTAATCGCCGCCACCGTGCTCGCCGGTTTGATCCTCGTGCCGGCCGTGATTGAACTGGTCATCACGCCAGGGCACCTCATGTTCGCGCAGGTCGCCGGGCAATTCTGGGGATGGCTCGCGATCGGTAGCATCGTCGCCGCGAGTATCGTTCATGGCCGCCTGCATGCAGGGCAGATCAGCATTCGCGCGATCGCGCTGATGTTGCTCACGCTTGTTGCACTATTCGCGTGCACTGCCGACGATCTGCTGAGCGTTTATCCGTGGGCTGGTTTCCATGTGCTGATGGGCGGATTGCTTGCCGTGGGGTGGATAATTCTGGGAAGCGGCATCCTCATCGCGCGGCGGCTGACGGTCGCGACGCACATCTTCGATGATGCCGCGCCTTCCAATGGGCAGATCGCGCTGCAATATCACCGGCCCGCCGCCTCGATGATTGATCTGGTCGGCGCGCGAATGTCCCTGGTCTTCGGCGGCGAACGCCTCGTGCCAACGGTGATTCGCACCGTGATGCTCACCTGCGGGCTGGTCGTCCTACTGGGGTTTCGCTCGCTGGTTGGCGATCCAGTGTCTCCCTGGCCTGCGATCTGCGGACTGGCCGCCGTCGCGGGGTTGCTGCTGGCATTGGCTTGTTGGACGTTCCGCTCGGGGCTTCTGAATGGCGCGACGCCGCTGCTCAACGCCGCCGCCACGATTGGGTATTTCCACGCCAACGGCATTCTGCACGGCGGGCTCGCCGATCTGTTCTGCCTCAACGTCGCCGTCGTCGCGCTGAGCGGCTTGGCGTGGCTGGTGCTAGATCTCAACGTGCTGCGGCGCGGGCAGAACGAA
Source organism: Humisphaera sp. (assembly GCA_036276235.1). Classification (GTDB taxonomy): domain Bacteria; phylum Planctomycetota; class Phycisphaerae; order Tepidisphaerales; family Tepidisphaeraceae; genus JANWHF01. The sequence goes on along the minus strand of DATBDZ010000090.1, from coordinate 38,764 downwards.
TCTGCTCAAAATCGAATTCCACCTCACTCTTTGAACGCCATCGCGTCGATCGGCGCGATGTGTGTGATCGCCGGCTTGCTGTTGTTTGGCCGGATAATCGGCGCGGCTCCCGGTCTCGCCGATCTTCATCTGCTCGCGCTCGCAATGGGGGCAACCGCGCTGCTGGCGCTGGCACGGCTGTGGGATCGCCGGGCGTCGCGCGTGCTGCCGACTCTTTATGTTGTGGGCCTGACCGCGATCACCACAGCGCTGGGCCTGTCCGATCTTGAGCCTGCGAACCTGCTCTGGACGGCGGGCGTTTGGCTCGCGGGATACACGCTCCTGACGGCGATCTTATGGTCAATGCGCGATGCGCTTGCTCACCTCGCGCACGGCCTGGGCATCTCGACCGAGCGCTTCGACGGCACGATTCATTGGCTCGGGCCGATCACGACAATCGCTGCCTATCTCATCGCGGGAATCGCCTTCTGGGCCGACTTCGCGTTTGCCGAGCCATCACAACGGCTGGTTCCCGCTGTTGCCGCGCTCTCGCAGGGGTTCGCGCTGCTCTTGCTCGCGCGCGGCAACGTCAAAACAGCGATTCGACAACACTGTTTGCAGATCGTCGCGCTCGCCGCCGTCGCAATCGGATGGTCGATCCCCTCGCCGAGCGGCGCGACGCCGGCACAGCGAGCGGTGATCGTCTTCACGATCCTCGGTGCGCTCTCCGCGCTCTACCGTGTCCTGTGCCCCATCCTGGTGAGAACGAATGAGATTTGGGAGATCGTCGCGCGACAGCAAGCCGCGCAAACTGCGGTCGTCGCGATCATCGCGCTCGCGTTTGCATTCGGCAACGAAGTCTTCGACATCGCCACGATCGGCCACGTGACGCTCGATCCAATCTCCACCTTCGTGATTCTCGTTGCGCTGATTTTTACCGCTGGGGCGATGATCTGGTCCGCCGCGCGAAACCACGAGGCATCCATTGCGTGGCGGCAGCGCCTCGTCTACGCCGCCGAGGGGACGTTGGTTGTTATCTTCGCGCATCTGCGAATGACGATGCCATTCCTCTTCGGCGGATTGCTCTCGCAATACTGGCCGCTGGTGTTGATGGCAATCGCGTTCGGCGGCGTGAGCATCGGCGAATTGCTTCGCCGCCGCGAGCAGCCGGTCTTTGCCCAGCCGCTCCATCGGACGGGCATCTTCCTGCCGATCCTGCCGATCGTCGCGCTGTTGATTGGCCCGCCGATGACAGTGAATATCGAGCATCTGCTGCTCATCAGCGCGGCTCTGTACGGCGTCGTCGCCGCGTGGCGGCACTCATTCAGCTTTGCAGTCCTCGCGGCCCTCTGCGCCAACGGCGCGTTCTGGCATCTGCTGGCCTTCACGCCCGGCTTTGCATTCCTCGAGCATCCCCAAGTGTGGCTCATCCCCCTCGCGCTGGCGGTCCTCGTCGTATCGCAGCTCACTTCCCATCGCATGGGCGCCCAAGAGCTCCGCAACATCCGCTACATCGGCCTGCTGGCAATATATTGCTCATCAACCGCCGACATCTTCCTGAATGGCGTTGCCGCGGCCCCATGGCTGCCGCTGGTGCTGGCGGTCCTCTCCCTGGCCGGCGTCCTCGTCGGCGTCCTGCACCACATCCGCCCGTTCCTCTACCTGGGCATCACGTTCCTGAGCCTCTCAATCCTCACGATGATTTACTACGCATCCGCCGAGCTTCACTGGACGTGGATCTGGTACGTCGCCGGCATCGCCCTGGGCGCGGGAATGATCGCGCTGTTCGCGCTATTCGAGAAACGCCGCTCGCGGATGGTTTCGCTGTTTGAAGGGATGCGGGGATGGGAGTAGATGATCAGCGAGTTGAGGAGCGAAGTACTCGGCTGCCCGCGATCAGCAGCAGGACCGCTAACAGTGCGGGGATCATCACGGTGGCCATCATCAGCAGGGAGGCTTCGATCATCGGATCATACCGAAGCGTGTGGACCCAGGTCATCAGCGTCGGCGTCAGCACCTGCGGACGCTGCGGCATCAGCAGTACCGTGGCGGGGACTTCGGTCAGCGAGAGGGCGCCGACGAGCAGGCCGCCGGCCAGGAGCATCGGCCAGGCGAGCGGCCAGATCACCGAGCAGGCGGCGCGGATTGTCGTCGCGCCATCGACTGAAGCGATGTCGCGCAGCTCCTGCCACGGGCGGGTCCATGTGCCCAGCCCGGCGGCGACGCCGAGCCAGCCGAAGCGGCCGATGTACGCCATCGCCGTCACCACCGACGAATCGTACGCCCAGAAAAGTCCGTGGCGGTTGTAGATGCGGATCAGCGCGATCGCCAGAAGCTGGCCGCCGATGAGGAAGCTGCCGAGCGTGGCGACCAGCGCGCCGGGCATACGTCGGGCCGCAGTGAAAAAGCTGACCAGCAGCGCGACGATGGCGGCCTCGCTGGCGACGAAGAGCGAGCCCTGTAACTGCGGGCGATATTCGCTCCACATGCGAGGGAGCGAGAATTGCGTTTTGAGCGAGCCGACCAGAGCCGCGACGGGGATGCCGATGTTCAGCGCGAGCAGCGCGATGGTGAGGGCGATCGTCCACGGCGACGCTTCTAAAACGCGCGGCCAATCTCCCTCCGCCAGCGCATCCGACGCCTGCACTCGGCGGACGCTCCAGAGCGCGAGCCACGCGAGCAGCGCGGTAATCGCCAGCAGCGGGGCGAGGGTGGCGACGGCCGCCGCCGCTCGGGCCGGTTGATCGGGCGAGGCCGCGCCGGCGCCCAGGAATCCGGAAACAGTGATCGCATTGTTCGCGGAGCTAAGCGCGCCGGTGTCGAAGACCATCCGCACTTCCGTCGCGATCACGCTAATTCCTGTCGGCTCATAGACCGCAAATTCTTGCGTCGCCAGGATGGTGACGATCGCGATTGAGGCGATGATCGGCCCCAGAAGCTGGCGAAGCGTGATTCGCCGCAGCGCGCCGTCCATGACCGCCTGCTGCTGCACGGCCGTGTCCATTCGCCGCAGTGCCAGGCCAATGATGCACGCCGGCACGGCCCAGAGCCAGGTGGCCAAAGACCAGATGCAGCGAAAGACATCGATGGGGCCAGCGGGCCTGACGTTTATCGTGATGCCATGATTGCGCGCCTGATCCACGATGATCCGCATCGCCTGCGACCATCCATACGCGTAAGCCAGCGATGGGAGCAGGATGGCCGCGGGAAGCAGCACCCATAGGATGCGTGCCAGCCCGCCGCGCCCGCGTCCCAGAACAAAGGCGGCGGGCAATCCCATCAGCGTCGCTATGATGGCGCCGATCGCGTTGTAGCCGAGCGTTCGCGCGAGCAACCCGATCCGAAATGAATCGAACGAAAGCTCACTGCGGACAACAGGATTGGCAATGATGACGGCAGCCATCCAGCTCAACGGCAGCACGCTGCAGATGAGAATGATCAGCACCGCCGGCGCGGCGGAGAGGATGGAGGAACGATCCTTGGTCATCGTTAACAGATCATAATGGATTGCGGGCAATGGTCGGAGTGCTAACGCGATTTCGTAGGGTGTGCTTCAGCACACGCGGAAGCCGCTCGAAGGCCGAACCGCGTGCGCTACAGGGCGCGCGTCAGCGCACCCGACGAGTCTGAGAACCCTCTCCCCTGTACTCAGGGGAGAGGGCAGGGTGAGGGGACGGCGAGTCGCGTTATTGCGCGGTTCGCAAATCAGCGGTTCGTCCCCTCACCCCAGCCCTCTCCCCTGAGTACAGGGGCGAGGGAGCAAATGCGCCACTCCTTCGAAGACCTAAATGTTTACCAAATCCGCAATCACCCGATCCGCGAACGGGCTCCCGCGCCCGGCTGCGGTTCCACCATCAGTAACCGCATGAAAATCAGTCGAAGGCAACGATTGAAGCGTCGCCAGTGTTTGCGTCGTTCCGTCGAGGGAATGTTTCTTCAGAATCGCTCGCCCCTGATCGGCAATCGCCAGCAGCGCCGCCCATTGCGGCGCTCCGGCGCTGGTGCCGCTGCCCAGTTGCCAGCCTTGAACGCCGTTCACGGGCGTGCTGTCGTACATCGCGTATCCGGGGCTGATGTCGGCGTCGTAGGCGACCGTCGCGCTCTGCGCGCTTTGCGCTAGCAGCGTTTCGCTTGCGTAACTGCCATCTGGGTTGAGGTTCAACGTCGTGCCGCCGACCGAGATGACGTTGACGGAGGAATCGGGCCAGGCGTTCGGCACCCCATTATCGCCGGCGGCGACGACGAAGCTGACGCCGTCGCCTTTCTTGTAGCCGCCTTTGTGGTTGGGCGGCGTGGTGAAGACAAAGTCGTAGGATGGCGCTTCGGGCGGCGTGACATTCCATCCCCAACTCAGCGACACCGCGACGACGCCCTTTCTTTTCCGCGCGTAATCGATCGCGTTGAAGAGATCGACCGTGCTATCGGATCTGGCTTCGACGAGCAGGATATGCGCCGCCGGCGCGATGGCGTGCGCCCACTCGATATCCATCGACGATTCCTGCGCCCATCCCACATCAATCGCCGGCTTGCCCTGCGGCGTCGCGACGCTCAGCGCAAAGTTGCCGTGCGAATCGTGATTGGAGATGCCAAATTGCTTGTCGAAAACTTTCACGTCCTTCTTGATATTGGGCGCGTGAAACGGATTGACAATCGCGATGGTTTGGCCCGCGCCGTTGCCGGCGATCGTCTTCCCCTTTTGAGCAAACTGCACCTGATCGAAGCCATACGCTTCGCGGATTTGTTGCGGCGAATAGCCGCCGACGGTCAGCTGGACCGCGGTCGTGGAACACATTCGCCGCGCTTCCAGCGCCTGCACAAACTCGGGCATCGCTCGCCTCTCCGCTGACAACAGATCGTTAACCGATGAGCAATCATAGCCTGCGAAGGTGCGTCCGGCAGGGTGCGAGGAAGGTGAAACGTCGAAAAACTTGGGCGCGGCCGGCCATCTAAATACCCGATCACGATTCAGAACTATCACTGCGGGAACCGTTCATGCGCAGGGCATGGCACCCCTGGCACCGATGCCCACCCAGTTTGAGTGCCGCACAAAATTGGGTGGCATCGGGCTCGCGATAGCGTGCCCGTGGGGTTTTCATGCCTCGCTGATGTGTCCAACGCAAAAATCTCACCTAAAGCGACGGCTCGGTTTCCAGGCCGCGTTCCGGATTTGAATCTGCTTTCAATTGCTTGCGCATCTCCTTTGGTGTTGCGTTCGGGGAGCGATCCAATAACTGCTGCATGCGGCGCTCAAGCTCAGCGTGGCGCGACATCAGGCGCTCGTAGCGGCGTTTTCGCTCGGGCTTATCGAGCGGCACACTCTGAGCGCGCTTGAGCTGCGGTCCGAGGCCGCGATTCACGACATGTTGATACTGCCGCGCGATGCGCGCGGCGGCCTTTGTTTGTTTCGCCGTCGTCGCGGCCTGAAGCTGCTTGAGCATGAGGTCGGCCACTTCATCGAATCGCTCGGCACCATCGAGCGGATCTGTATTCGATGAGAGCCATGCGCCATTCGCCATCAGCTTGTCGGCCAGTTGCTTCTGGTCGGCGGGCATCCAATTGCGATTGAGGGCAACCTGCAGCGCGGGAGCGCTGCTCGAATAAATCCGCGCACGCTGTTCGGGTGTGTCCGCCTCGGCCAGATCCAGATTCCATTCCAGCAATCGATCGACGGTGACATCTGCCGCCTGCGCGCGGCTCGCGCCGCCGGCGGCGAGATACCAAGCCGCCGCGCCGATTGCCAAGAGAATCAGTGCCGCCGCGGCAAATGCGCGGGGGCGAGCCAGGCGGGGATGAATCACCCACCGGCGTGCTGGAGATTGTTCTATGGCAAGCGACTCTAAAAAGGCATCGCGAGAATTGCCGGCATCGGGCGTCGGCAACTCCCGCGCTTCCAACTCCAATCGACGAAGACGCGACAGGACCCCGGCGCACGCGGCGCAGGTTTGCAGGTGGTCCGCAACATCGGCGGGCAGCGCGGCATCCGCCAAGTCATCGGAGCAAAGAAGTTGTTCCTGGATATGTGCACAGTCCATGGGTCAACCAACTAAATCCACTCGCCCAACTCCTGCAGCAGCCGGCGGCGGGCCTGGAGCATGTGCCATCGCGCCGTCTCTTCGGTTGTCTGGATCGCCTCGCCGATTTCGCGAAACGAAAGCTCCTCGCGCGTTCGCAGCAAAAAGACAGCACGGGCGAGTTCCGGAAGTTGCCCCATCGCGCGCTCGAGGGCGGCCGCCAACTCGGCGCCGGCCAATCGCTCGCACGGCGCGGCTCCGGTTGCCGGCACATCGTCCGGCAGCGGCTCGCTGCGAGCGACATGCTGCCGCCGCCGCTGGTCCAGATGGGCATTGACGGCGATTCGCATGAGCCAGGCCCGCAAATTCGTGCCCGGCTGAAATGAATCGTTCTGCCGCGCCGCTCGCAAAAACGTTTCCTGCGTCAGGTCCTCAGCTTCATGGCGGTTGCGCGTGAGCCGATACAGCAGCGCGAAGACGCCGTCCCAATGGTCGCCGGCCCACAATGCCACCTTGGCGCGGGCGTCCTCTGTGAGCGTGAGATCAGAGGACGGCAAATGAGCGGGCAATCGGGCTTCCTGTAAGGGTCCAACGAATGAACGGCTAATCCGTTGGTTTATTTTTCCGCACGATTCCGCCGCTCTTGCTGAAAGAATTCTGAATTGGCCGACCAACGGATTTGAAAGCCATCCGTTATGTCCTGCGACGAACGAAGCAAATTGTCCCTACGTGGCGGCAGCGGTTCGTCGTCCACAAACAATCAGCCCATGCCCGCGGGCATGGAAGGGAGAGTAAACATGTTATCAGGAATGAGGCTTGTGATCGTGGCGGCAATCTTGGCACTCGGTCTGGCCACACCAGCTCCGCTGCAAGCCGCGCCCGTCAATCAAACCAGCGCCGCCATTGCCAAGGGCAAAGCGCACGGGAAGAAGGGCAAACATAACAAGAAGGAAAAGAATCATAAGAAGCATGGCAAGCGCCATGGCAAAGAGAAATGATTGCCAGTTGCCGGTTGAGCATCGCCAATTGAGTTACATTGCGTTTCGATCCGCGATAATCTTTGGCGATGCCCGACCGCCAACATGAGATCACACTTCGGTTTCTCGCAGAGCCGATCGACGTCAATCTGTATGGGAACGTGCATGGCGGCTCGGTTATGAAATGGATTGACCAGGCCGGCTACGCGTGCGCGGTCGGTTGGAGCGGACAATTCTGCGTGACGGTTTACGTCGGCGGAATCCAGTTTTATCAGCCGATCCACATCGGGCATCTGGTCGAGGTGCGGGCGCGGCTCATGCACACCGGCCGCACCAGCATGCACATCTCAGTTGAAGTAAGCGCCGCCGACCCGCGCGACGGCATCTTAAAGCGCACGACCGGATGCGTCGTCGTCTTCGTGGCGATCGATTCACAAACACGACCAATCCCAGTGCCGGCATGGACGCCGCGCACGCCGGAACAGATCGCGCTGCAACAACATGCGATCAAGTTGATGGAGTGGAGGAAGGGGATGGAGGGGGCGGGATCGAAGATGGAGAATGGAGGATAGAGGATAGCGCGGCGGTGATTATGCCATCCTCAATCTTCCGTTCTCGATCCTCGAATTCGCATGGCGTCCGATTCGGAATTGCGTTAGCCTTTACTCCGCCGGCGCTTCACTGCGGGACCGAGTCGGAGTTGGGTCATGATGAGTCGGATTCTGGTGCTTCTGCTGGTGGCGCAGTCGGCGGCGCTGGCGCAGACAGCCACGCAACCTTCCAAACCGATGACGCAAGCTTCTTCGCAGCCTTCCGCTCCCGCCCCGCGACAGCTTCGCGCCGGGCCGATCTCGCTCAAACTCGCGGATGGCGAGCTGCGGTACATCTATGTCGGCGAAAAAGAAATCGTGCGGCGGATTTACTTTGCCGTCCGCGATGGAAGCTGGAACACAGCGATGCCGCGCTTCTCGCGATGTGAAGTCGAAGACGGCGGCGACCATTTCACGATCCATCTGAGCGCCGCCTGCAAGCTCGATAAAGTCGATTACGCCTGGGAAGCAACGGTCACCGGAACCGCCGACGGCAAGATCACCTTCGCGGCAACGGGCGTGACGAATGCCGACTTCGCATCCAATCGCATCGGCTTGTGCGTGCTGTATGGTGCGCCTTCGCTCAAAGGCCAGAGCTTCGAGGCATTCGAGCAAAGCGGCCCGGCGACGAAGGGCGATTTCCCGCTGCTGGTCGGCCCGCCGAGCAAGCTGGTGGCGCAGCGATATCAATCGCTGCGATACACGACGGCCGATGGGAGGCAGGTTTCCTGCACCGTCAGCGGCGCGACCTTCGACATGGAAGATCAGCGCAATTGGGGCGACAGTTCATACAAGGCCTACGCTCCGCTTCGGTATCAATATCCGAATCTGAAAAAGGGACAGAAGCAGCAGCAGACTGTGACGCTGGCGGTAACCAACGCGCCGCCGTCGGCTTCGCCTGAGCCGCTTCATTTGAAGATCACATCGACGCCGCTTGGCAAGCTGCCGACGTTCGCCCCCAGCACGCAATTCCGCAACGCGGTCGCCTTTCAGGACATCAGCACCGGGCGCGATCGATTCAACGGGGCCAAGGTGGTGATCTGGCTGTATACGCCGACCGTTCATCTGCCCGACAACGACACGATCATGGAAAACATCCCGACGGTCTGCGATCAGGCCAAGTCCGCCAAAGCCTTCGCGCCCGAAGCCTCGCTCCACGTCGGGGCGGCATTGCGCGTCCCCAAACCCAACGAAGGCCGCGACTCGCGAGCCGCCACTCCCTTCGCCGCAAGCTGGACCTTGGGGATGCTCAAGTATCTCGCCTGCGGCAACGTCGAAGAAACCGCGTTCGATCTTGGCCCCGGTTATTCGACGCAAGTCATCGAAGCGATTCGCCCGCTCGCGGGGCGGGAGATCGTCGATGTGGAAACTTCGCCGCACGTTCCGCTGAGCCCAAGTGCGTTTGCGATTTCCGATGAGATGGGCGTGACAGTGTGGATCGCCAATCGGCGCGATGAGGCGATGAAGATCGAGGTCGAAGGGTTGGGAACAGCAGCGGCGGCGAAGGTGTTGCAGATCGACAGTCGCGCGAAAGCGGATGCCGCGCCGGCCGAGCGAACCGAAAGAGCCGAAGACGGCTCGCTAAAGATCCACCTTGAACCGTACGGCGTGTGCCGCATCATGATGGCAAAATAATCGCCTGGGAGGGCAGTATTTGTAGGGTGTGCTTCAGCACACGCGGACGATTCGGTAGCCAGCAATCACACGTCCGGGAAGTACGACCTAGAAAGTCGAATCCGGCGCGTAGCGCGAATCCGGCGCATGGCGCGAATCGCTCGCTGGAACTGATCTTCTCTCCTGACTACGATTGCATCCAATATGTCCAAACCAACTCCACCCGAATCGGTCGGGCGGCTTGTGGCTGCGCGCCCATTCGCCGAACTTGCTCAACTGCTCGCTAAATCCGGGGCCGCGGCGGCGTCCGGGCTTTGGGGAAGCAGCGTGGCGGCGGTTGTGGCCGCGCTCGATAAGCAGCTGCGCCGGCCGATCCTACTGCTCTGCGGACATCTCGACGAGGCGGATGATCTGGCGGATGACGTCGAGCTGTTCGCCGGCCGGCGGCCGGATGTTTTGCCGGCGCTGGAGCTGGGCGGCGGCGGGATGGGGCATCTCAGCGAGGAGCAGGTCGCCAATCGGTTTGCGCTGATTGCCCGATATGCCCGGGGCGTCGCGGATGATGCATTGCTCGTCGCGCCGATCGCGGCGCTGATGCAGCCGGTCCCCTCGCGAAAGCAGCTGGCCGAGCTGATGCTGACGCTCAAGCCCGGCGATGAGATGGAGCCGGAGAAGCTGATCGTCTGGCTCGCCGAGCATGGGTACAACCGGCTGGATCAGGTGGAAGTGCCGGGCGATTTTGCCGTGCGCGGGGGAATCATTGATGTCTATCTGCCCGGCGAATTCGAGATGGCCGGCGAGCAGGTCGGCCTCACCGCGCGGCTCGATTTCTTTGGCGATCAACTCGAATCGATCAAGCGCTTCGATCTGGACACGATGGGCTCGCTGGATTTGATCCAATCGCTGACGATCGCCGACATCAAGGGCCAGCTTCCCGAGGCCAGCGGCTCGGTCAGTTTGTTTAGCTATCTGCCGGAGCAGACGATCGTCGTCTTTTGGGCGCCGCTGGAAATCGCTGAGCAGGCGCGCAGCTATCTTGACCGCCTCCCCGATGCGAAGGGGATTTATCCGCTGCAGGCTTTGCTCACGCTCTCGAAAGACTTCGCGCGGCTGGAACTGAGCGAGTTCGACCAAAGCGGCGCGATGATCGGCAAAGAAGTCGAGCAACTCACGCTGCCGATCCGCTCGCTGCAGCGCTTCGAGACGGAAGCGAAAAAAGCGATCGCCGAACTGGCGGAGCTGTCGGCGGATCACGATATCACCGTCTTCTGTGAAAACACCGGCGAAGCGCATCGTTTCGCCGAACTGCTCGATCAGGCGCAGCCGGGATTGGCGAAGAAGATCGCCACGCCGATTGGGTATTTGCATCGGGGGTTTGTGTGGGATGAGGAGGGTTCAGGGTTCGGGGTTCACGGTTCAGGCGAGCAAGACCCAGGCACGAAGGCACGAAGGCACGAAGGCACGAAGGGCGCTGATTTCAATTCTCCTGAACCCCGAACCCTGAACCCTGAACCCTCCTCCCGTCCTCTCGCATTATTAGGCCATCACGAACTCTTCCACCGCTACGAGCAACGCCGCAAGGTGAAGAAGGTCATCGCCGGTCGGCCGGTCGATTCGTTTCTCGATCTCAAGGACGGCGACTACGTCGTTCACGTCACCCATGGCATCGCCCGCTTCATGGGGATGAAGACGATCAACAAGGATGGGCACAACGAGGAGTACCTGACGCTGCGCTTCGCCGAGAATGCGAGCCTGCATGTGCCGGCGGCGCGGATCAATCTGATTCAGAAATATGTCGGCGGATTTCATGGGCATCCGCAGCTCTCGCGATTGGGCAGCGGCGTGTGGGAGAAGCAGAAGGCGAAGGTCGCCGAGGCGGTGATGGACATGGCCGCCGAGCTGCTGGAAATCCAGGCGGCGCGGGCGGCGGAGGCGGGGTTGGCATTTCCGCCCGATACCGATTGGCAGCGCGAATTTGAGGCGGAATTTCCCTACGAGCCGACGCCCGACCAAGTCACCGGCGCGGAAGACATCAAAGCGGATATGACCCGCCCCCGCCCGATGGATCGCCTGCTCTGCGGCGACGTCGGTTACGGCAAGACCGAGCTGGCGATGCGCGCCGCGTTCAAGGCGTGCGAGTTTGGCAAGCAGGTGGCCGTGCTCGTGCCGACCACCGTTCTCTCCGAGCAGCATTACAAATCGTTTAAAGAGCGGATGGTGAATTATCCATTCGCGATCGCGTCGATCAGCCGCTTTAAAAGCGCGCGCGAGCAGAAGGAGATTCTCAAGCAGGCGGCAGCCGGCCAGATCGACATTCTGATTGGCACGCACCGGTTGCTGAGCAAGGATGTGAAATTCTCCGATCTGGGCCTGGTGGTCGTCGATGAAGAGCAGCGATTCGGCGTAACGCATAAAGAGCGATTGAAGCAGATGCGCAAGATGGTGGATGTGCTGACGATGTCGGCGACGCCGATCCCGCGCACGCTCCATATGAGCATGCTCGGCCTCCGCGATATCAGCTCACTCACCACCGCCCCGCGCGATCGGCGCAGCGTGGTCACCGAGGTGATGACCTATGACAAACAGCGCATCAAGCAGGCGCTCCTCCGAGAATTGCAGCGCGAGGGGCAGGTCTATTTCGTTCACAATCGCGTTCACAACATCACCGAAATCGCGGATGAGATTCAGCAACTGGTTCCCGATGCGAGGATCCTGATCGGCCACGGGCAGATGGGCGAAGGGGAGCTGGAAGATGTGATGGTGAAATTCATCGCCCACGAGGCGGACATCCTGGTCTGCACGACGATCATCGAAAGCGGCCTGGATATCGCCAACGCCAACACGATCATCATCAACAACGCGGATCGATTTGGCTTGAGCGAGCTGCACCAGTTGCGCGGCCGGGTCGGCCGGTGGAAGCACCGGGCTTATTGCTATTTATTGCTTCCGGCCGATCGCCCGGTGACGCCGGTTGCCTCCAAGCGCCTCAAGGCGATCGAGGAATACAGCCATCTGGGCGCCGGCTTCAAGATCGCGATGCGCGATCTGGAAATCCGCGGCGCGGGAAACATCCTCGGCCCCGAGCAATCCGGGCATATCGCGACGGTGGGATATGAGATGTATTGCCAGCTTCTGGAGGAAGCGACTCGCCAGCTTAAGAATGAGCCCAAGGCGACGCTTCCCGAAGCGCACATCGACATCGGCATCTCGGCGTTCATCCCCAAAACCTACATCCCCGGCGACCGCCAGCGCATGGACATGTACCGCCGGCTGACGCGTTGCAATAGCGTGGACATGCTGAACGTCCTCGAGCAGGACATGAAGGATGCCTATGGCGAACCGCCGCGCCAGGCGATCGTCCTCTTCGCCCTCACCGAAGCGCGGCTGCTCTGCGGTCTCTACGGCATCAGCAGCATCATCAAGAAGGACCCGGACGTGGTGATCACGGTGGCCGATGCCCAGCGCGTGCAAGCGGCCCTCACCGGCGCGCCCGGCACGCTGCGCGTCATCGATGACAAAACCGTCTACCTCCGCATGCCGGCCGTCTTCATGGAAGCAGAGACGATGCTGATGGTGTTGAAAAACCTGCTCCGCGCCGCGTATGACCGCGAGCATGGCGGCGGAAAAACGCCGGCGGCCGCGGTGCCGAAGCCGGCGGTCAATGTCTCGTCGTAGGTTGAAAGCCTTGGCGAACAAAGGTCTGTAATTCCCACGACAACGTCATGCTGAGGTACTCCGAAGCATCTGGCCCATTTGCGCAATCGAGCCGGATGCTTCGACGTACCTCAGCATGACAGTTCCTCGCGGAGATTGTTGAACAAACACTCGCGATCATCGCGCATTCTCCCTCTCCCCTGTACTCAGGGGAGAGGGTTGGGGTGAGGGGACGAACGCGTCAACTTGCGAATCGCGCTGTATTGCAAGTCGCTGTCCCCTCACCCTGCCCTCTCCCCCGAGTACAGGGGAGAGGGTTCAGAGCGCAACCGCTTCGATCTCGCGGCGCGCGATTTATGTGGCTCGTTTGGTACCGAGCTGGCCGTCGCGATCACTACTCACGCCGACTCCATCCGATCCGCCACAGCGGCGGCGATGCGCGACCGCGCTTCCGGCGAGAGCCGCGCTGATGGAGGCATCACGGATGCGAGCGTGGTGTCGTCCTGGCATCGCAGCAAAAACGCCAATCCGCGCAACTGACGGTTATGGCGTCGGCAAAGACTGCAGATCAGCAGATGTGCCCAGCGGCGCAGACGCTCACAGTTGGAGAGTGGACGTTCCAACTGCTCCAGCGTCAGGCGCGCGGCGCGGTGGCATGAGAACATGTCAGGCCTCGTTCCCTGATTTGAACCACTTGTGTTCCAGACATCGCCGCAGACGCTCGCGGGCGCGGCAGAGAATCGTCCAGAGATTCGCGGCTTTGATCTCCAGAACGCTGCATGTGTCGGCGGCGCTCAGGCCTCCCATCACGCGCAACGCAAACGCCTCCCGCATCGCGCCGGGAAGGGCGCGCATGCAATTCTGGAAAATGCTCCAGAATTCCTCGGACTCCATCAGCTTTTGCGGATGCGGAGCCCAACTGCTCGGCGGCGTTCGCCATTTGCCAAACGCATTGAAATTGCCTTCCACCGCCGAATCGGTCGCGATCTGAGCTTCCTGGCGGCGTTCGTCTCTGCGCCGCTGATCGATTGCCTTGTGCCGAAGAATCGACACGAGCCACGTGCGCTCGGTTGCTCCTCCGGCGAAGCGCTGGTGCGCTTCCAGCGCCGCCAGCAGCGTCTCTTGCACGAGATCTTCGGCTCGATGCTCATCGGAGACCAGCGCCATCGCATAGCGAAAAAGTGCGTCGCCGTGCAGTTCGAGCCATTGGGTGGGCAGCGAGCGCACATCGGGCGCGTCCGGCGCGCAAGGCTCCCGGCGCGGGCCGGGAGCCTTGGGTTGTGTCGCCGGCGCGTTGGCCTGGCCGGTGCGGTCGCTCGCAGATTGAGACGTCATCAGGTTGGCCAATCAATGGTCCTTGTTCTTTGCACCATCACCATCGTTGTGATGCTGATCGTGGAAGTCGAATCCGGAATCTTTCCCGGCGGCAATGACCGCCACGCCCTGCGGATCGGCGCCGGCGGGGATGTCGCTCGGCAGGAACTGGATCGACCCGGCCGGCTCCGAAAGCGTGCCGTCTGATGCGACCGACAATACATGCAGCGCATTGCCTTGCGGGAAGCTTCCGTCGGCGGTCGTCTGATGATCGATGACGTAAAGCGATTTGCCGCTCGGATCCAGCGCGAACTCAAAATCAGTCGTCTGGCTGGGCGCACTGGGATCGCCCGTTTTATTCCGCGGCCCGCCGAGTGCGAATTCCTGGATCTGCTTGGGATGCAGCGGATCTGCGAGCGAGAAAACGCCGACGCTGTTGGTGCCGGTGTCGATGGAGTAGAGGAACTTGCCGTCCGGGCTCACAAGCGTCCAGCACGGTCCGCCGCCGGTGATGCCGAACGTGCTCTTAAGCGTGAGATTGCCGGCGGAATCGAATGTGAAAACGCCGATCTGCTTCGCGCCGGTCAGGCCGGCATAGACAATCGGATGGGTCGGATGCTGAGCCAACCCGAGAATCAGCGGCGGCGTCACCGGCGCGCCGACTCCTCCCGTTGAAACCGCCGACAATTTTCCATCCGCGCCGATCGTGAACGGCACGACTTGATTCGCACCGGCAACATTGTTCAGCGGCGGCGGCGTAAACGTGTCCAGGAACGCGAAGCGTGAATCCGCGGAAATCAGCAGTTGCGACGGCGAAAGTCCCAACGTCAGCGTGAGCGTTGCGGCCGCATCCTGTGTCAACGTTCCATTGTGCGCGATCGAGAACACGGTGATTGACGGAGCGATGGAGCCAGTTTGGCCCTGCACTTCATTGCCGCGGTTGACAACGTAGAGCCGATCATTGGCAATCGACAAACTCACCGGCTGCGTGCCGCCCGAATCGACCGGTGCGTTATGAACGAGCCGCAACGAGCCGTCATGATGAACACGAAAGACGGCAACCGAATTACTTCCCTGATTGACTGCAAACAGCAGCCGCCCATTGGGGCTGGCAATCACTTCCTTATCCGAATCGTCCGGCCCGAGCAGCCCCGCGGGATTGGCAACACCGGTGCCGCCGGTATTGAACGAGCCAATCTGAGTCAATTGCCCGGCGGTGTCACGCGCATACGCAATCACCGCGTTCTGGCCGGCGTTGGAGTTGTCAGTCTCGGTATAAACAAAACTCGTCGGCTGATGAATAGCCGGCCCCCCAGACAAGAATTGCCGCGATTCCAGATTTTCAATGACACAACCCGAACTCTTGCGACCAAGATGACGAACCATGACTTCACCTCCGAATTAAGGGGTACAAAAAACGCGATGCGCCAGAAACAAACCAGTGCATCTGCCACCGCAGTAGCGCGGTTGCCGGCATTAGTCGTCGGAGGGTGGAAAACCTGACAGGGATTCTTGAGCGCCGTCATGCCGAGGGGTCACGTACTCTCGGCGTACCTGCGAAGGACGAAAAATCGCCACGGGCACGCTAACGCGAGCCCATGCCACCCAATCTTGTGATGGTGCATCAAACTGGGTGGCATCGGTGCCAGGGGTGCCATGCCTCACGCTTGCGTGAGCATGTGTCTGAGACTTCTGCACACGGAGACACGATCCGAAGAAAGACATGCCCACGCAAGCGTAACGCAAGCGTGGGACATGGCACCCCGGTATCCAATTGGGTGGCATGGGCTTGCGACAGCATGCCCGTGGCGTTCGTGCGCGACATTCTCCAATTTTCAGATTTTGCATCGCCAAATCGTGCGCGGACTAGTGCTAACCGCACACTGTTTTGCTAAATCGCAAATTCCCCTCCATACGCTATACTCAAATTTGCTTTTGTACGGAGGCGTTGCATGTCGGAAGCGTTTAGCGCGATTGAGTCCACGCTGGTGGAGCGGCGGGTTTTTCCGCCGCCTCCGGAATTCTCGCTGCGGGCGGCCGTCAAATCGATGGACGAGTACCGCACGCTCTATCGCCAATCGATCGACGATCCGGACGCCTTCTGGGGGAAGATGGCGGAAAATCTGCACTGGTTTCGCAAGTGGGACAAGGTGCTGGAATGGAATCCGCCGCACGCGAAATGGTTTGTCGGGGGGAAGCTGAATGTGGCGTACAACTGCCTCGATCATCAGATCGATCGCGGGCACGGAGACAAGGCGGCAATTCTATGGGAAGGCGAGCCCGTCGCCGGCATGCCCGGTAGCGGCGGGTCGGTCCATCGCATCAGCTATCGGCAACTCAAGGACATGGTCTGCCGCTGCGCCAATGGGCTTAAAGAACTGGGCGTGAAGAAGGGGGATCGCGTTACGATTTACATGCCGATGGTGCCGGAGGCGGCGGTCGCGATGCTCGCCTGCGCGCGGATCGGCGCGGCGCACTCGGTCATCTTCGGCGGGTTCTCCAGCCAGGCGATTGCCGACCGGGTTGAGGACGCGCAGAGCGATATCATCATCACCGCCGACGGCGGCTATCGGCGCGGGAATGTCGTGCCGCTCAAGCAAAACGTCGATGATGCACTGACGAAAACCAATCGCGTGCGGAAGGTCATCGTCTTGCAGCGCATCGGGGCGGCGGATCAGCCGGCCAAGATGAGTTGGGTCGAAGGGCGCGATGTCTGGTGGCACGAAGTGATCAGCCGCCAGAGCCCCGAATGCCCCGCCGAGCCGATGGACGCGGAAGATACTCTCTTCGTCCTCTATACCAGCGGCTCAACTGGAAAGCCCAAAGGTATTCAACATACGACCGCCGGCTATCTGCTGGGCGTGCAGACGACATCGCGATATGTCTTTGATCTGCGCGAGGAAGACATCTTCTGGTGCTCGGCGGACGTGGGGTGGATCACCGGCCACAGTTATGTGCTCTATGGCCTCCTGAGCAATGGCGCGACGACGTTGATGTACGAAGGCGCGCCGAATTTCCCGGATTTCTCGCGTTTCTGGTCGATGATCGAGCGGCATCGGGTGACGATCTTCTACACCGCGCCGACGGCGATTCGCGCTTTCATGCGGGCCGGCCGTGAGTTTGCCGACCGATGCGATCTGCGATCGCTGCGGCTCCTAGGAACGGTCGGCGAGCCGATTAATCCGCAGGCTTGGATGTGGTATCACGAGGTGATCGGCCGCGAGCGATGTCCAATCGTTGATACATGGTGGCAGACAGAAACGGGGATGGTCATGATCACGCCGCTGCCGGGCGCAACGCCGACGAAGCCGGGCACGGCGACGCTGCCGTTCTTCGGCGTCGATGTGGCGGTGGTCGATCGCACCGGTACGGAGCTCGCGCCCAATCAAGGCGGGTTGCTCGTTATCCGCAAGCCCTGGCCGGCGATGCTGCGCGGCATTTTCAACGATCCCGATCGCTACGTGAAGCAATATTGGAGCGATGTACCCAACTGCTATTTCACCGGCGATGGAGCACGCCGCGACGATGACGGCTACTTCTGGATCATGGGGCGCGTCGATGATGTGATCAATGTGTCCGGCCATCGCCTGGGAACGATGGAGATCGAAAGCGCGCTGGTGGCCCATGACTCGGTCGCCGAGGCCGCCGTGGTGGGTGTGCCGCATGAGATGAAAGGGCAGGGAATCGCCGCCTTCGTGACGCTCGACGCCAACCGCAAGCCGACGGACGAACTGAAAAAAGAATTGGTCGCGTGGGTCGGCAAGCAGATCGGATCGCTGGCCAAGCCGGATCAGATCCGCTTCACCGAGGCCCTCCCCAAAACCCGCAGCGGCAAGATCATGCGCCGCCTGCTAAAGGAAGTAGCCGCCGGCGGAGAAGTCAAAGGCGACGTGACCACGCTGGAGGATTTCAGCGTGCTGGCGAAGTTGAAGGAGACGGAGGAATAGGGACAGAGGGACAGAGGGACGGAGGGACGAAGGGACGAAGGGACGGAGAAAGGAAGGATCGGTGCCGCTTCGTCCTTCTTCCCTATGTCCCTATGTCCCTATGTCCCTTCGTCCCTGGCGATTATTATCAGACCTTGGTCACCCAACGATTTATGAGGTACTCTTGCTTTCGCGAAACAATTTTGGGTTTCAGCCAAGGGAGTACCGATGAAGCAGGCGACGCGCGGGAAATTGAATGGGAACGGGCAGGCGGCTACCCTTGATCGGCCGCGTTTGACGCCTTCGATTTCTGTGTCGATCCCGAGCAGTTCGGAAACTATGAAACGCTACCGCGCAATACTCCTCTTCGGCGCCCCCGGCAGCGGCAAGGGCACGCAGGGCAAGATCATCGGAACGATCCCCGGCTTCTATCACAGCGCCACCGGCGACATTTTCCGCTCGCTCGATCTGACAAGCGAAATGGGCCGCAAGTTCTGGGAGTATTCCAGCCGCGGGCAACTGGTGCCGGACGAGTTCACGATCAAGCTCTGGAAGCGGCACATTCAGGGGATGGAAATGATCAACCAGTTCCGTCCCGATACGGAGTTTCTGGTGCTCGACGGATTGCCGCGCAGCGTTCAGCAGGCGGAGTTGCTGGCCGACACGATCGATGTCATCAAGGTAATCTATCTTCGGGCGGAGCGCGCCAAAATGGTCGAGCGCCTGCGCCGCCGCGCGTTGAAGGAAAATCGCATCGACGACGCCAGCGATGAAGTGATCAACAAGCGGATGGAAGTCTTCGAGAAGGAAACGCGTCCGGTGCTCGACAAGTATCCCTCTGACCGTCTCATCCGCATCGACGCAACGCTTTCACAGATTCGCGTGCTCGGAGAAATCGTCAAACATCTCACGCCGCTCAAAGAAGCGCTCGATAAAGAATCGCAGGAAGCCGGAGATGTGGTGGGGCATGCGTAATTGCAGGAGTAGTCAGAAGGCAGTTGGCAGTAGTCAGGATGGATTTCAGAAAAAAGCGACAGCCGTCAGAAACATCTGACGGCTGCCTTTCTTTTCTGCCTACTGCCTACTGCCTTCTAACTACTTACGCCCGACTCAAATACTCCCCATTCTCCGTGCTGATGCGGATCGTCTCGCCGATCACGATGAAGCCGGGGACGCGTGTTTTGAAGCCTGTTTCCAGCTCGGCTTCCTTGAGTTGGTTCGTCGCTGTCGCGCCCTTAATGATCGGCGGCGTATCGACCACCTTCAGATCGACCGTCTTGGGCATTTCGTAGGAGACGACCTTCCCCTCGTGGAACATGGCCATCAGCTGGGTGTTGGGCTTGAGATAGAGGATGTCGTCGCCGAACACTTCCTTGGGGATGTTGTTCTGGTCGTAGGTTTCCAAGTCCATGAGGACGTGGCCCTCGTTGTCGCTGTAGAGATATTCGACCTGCCGCCGATCGAGGGTGGCGGTTTGGATGTCATCGGTGGCGCCGACGCGCTTGTCCTGGATGGTTCCTTTGGAGACATCGCGCATCTTGAACTGCACCTTGGCCCGCAGGTTACCGGGAGTGTTGTGGTCGGCGTTGGTGACGACGTAGAGCTTGCCATCGACGATGACAGCCTGACCTCGGCGAATTTCACTTGCACGCATTGCGCTTGGCCCTTCTAAAGTTGATATTGCAGGATAATAGCGCCGTCGCCCGCTGCAATTCGACGCCACGATTTTCAAATCTTAATACGGTGGCGGGCGTGAAAAGGTCAGGCACTTTACATCGCGAGCGGGGCCGCGTCAAACTTTGCCAGGCGATTTTCCGCCTAAACGGCATCAGAGGAACGCCATTTGCCAGCCTTGGCAACGTCGCGGCAACGGTGCCGCGCTGCCTCGCGGGCTCGACTGCGAGATGCTTCAGTAGACCCTGCTTCGTGGAGGATCGTATGACTTTGGCAAAATTGGCTGTTCTCGGTGGATTGGGCGCTGGATTGGCTGGGATCGGTACGTATGGGATCATAACGGCTCCCACTCCGGCAGCCGCCGCTGACGAACGCCACCCGCTACGCGACGCGCTCGAGGATCTGCGCCGCGCTAAAAAGGATCTTGAGGCTGTTGGCTCACGGGAACCCGACCCTCGGGAACACCGTCGCCAAGCTCTGGACGGCATCAATCTGGCCATCGATCAGCTCGAAATGGCCACCGGCGAAAAGCCGGATCACGGTAAGTAACCTTTTGTTCCGATTGGACGTTCTCTGCACTGCGCAAACCCCTCGTTGCCGGCATGAGGCCTCGGGGGGTTTGCCCTTTTTTGGGTGGGCGAGGTCAGGCGAATCGTTTCACAATGAGCGTGTCATTCTGTCCGCCGAATCCGAAGCTGTTGCTCATGGCAACATCGACGCGGGCCGGCCGCGCTTGATTGGGGACATAATCCAGATCGCATTCCGGATCGGGATGCTCAAGGTTCATTGTCGGCGGCAGCATGTTGTCGCGGATCGCCAGCACGCAGGTGATCAATTCCACCGCGCCTGCCGCCGCGATGAGATGACCCATCATGCTCTTGATGCTGCTGACGGGCACCTTGGGCGCCAGTTCCGCGCCGAAGATTTCCTTGATTGCAACCGTTTCGTTGCCATCATTCTCGCGCGTGCCGGTGCCGTGTGCGTTGATGTAATGAATGTCCTGCGGCTGCAATTCCGCATCTCGCAGCGCTTCCTGCATCGCGACGATCGCACCCATGCCATTGGGATCCTGATCGGTAATGCGATAGGCGTCGGCGGTTGAGCCATAACCGGCGACCTCCGCCAAAATCTTCGCACCGCGGCGTTGGGCATGTTCGAGGGTTTCGAGGATGACCATTCCCGCGCCTTCGCCGAGCACGAATCCGCCGCGCTGGGCATCGAACGGGCGGCTGGCGCGCGGCGGATCTTCATTTGCGGTTGAGAGCGCGGTGAGACGGTTGAAGCCGGTCACGCCGAACGGGTGGATCATCGAATGCGCGCCGCCGCCGATCATGACGTCGGCTTCGCCGCGTCGGAGGATTTGGGTTGCCTCGCCGATCGCCTGCGTCGAAGCGGCACAGGCGGTCAGACAATTGAGCGCCGGCCCGCGCGTGCCGGTGAGCAGCGCCAGATGCGAGAGCGGCATGTTGGGTTCCTGCTCGAGCTCGCGTGTCACGTTCATCGTTTCCATCGCCAGCTTCGCCCACTTCACCATGTCCGTCGCGCCCGCCTGCGCATCCCAGGCGGAAAGACAGGTCTGCGTGAACGCATCAAAATCGAGCGACCCCTCGCCGCTGCCCAGATAGATGCCGATGCGATCCAGATCCAGCGATTCGGCTGCAACCGAATCACCCAGCGCCGGCAATCCCGCCGCCTTCCAAGCCTGCGCGCAGGACGCCAACGCAAACTGTGTATTTCGTCCGCCGACGGCATGTTGCGAGACATCCGGAATATGATCCGCCAGCCGAAAATCCTTTACTTCCGCCGAGATGCCGGTTGGAAACGTGGAGGCATCAAACAGCGAAGTGCGCGCGATGCCCGACTCGCCCTTGAGCAGGCGCTTCCACACCGCCTCGATGGAATGACCCATCGGCGTGATCCAACCCATACCAGTGATGACGACACGTCGCATGATTGATCACATCCGTTGGCTACGCACTCTTCCGGCGTTGAGCGATTAATTTGCGTACTTTTGGAACAAGGTCCTGTGGGACTTCCATCCAAACCAGCCCGACCGATGCTCGCGTGACCGACGGCTCATCGAGCACCGCCTCGTCCTTGCGGCCGTCATAATAATCTGCGACGGCCTTAGTGCGGGCGTAATCCCAGCCGGCTGGATAAACATTCGGATCGCGTCGGGATTTCCGAGTTGCCTGCTTTTTCATCGTCGTCTCCGCTTGCGGCGGCGAAATGCGGACTTGGCCTTTCCACTCAGATCATACGCCGTGATGACGAGAACCGATCCGTCTTCTTCGTTCTCCTTATAAATCACTCTCAGATATCGGCCATCACGTGACTGTCCCTCGGCGACTCGTGTTCCCTCTCGACCCGGGCCGTGATCGGATGGCCCGCGAAGTACATCGAGCGCTTCGGAAGGAGAAACGCCATGATTCTGTATGTGAGGCAGTTCTGTGTCCGGATCAATGAAAAAGCGGACGACCATTAACCGCTCCCGCGGGACACAGATCCCTCGCTCACATCACGGCCGCTTAAAAACCAGCGCCGCGTTCTGTCCACCGAGGCTGTACACGCTGCTCACCGCCACGCCGATGTCGGCGTCGCGCACCTTCGTGCTGACGTTCAGTTTTTGGTTGTCGATCACTTCGGTTGTGTTCAACGCCGCGGGGATTTTGCTTTCGCGCAGTGAGAGAACCGCCGCTGCCGCATCGACGCCGCAGCCGGCGGCGATGTTGCCGACCTGCGCTTTGATTGGTGCCATCGGGATATCCGCGAGCGCGTCGCCGAAGGCCGATTTCAGGCCGGCGAGCTCGGCGCGATCGTGCGTCGGAATTCCCAAACCATGCGGCACCAGCAGATTCACTTTGTCTGGCTTCACCATCGCATCATCGAGCGCTTTGGTGATCGCCTTGGCGTAGCTGCGGCCGCTGGGATCTGGCTGCGTGACGCTATATGTGTCCTGGCTGGCGGCGAAACCCGCCAGCTCGGCGTAAATCTTCGCGCCGCGGGCGCGGGCGTGCGAATAATCTTCGAGGATGAAAAGCCCGCCGCCCTCGGCGACGACCGTGCCGCTGGCGTTTTGATCGAACGGACGCACCGCCTGCGCGGGGGATTCATTACATGTTTCAGTCACGCGGCGGAGCAGAATCTGCCGCATGAGGCTCATCGGGACGACTTTGGTTTCCGCGCCGCCGCAGATCGCCAGGTCGGCGTCGCCGCGCTGAATCGTGCGGAAAGCTTCACCGATCGCCAGATGGCTGCTGGCATCCGCACAGGTGATCGTGTTGCTGGGCCCTTTGAGCTCATGAATGATCGTCACATGGCAGGCGAGCATGTTCGGCAAGTATTTGAGCAGCCAAAGGGGCGTAAGCTGGCTCATCCCATCGCGCCCCCAGCGCGGCAAATCGAGCCGATTCTCCTCACGAGCCGCGTGCATCGCGCCGGTCAACTCATTCAGATCAACGCTGATCAATCCCGCGCCGATATTGCATCCAAAGCGTGTGCCGACGATCGTCGGAGAGTCGGTGTAAGCGCGCGATTGCAGGCCGGCGTCGCGAAAAGCGTCGTCCGCCGCCGCCACCGCAAGCTCGATATCGCGCGCCATCACTTTGGTGGCTTTGCGATAACTCTTGGGCACGTAGTCGGTGATCTTGAAGGGCGGCACTTCGCCGGCGATCTGCGAAGGAAACCCACCCGGATCAAACGCCGCGATTTTCCGCACGCCAATCTGGCCGGCGAGCAGATTATCCCAGAAGGCTTTAGCTCCGATCCCGATCGGAGAGACAACGCCAATACCAGTGATGACGACGCGACGCATGGGGGAGACGTGATGCGTGATGCGTAATGCGTAATGCGTGATTCGTAATGCGTAATGCGTAATGCGTAATGCGGAAGGAAATACTCCGCATCAGGCATTACGAATTACGCATCACGCATCACGCATCACGCATTGCGTATCACGCACCACGCATTACTTCTCCTTCAGATGCTCACCTTCGGATCAATCCGAAACGTATTGAGCAACTCCGTGAACTGCTCGGTAAACACGAAATTGTGCTCGGGAAACTCCAGGCCTGCAAGGTTCTGGTCGATGTGGCTGAACATCAACTCGATCTCCGCCACCAGTTCATTCGCGCAGGTCACTGTGCCGCTGACTGATGCGCCGGATTCATTGAGCTGATCGATCTTCGCGGCAAAACTAAGGCTGTCCCCCGGCCGCACCAGCCGATGAAACGTCGCGCGGCCGATCTTCGCCAGGATCACCTTCTCGGCAAAATTCCGTGCCTCGCCGACCAGAATGCCTGCCGTCTGCGCCATTCCTTCCACGATCAGGCTATGCGGCGCGATTGGAAACGCCGGATACAGATCGTGCAGATGCTCCTCGGCCAGCGAGACATTCTTCACCGCCGTCGCGGACGTGCGCGAGGTGAACTCCGTGAATTTGTCGATCCAGAACCAACGCATGGGGAGAAATAAGTTGTCAGTTGCCAGTTGTCAGTTGCCAAGCAGAATAAGTTGTTAGTTGTCAGTTGTCAGTTGTCAGTGGGAAAACAGACGCATGTGCATTTACTGACAACTGGCAACTGACAACTAACAACTTATTTTGCCTTCGCACAGGCAACTTATTCACGCCGCTTTCAACTTTCCCTCGACATAATTCACGATCGCATCGACCGTAAACAGCTTGCTCATGTTGTCCACCGTCGGGTCCTGCTCGAAAGCCGTGAAATCCGAGTGCGGCATGCGCTTCTTTAATTCCGCGATGCCGGCGGGGGTCACCTTTCCGCCCTGCGCGAAATTCGGATCGGTGGCGACGTTCTCCGGCATCATCTCGCCCTTGCCGATCTTGATGCCAAACGCCTTCTCGAGCCGGAAGCTGATGTCCAGGAAATCGATGCTCTCGGCCCCCAGATCATTCTTGATGACCGCCGTCGGCGTCACGTCTTCCTCATCGACACCCAGCGCGTCCACCAGAACGTTCTGTACCTTCTTGTAGATTTCTTCCCGTGGCATGGTCATAGTCGTCATCTTGCCTCGTCCCATCCATGGGACTTGTTAGAGGGATCGTTCACGAGCCTTCTTTGCTAAGCCAGACTCACATCCTTGATTTGCGAACCAAGCAATTCCCAGCGACTGCGGTTGTGCTCGCGCACCCGGTCGTCGATTGTAGCCAGCTCCGGATTTTTGTCTGCCAGATTGAAGCAGGCCAGCTCCAGCCGCATCTGGACGGCTTGCGATTCCCCGCGGGCGGCTCCGCCGACAAAGCCCGTCGCCTTAAAGCTGGCGCCGCCGGCGGTTTCCTTCGCCCACTCCACTTCCATGCGCAAAAAGTGGCCCGGCGCGACAAACGTGCCATATTTCACGTTCCGCGCCTCCTTAAGAACGGCCATCGAGCGGCCGAAGTTCGTGCGGTGATGATAGAGCCACGCCGCCGCCTGGGTCGCCGATTCCAGCATCATCACGCCCGGCAGCACCGGAAACGTTGGAAAATGGTCCGCCAAATACTCCTCGGCCAGACTGACGTACTTCACCGTTACGATCCTCTGATCCGAAAGATGCTCGATTTTGTCTACTAAGTTGAACTTCAAGGTAAATGGGTTTCAGGTTTCGGGTTTCAGGTTTCGAGTTGCGGATCTACGGTGTTAAAACCTGAAACCCGAAACCTGAAACCCGAAACCATGCGCGTCCGATAAACTTTTATCGGCATGCATGGCCGGTTGCAAGCAGCCGGAATGCAAAAAGGGCGATCCAATCTCGTGATGTGCGGCATTAATAGTTTGTGTCCGAAGGTGTTTGACTCATCGCCGTCACACTGCCAGAATTCGCCCGCTGCCGGGCTGTAGCTCACAGGCAGAGCGCCCACCGACGAGATTCTTGTTCAGGGAAACGTCGACCTTTCCGACTGCTCGGCACTGGAATCAATCCCTGCCGCGATGTCCTTCAACGGCAATCTTACTCTGCGGCGACGCTCCGCGCTGAAATCACTTCCGGACTGCCTGACAATTCCCGGCGCCCTCGATCTGACCGGCTGCCGCTCGTTGGCCTCAATCGGTGTCGCAACGAAGGTCGGGACGGCCGGCCAGCATGTGAAACGTTCGCAGCCCTCGACCTCGACGCCCTGGGCGCGCCGAGGTTGGCGGCCGCGCGGATTCGTCCCGGCGCTGAGCGTTGCCGACTGCCCGTTTCTGACCACGCTGCCGGACGATCTGCAAGTGATTGGCCCGATCGACGTGGCCGATTCGGGATTGCGCGATTTGCCGGCATCGCTTGCGGGCGCGCGGGTGTTATGGCGGAGCGTTCTGGTGCCGCCCGATGTTGTCTTTCACCCGGAGCGGCTCGATCCGCTGGAAATCATTCAGGAACCCAACGCGGAGCTTCGGCGGGTCATGCTGGAGCGTGCCGGCGCCCAGGCGACGCTTGATCGATGCAACACGCGCGTCATCGATGCCGACACCGACGCCGGCGGCCCGCGCAAGCTTGTGCGCGTCGAATCGCTCCGACATTGCTATCTTCTATGCCTTTGTCCGTCGACCGCGCGGCAATATCTTCTGCGCGTCCCGCCCGATATGCGTACCTGCCATCAGGCCGCCGCCTGGATGGCGGGGTTCACCGACCCCGCGATGTATCGGCCGCAGATCGAAACTTGAGATTCCGCGTCTGCACCTGCGACATCAGAGCGGGTCGCCATCCGGAGTTCATTCGACCCGACGGACTCGCACTGACATCCATTGCCGCCCCGGCAGGCTGACGACTCGTTTGTTCACATCCTCGAACGTGTAGCTATCCCTTTTTCGTGTGACGAATTGGCCAGCCTCCGGCGTGATCGTCATGTTCCAGGTGTCGATCACGTCTACTTGATACTTCATTCCATCCATCACGCCGCCGGATTTGGTTAATTCGAATGGCCATGTTTTGGGTGTGCTGCCTCCGAAGTAGATGAGGAAATAATCCGGCGATTTGCCGGCGGTGTGGCTGTCCTGCCATTTGTCGATCGGCTCGAAACCCTCCGGCGGGCCGGCTTCCATAATCTTGCGGAGGAACGCCAATCGCGGCGGGCTTTGGCCGCGCAGGACCCCGCCTTTGGACCACCAGAGCACGTCGTCTTCCGGATGGAGATATGTTTCTCCATGCCCGACATACGTGCCGGCGATCAGCCCCTCCCAGAAGCGATGAACCAGTTCCTCCGCCGACAGCGCGCCCCATCGCTCGGAAATATTTCCTTCGTACTTCACTTCGTCGTAAACGATGGGCTTGCGATACACATCGCGATAGAGTTCCGCCCGCCCGGAGTCCTCGACGGCCGAGCCATTCTGCATGCTCACATGCGTGATCCACGGCTTGGTGTGATCGTAGATCATCGTGCCGTTGTGGATCGAGCGCAGATGCCCATACGGATCCTCCTTCCACACAATCTGCAGCAGCCGATCCCAGTCCGCCTCGCGCTTGGTGCGGACAAAGTCGTATTCGTTAGCCATCGACCACCAGACATTTCGATAAGCGCCCAAGCGTGCGATGACATAGCGCAGATAAAGGTCATCGTTTGCCGCCCCCATGTTGGCAAAGCCCCAGCGATCGTACGGGTGAAAGAGGATCACGTCCGCCTCAATTCCCAGATCCTGCAAATCCGTGACGCGCTTCTCGAGATGCCGAAAGAACGCCGGATTGAATTGCGTGAAATCCCATTGATTGGGCGGCGTGCCGACGAACGGATAATAAACCGGCTCGTTGCGATTGTGGTTGTAGCTCTTGGGAAAGACGCACATCCGAACCTTGTTGAACGGAGAGGCCGCCAGCGTTTTGAGCGTCGTTTCTTCCAGCGCATCGCCCTGATGGGTCCAGGCGTAAGCGGTCGTGCCGACTTGCCAGAAGGGCGTGCCATCCCCGTAACCGAAGTGATAGGTGTTGCGCACCGAAACCGGACCATGATTGGTGGGCGAAGGTTTGACGGCGGCGAATTCGCCGGTCTTGCCGTTCAACTCGGCGATGTTGCTGATGGTCTGATATTTCCAAACGCCTTGTTGCATCGGCATGAAGCGGATGCGGTAAGTGCCATCGCCGTCGTAAAAGCCTTTCGTGAGGATGCTTGTTTGCTCACCCGTGAACTGCGCGGAGATCGCTACATCGACAAAGGGGTTTCCTGATTCGGGACCGGTGAGAGAGATTTCAAAAACGTCCCACTGCTCGACTGTGGACGGCGCCGTGGCCGGCGCGCTGGCACACGAAGCTTGCGCAATCGCGAGCGTGAGCAGCATGGCGATGCAAGGCAAAACTAGCGTCGGTGGGGCAGACATTCTTGTCTGCCATCGAATTCGTGAGTGGAGGGACATTCTTGTCCCTCCCGAACGGATTCGAGTCGGCTCGGGTGGCAAGAATGCCATCACTCGCGGACTCGGACAGACAAGAATGTCTGCCCCACCCCAGAGGCTGGTTCGCCACGCTCGGGAAAGTCGCTTCGCAATCCTCTGTATCATGATTCTTGTTTTACCTTTCAATCACTTCTGGTATGATAAAGTTCGCGCCGCGAACAATATAGCGGGTTGCGTCCCGCCAGCGGCACGAATTTGCATCGACCCTCCGATTCGAAAGCGAAGGAGAAACCAATGGCTAGCGGAACACGATCTCATTGGGGGAAACTTCCATTGACATGCGCGTCCGGGCTTGGCGCGATATTCTTTGCGATTGCGCTCATCCCACTTGCCGCATCGGCGCAAGCGCAGCAACCTGCCACCCAACCCGCGCGCGGCGGATTCGGTGGCGGCTTTGGCCGCGGGGCGGCGCCTCGGCCGGCCTACATCCCTGAAGGCTACGACGATCATCAGAACATGAACGAGCAACTGGGCATCACAAAGCTTCGCCCGGGAAAGAGCGGCAGCAATCAGACCGGCAAGGGCTTCGATGAAGCCACCGCCAACGATTGGATGCCGACGCTGCCCGATGTGCTCACGATGAAGGATGGGACGAAGGTCACGACCGCCGCGCAGTGGCCCAAACGCCGCGCGGAGATCGTCGAGGATTTTGAGCGCGAGGTGTATGGCCGCATACCAGCGAACGTGCCGAAGGTTACTTGGGAAGTCACCAACACCACTCAAGCCGACATTAACGGCATTCCCACGGTCAGCAAAACATTAGTCGGCCATGTTGATAATAGCGCATTCCCACAAATTACAGTCAATGTGCAGGCCAGCTTCACTGTTCCCGCAAATGCCAGCGGACCCGTGCCGATCCTGATCGAGTTCGGCGGCGCTTTCGGCGGATTTGGCGGCGGCGCTGCCCGCGGCGGGCCACGGGGCGGAGCGGGGCCCGCAACGCAACCCGCCAACGCACAGCGCCGCGGCGGCGCCGGCCCCGGAGGTCCTGGGGCCAACGGCCCAATCCCCTGGACCCAGCAGGCTCTCGCGCACGGCTGGGGCTACGGCTATCTCAATCCCGGCAGCATTCAGCCCGACGCCGGCGGCAACGCGCTGCGGCAGGGGATCATCGGCCTCACCACCAAGGGCCAGCCGCGCAAGCCCGACGATTGGGGCGCGCTCCGCGCCTGGCAGTGGGGTGTCAGCCGCCTGATCGACTACTTCGAAGCCAACCCGGATGCCCATGTTGATCCGAAGAAAGTCGGCGTCGAGGGTGTCTCGCGTTATGGAAAGGCGGCGGTTGTCGCCGAGGCCTTTGAGCCGCGCGTCGCCGTCGCGTTTGTCGCCTCCTCGGGCGAAGGCGGCGCCAAGCTGCATCGCCACGATTTCGGCGAAGCCGTCGAAAATCTCACCGGCGGCGAGTACTACTGGATGGCCGGAAACTTCATCAAGTACGGCGCCGCCGAGGCGAGCTTCGGCTCCAAAAACGCCTCCGATCTTCCCGTCGACTCACACGAGCTGATCGCCCTGTGCGCCCCGCGGCCATGCCTGATCAGCTACGGCATCGAATCCAAGGGCGATCCCAAGTGGGTCGATGCCCACGGCAGCTTCATGGCGGCCATCCTCGCCGGCCCCGTCTACAAACTGCTCGGCAAAAAGGACCTCGGAACCCCCGGCGATTTCCTCAAAGACCCGATGCCGCCCGTAGATCAACTCATCGGCGGCGACCTCGCCTGGCGCCAACATTCCGGTGGTCATACTTCCGTCCCGAATTTCCCGACGTTCTTCGAGTGGATCGCCGCGTATATTCCGGCACCGCCGGCGAAGTGATGGATCATTTTGTAGGGTGGGCGAGTACGCCCATCCTACAAAAGTTGAGCTGCGCACGTTCAGAACCCTCTCCCCTGTACTCAGGGGAGAGGGCAGGGTGAGGGGACAGCGGGTCGCGATGTCATGCGGTTCGCAAATTGACGCGTTCGTCCCCTCACCCCAACCCTCTTCCCTGAGTACAGGGGCGAGGGAGAAATCCGATCTCCGTTTGCTTCACAGAACATCGGGCGGGATTTATCCCGCCAAGTCATCGTTCCCGAGGACATTTCATGAATCGCGGCAAGATCGTCATCACAACATGCATCATCGCTGGATTCCTCTCTGCGATCACGTGCGCCGGCCCGGCGAGCCAACCCTCCCCGCGCGCGGATGCCAACTCGCAGCTCGCCCACACGCAACTTCTTGCCAAGGCAAAGCAAGGGAAGATCGACATCTACTTTGAAGGAGATTCGATCATCCGCCGCTGGGGCGCGGCCGACTATCCGAAGTATCTTGCCAACTGGAAGGAAAACTTCTTCGGCTGGAACGCCGCCGATTTCGGCTGGGGCGCCGACCGCGTCGAAAATATCCTCTGGCGGCTCCAGAACGGCGAGCTCGATGGCGTCAATCCCAGGATCATCGTCCTGCTCGCCGGCACCAACAATGTTCCCGGCCCATCCAACGACGCGAAAGTCGAGGACATCACTCAGGGCCTGACGGCGGTCGTCGAAACCTGCCGCGCCAAAGCGCCGGATGCGGTCATTATTGTCACGGCAATCTTCCCGCGCAACGACAACGCCGCCATGAACGCGACGATCAACAAGGTCAACCAGAATCTCGCGAAGTTGGCCGATGGCAAAAAGACCCGCTATCTCGATATCAACGAAAAGCTGACCGACAAGGACGGCAAGCTTTTGCCCGGCATGATGAACAGCGACAAGCTGCATCCGGACATCCAGGGGTATCAAACCTGGGCCGATGCGCTCAAGCCGATCTTCACCGAGCTTCTTGGCCCGCCGGCCAAGGAAGATCATGCCCCGCCGCCAACGGGTGATCCGAGTGCCGCCGGGCGAAACGCGGCGAGGGGTCGGTAACCAAAGCGGCCCAATAGTTCCGGGTGCAGGATAGCTTCATGCAGGACATCTCCGGCGTTTCTCGTTTGCGGCAGCGCGGTGATCTTGCTATATAAATCTTGCTCGCGCCGCCGCATGAGAATACGGCCGGTGGAGAGTCACATTTGTTGATCTCATGGCCGGGAGGGTCTGGAATCGCCGGAGGCCGATCCCGATTTAACTCATACGGCGGCAATTCAAGTGGAAGGAAGAACCATGCGCGTGCGTAACCCCCGTGAATATCCCGCCTCGCATCCTGCAGCACGTCGGCAGCCGATTGCCGAACCTTTGGAAGGCCGCGCTCTGCTTACCAGTGTCGTGGTGAACACGACGCTGGACCAGATCGACCCCGTCGGCAGCCCAACCGTGAGCCTGCGAGATGCGGTCACCATCGCGAACACGAGCGCGAGCGCAACGGCAATCACCTTTAGCCCCGCTGTCTTCGCGATCCCCAAGACGATTACCCTCAGTAAGCAACTCGTCCTCTCCAACGCCAAGCAGGCGACCTCCATTACCGGTCCGGCCGCCGGGGTCACCCTCAACGGCAATGGGCTGACTCGCGCTTTTAAGATTCAAGCAAACGTGACGGCGGCGATGTCCCGTCTTACCTTCACCAACGGGGCGGCGGAGGGAACCTCCCTGCCGGCCGACCGCGGCGGGGCGATCGAGAATTCCGGGCATTTGACGCTCAATGATTCCCTTTTTGTTGGAAACAAAGCTCGTCATTTCGGCGGCGCGATCAACCAGGATAACGGCGATGTCGTGCTCACGAACGTGACTCTGGAGGGAAATGTAGTTACCGGTACGGGTGCTGGCGGCGCCATCTCCAGCTTTGGACCGGTTCGATTGAATAATGTTACCATTGCGAAGAATACGGCGCCCGCCGGCGGCGGCATTAACGTCAATAATCAATCGGGCCGCGCGTTCAGGCTCGCAAACACCATCGTTGCCGGCAATATCGAAACCTTGCCAAAGACCGGTGACGCGGCCGGGACATTTGTTTCCCTTGGATTCAATCTCATTGGGAATACGGCCGGCAGCTCGGGATGGGTTGCCAGCGACTTGAAAGGCAATGCCGCCTCGCCGATCGATCCCAAAGTTGGGCCCCTCGCCGACAACGGACGACCGACCTTAAGCATGCTGCCGCTACCGGGAAGCCCCGTGATCGACAAAGGTTCCAACGCGTTGATCCCTGCCGGCATTACCGCCGACCAGCGCGGCTTGCCGCGGATTTTCAACGGCGTGGTGGATATCGGCGCGGTCGAAGCACAACCACTCGTCCAGATTACCGCCGCGCCTAAACAATCGACCACGCTCGGAACGAAAACTCTCGTCGCCCTCGGATCGTTCCTCCAGTTCGGTGCGACGGGACCGTTCAAGGTCGATGTGAACTGGGGCGATGGCTCGCCGGATACCGTTCTCACTCTTTCAGCGGTTGGCGCGATCCCCGCCACAAACCACACTTTTCTGAAGGGCGGCTCCCTCACCGTGAGCGAGGTCATCACCGACGCCAAGGGAAATAAGTCGAACACTGTGATATTTACCGATGTCGTGACCGTTCCGCCATCTTCCATTTCTGGCAAGGTTTTCGACGATGCCAATGGAGATGGTAAGATCGACAACGGCGAGTTTGGAGTCGGCCTCTGGACCGTCTATCTGGACCTGAACAACAACGGTAAACTTGACGCGGGCGATCGATCGGCCACTACTGACATCGGCGGCAACTGGGCCTTCACCGGGTTGGCCGCCGGGTCATATGTCGTGCGCTTGGTGCCGGTGACCGGGATCATCACCACCCAGCCTGCGGGCGGCATATTGTCGATCACGCTGGCGGCTGGCCAGGCGTCAGTCGGCAACCTCTTCGGCGAGAAAGCCCTCGCGTGAAGCTTCCAAACTGCATCGTTTTCCCGAATTCTGGAAGGAAATCCTCAATGAAGCGAACGAATCTGCTCAACGTCCTCTCCGTACTAACGATTGTCTGCTCCGCCAGCATCGCTCTGGCCCAAGCCCCGGCGACGCAGCCGGCGGCTCAGGGGCGTGGCGGATTTGGTGGCGGCCGTGGACGCGGGTTTGCTCCCGTGCAAATCGGGCCGCCGGCGCCGGTGCCGCCGCAGGTGGCGATTCCGCGGCCGACGCCCGCCGAGCTGACTCAGATCAATGATGCGCTCCGCAGGTTTGTCGATTCCGATAGCTCGCCGGCCAAGCCGCTGCTCGAGAAATATCGCTCGCTGCTGGAGGTGCAGGCGCCGCGGCCCAACACCGCCGCCACGTATACGCAGACCGCTCAGCGGCAGGGGCCTCGCCACGAAGGGTTCGTCGAAACCGCCAAGAAGGGCGACATCGATTTTCTCCTGGAAGGCGACTCGATCACCGACTGGTGGGTGCAGGGCGAGGATAACAAGGCGATGTTCCAGAAGTATTTCGGCGGCATGAAAACCGCCAACTTCGCCATCGCCGGCGACACCACGCAAGGCGTTCTCTGGGGCCTCAAGAACGGGGAAGGCCAGGGCTTCTCCCCCAAGGCGATCATGCTGATGATCGGCACCAACAACATGGGCCCGAACACGCCCGCCGAAATTGCCGAAGGAATCGGCGCGGTGGTGATGGAGATGCGCAAGGATTTCCCCAATGCCAAAATCCTGCTGCTGGCGATCTTCCCCCGCAGCACGCCCGGCGATCCAGTCCGCGACCGCATCGCCCAGTGCAACAAAATCATCCAAAAGCTCGATGACCAGCAACACGTCTTCTACTACGATATCGGCTCCAAATTCCTCGATGAAAAAGGCGTCTTCCTCCCCGGCTCCTTCCGCCCGGATAACCTCCACCCTGCGGCAAAGGGTTACGATATTTGGGGCGAAGCGGTGAAGGATAAGCTGGCAAGTTTAATGAAGTAAGCCGATCGACGATCATGAAGCGCCGAACCCGTCAGCAGTTGATTGCGGAGTTGAAGAAGCGCGGCATCGAAATCAAGTCGCTTGGACCCAGCGCAAAGCCCGACAAGATAGCGCGGGCAGCGCGGGAATTGGCTCAGGAGATTCCTCCGACGCTACAGGAGATCTATCGCGCATTTAATGGTCTGCGCGGCACCACAAATGCCGGATTTCTGTGGCCTCTCTTCGGGGATCAGGGAATGGTCCCGTACAATACCTTCATCCGCCAGCAAGAGTTTTCGCCCTCGTGGATATCGGATGTGATCTTTTTTGGCGGCAACGGGATCGGTGATTACTGGGGGATCAACGTCAAGCGTCCTTCAAAAGTGCTTGCGTGGCGACCGATCGACGGAGAGGAGTTTGAGATCGCAGGCCGTTCGATCATCGACGTGTGGGAGAAGGAGCAGCATTCTTACGAATCGCTGGAATAGATATTGAGCGCACCCTACGGGCTCATAATCTTAATCTGAATCTTGCTCTTAATCCCATTCCTAATCCTAATCTTGATCGTAAACCTAATCCCGTCTTGAATGATTTCTCCGACCGAATTCGCTAACAACAAATCGCCTCCTGCCGCAGTACCGTTTGCATGAATCACGCCAATCGAATTCGTCGATTTCATGGCATCATCGCAACAATCTGCATCTCGCTGAGCGCGACCTGCTTTGCCGACATCACCGGCAAGGTGACGCTGACCGGCAAGATCCCTGACATGCCGGAGATCGCCGCGATCAAGGCCAATCCCGAATGCGCCAAGATGCACAAAGACCCGGTGTACGAAGAAACCGTCGTCGCCGGCGAGAAGGGTGAATTGGCGAACGTCGTCGTGTCGATCAAAACGCCGGCCGGCAAAACCCTTCAGGGCGGCAAGCCGCAGCAGGCAGTGCTCGATCAGAAAGGGTGCGTGTATGTGCCGCACGTGGTGGCGGTGCAGGCGGGCCAGCCGGTCCTGACGAAAACCACCGATCCTGTTCTGCACAACGTCCACACAATGCCGATCGTCAACAACGCGGTCAACAAGGGAATGCCCGGCGGCTCAGCGCCGATCAATCTCGGACCGTATGTCGTCGAGGACATCAAGGTCAAGTGCGATGTCCATCCCTGGATGGTCGCATGGATTCGCGTGCTCGATAATCCGTTTTATGCCGTCACCGGCGAGGATGGAACCTACAAAATCGACACCACCGGCCTCCCCGACGGCGACTACGAACTGGTCTTCTGGCAGGAAAAGTACAAGGAACAAACGCAGAAGATCACGCTTAAAGGCGGCAAAGCCGAGGCGAATGCGGTCTACAACGCGGACAAGAAGAATTGAGCGTAATCCTACCTCCGCTCAACCTGCTGATACGGCAACGACGGCCACCTCACCGTGAGAATAACCGTCTCTCCCTCCGCCTCGGCGGCCCAGGTGTGCTCGACGCCGGGGAGCCACATGGCGTAGTCGCCTTCCTTTTCCAGGAGGATTTCCTCGGTCACATTCCCGCGGCGAAAAGTCAGCCGAAATCGCCCGCGGATAAGCACCGACATCGACCGAGCCACCTGGTCGGCGGCAAAGCCGCGATTAGTTTCGCCGGCCTTATGAATGCCCCATTTCACCTCGACCTCGTGTGTCTGCCGCATCGGGTCTTCGTCGATGAAGCGGCCGATGAGCCAGCCCTTGTGAGCCGCGCCGTCGGAGATTGTGTTTCCTTGTTTGATGCCGTTCATTTCAACACTCTCAATGAAGTTTGGGCGACAATAACTCATCCGCCCCAAACCGATAATGGACTAATTCGGCCTGTCACCAAGGCAAGCCGATGATCCTGACGACGGGCAGCCACGAACCTGGGAATGCTCTCTGATTCCCGCCCACCGGTACACCGTGGAAGGGCCAGCGGAGGGGGATCGCACGACAGTCGCACTTACCGCGCAGCCTCCTCCTGGCTCCGCGCCGATGTAATGTTTTGCATCAAAAAACTCATCATTTCGTTGCATTGCATCATCCGTGGCGTTGCATGGTGTCGCATCGGGTTTGAGGTTTCAGGTTTCGGGGAAGCGGGGAGCCTTTAACCAGAAACCCGAAACTTGAAATTCGAAACCATGTCGCATTCTTGCCGCGCGACAGGGCGCGAACAGTTTTGCGCGACAGCTCTTTGTCGCGCCGGCCTCGTACCCGCCCGTTTTAGGTGACTTACATCAATTTTGGAGCGGCATCGGTCGCGCGATTGCCGACCGGTTCGACCCGTTTCCCAGCCCGCCAACAGGGTTTGGCGCGACTCCGCACGACTCCTGGCGTGATTTTCAATCAGTCGCAGGGCGGCAATCATTTGACGTAAGTCATCATTCAATGAGTACCTGTTCCCAGCCATTTTTGAACCGCCAACGGGGTACGGCGCAACAAAATTCAACGTTCCGCGCACCACGACAACCCTGTTGCGCCAAGTCTGCCGTGACCCGGAGCAGGCGACCACGATGGGCACGAACGGACCACGAAGGGCCACGAAGAATGCGAAGATCGACAACCCTTCGTGCCTTGGTCCCTACGTCCCTGCATGCCGACGTTTCTCAGAAAAACCATACTCCTCTATTTATACATACACTTTGTCAACGTTTTGTTTGGTAAATTGTGATGCAGGCGGGACTTAGCGTCGCGCCCCGGGGTCGTGAAAAATGCGCACCTTAAGTTGTTTTAAATTAAGGAGTTGCGCATCAATCGGTTCCGAAAACCCTTGCACGCAAAAAACAAAATCCGAAGATTTTTTCGGAGAGGAGAAATGGATCTGCGTTAGGCTTAAGTTAACCATCGTGGCGACGAGGAGTTACGAGCAGCCGCTGGGTACCGCCGCCGCGCGAAAAATTTTTTTATGATCGGGCATCCGCGCGCTCGGAGACTCGGCTCCGCCGCACGACAGACAACTGGCAACGGAAACCTATTGACGGAAGCAGCGGTGTTCCCCCTAACGCTTCAGTGCGGGCTTGGCTTTCATGCGGGCATTGTATCCGGTTGGGGCAATCAGGTGGTAGCATTAGATGGTGCTGATCCGCCTGTACATGATCCTTGTCATTGTTGCGGTGATCGCGCTCACATCGGACATTCAGCCGCTCAAAATATCTGCCGGTATCTTTCTGCTGGCCAGCATTTTGATCGTGATGCTCCGGCCTGTTGCGGTGGCCCTAAGATGGCTGTGGCGATCATTCCACCTGATTCTGAGCATGATCCAAGCGGACATCTGGCGCGCGAATGGAAGATGTATAAGTTGTGGATATGACCTTACCGGCAACGTTTCCGGTGTCTGTCCTGAATGTGCAAATAAAGTGAAATCGGAACACTCCCCGCGGGAACACGACAATCCGCCAACAGAAAAATTGCTTTGATAAGTGGCCCCGACGCGGGCAAGCTGACGAGGGTCAGCCGGGGTTATGTTGCGCCGTCGGGCAGGACACTAAAAGGTTATGCCGCAGAACGATGGCCAACCCATAACGATTGACTACGCGGCTTCGCGAACGCGCCGCGGGCGTCGCACTTTTCATGCGTCAACCGCGGTCGTTGTAGCACTCAATGTCTCGATCATCCACTTCGTGGCGTTTCTGCTTTCGGCCTTCTTAGGGTACCTCGGCGGCAGCGGATCAACTGCTTACGTCATTGGTCATGTGCTGGGATTTCCGGGCATATATCTCACGTCGATGTTGAACGCCGCCGACTCGCCAGCGGCATGGCTGATCGCATTCGCAAATAGCTTCTTGTGGGGAATGCTCGCGGGCGTCGTTCTGGGCTTCGTCGGAAATCGGTTTCCGGGCGACGCGGCATAACCCGCCGGTGGAGCGGACCGCGGCGGCGGTATACTTCATTTGCGGTCGAGCGTTACGCGTGCGCCGCCGCGGCCGCTCAACTTATCCGGTCGCAGACGAGGTCCCTGTGGCAGGCAAGTTTCCCCGACGCGGTGCGATCATCGACACGATCAAGAGCGAGCAGCGCACCAACGCGATCCCGAAGCGCAAGGGGCTGAAGAACCATCCCGTGCGAGTGACCTCGTGCGGTTGCCCAGACTCGTCGGAAAGCCGGCGTTCTCCAAGTACGCCATTCTGAAACGCCCATGGAGCTTCGCCGTGGTGAAGCCGCTGCGTTTGCGCCGGCGGTTAGTCACTCGAGCTACGTTGGCCCACCGACACTGCCGCTCCATCGGTCTGCCGACGCAGAGCGACATCGGCCAATCCGGCACGCCGCCGTGGTAAGATACCCACGTGAAACGTCTGCGGCAGGTCGCGTGGAACGGATTGGCGCTGATCTCCCTGTTGCTCTGCGTGGCGACTATGGGGCTTTGGCTGCGCGGGTTATTCGCTGCCGATGTCTGGGCTTCGCATCTGTATTCTGCCTCGGCACACACAATTGATTCGCACATGATTCAGGCGTCCAGCGGGTGGCTGCTGAGCACGCGATCGACCATGCTGCTGCCGCCGGGGAGCACGCCGCAATGGCAGCACGACATGGACTCGACCTGGATTCATGAGGCGGTGCCGCCAAGCGCGGCGACGAGCCTCTCGCCCGGCGCCGACGGGTCTCTGATCATCTGGCAAACCACGCCGACCCGGGCGAGCAGCGGCCTTCCGACGCGCTCCTTTCAGGTCGCCGCCCATTCCGCTGTCGGCGTCCGCCTGTTGGCCGTAATCGGTGTTTCGTCAATACTCCCGGCCCTGTGGATTTTCCTGCTGCTCCGCGCCCGCCGCCGCGCGGCCATGGCCGGCTGCTGCGCCGCGTGCGGCTACGATTTGCGGGCAACACCGGACAAATGTCCCGAATGCGGGACAGTTCCGCCGAGAGCGAAGGCCAGCCGATGAAATGGGTTCGCTGC